>JANNTQ010000001.1:0-8916 GCA_031394435.1 Betaproteobacteria bacterium
GCTGCTCGAGCCCGACTTCCGCGAGCGCATGCAGCGCTACAAGTGCGGCTCGGCATCCTTTCGCATGAATGTCGCCCTGTCCGCGCTGCCGCGTTTCACCTGCCTGCCGGAGGCTGGTCCCCACCATGGGTCGGGGATCATTATGGCGCCCTCGCTCGGCTACATGGACCGTGCATACTTGGACGCGCGTGCCGGCGGCATGGCGAAAGCACCGATCGTGGAGATGGTGATCCCGAGCACGCTGGACGACACCCTGGCGCCCAAAGGCGCGCACGTGGCGAGCCTGTTCTGCCAGCACTTTGCGCCCGAGGCGGACTGGGCGGCGCGCAAGCAGGAGGCGATCGAGCGGATCTTCGACGTGGTCGAGTCGCATGCCCCCGGATTCCGGCAGAGCGTGATCGCGCACTCGGCGCTCTCGCCCGCCGACCTGGAGCAGGAGTTCGGCCTGATCGGCGGCGACATCTTCCACGGCCAACTCTCGCTGGACCAGCTCTGGTCGGCGCGGCCGCTGTTGGGACACGCGGACTACCGCACGCCGGTGCCAGGGTTGTACCTGTGCGGCTCGGGCGCGCACCCGGGCGGCGGGGTGACCGGGGCACCGGGGCACAACTGCGCGCGCGAGGTGCTGCGCGACCTGGGGCGAGGGTAAGGAACCAGAAAGTGCGGGCGATGTCATAATGGCCTCATGCCGCGCGCGCTGAGAACGCTGGTCGTCCTGATCCTCGCCTTCCTCCTGCCCTTGCGGGCGGTGGCGGCGGTGACGATCGGCTATTGCGCCGCAGGGCATCAGGACATGGTCGTCGCGGCGCACGGCGACCACGGCCAGAGCGAGGGCTCCCATGCCCGCCACGACGTCGGCGACCAGCCGGCCAAGCCCGCCACGCCGTCGTGCAACATCTGCGTCGAGCATTGCTCGGGCGCTGCCTTTGCGCCTTCCGCCGCTCAGGCAGTGGCTTCGCCCGCAGTCGCGCGGGACCGCAACTTCCTCGCCGAGCGCGTCGCGCCGGCGTTCATTACCGACCAGCTGGATCGTCCTCCGCTCGCCTAGCTTCGCTGAAGTCTGAGACGCCGCGGCCGCTGGCTGCGCGCGAGTCATTCATTGCGAAGAAAGCGAGCATGAAGCACGCATATTGGTATTTGTCCGCGCTTGCGTTTGTCGCCGGCTGCGCCTCGTTCAGCCCGGACGGCGGGTTCGGCGAGGTCGGCAAGGCGGTGTCTGAGCGCGGAGCCGGCGAAGCGAAGTGGATACGCTCGGCCGACGAGGCCGACTCGGCGCGTGCGCGGGTCGCCGAGCTGCTGGCGCAGCCGTTGTCCGTGCAAGGCGCCGTACAGATCGCGCTACTCAACAACCGCGGCCTGCAGGCGCGCTACGCCGAGCTCGGCATCGCCGAAGCGGACTTGGTGCAGGCAAGCCGCTGGAGCGGGCCGACATTCTCGTTCGCGCGGCTCAAGCGCGGCGGCGAAATCGAGCGCGAGGCGAGCGTGTTCTTCGACGTGCTCGGTTTGATCTCGATTCCGCTTTCGACCAAGGCACAGGAGCAGCGCTTTGCGGCGGCCCGTCATCGCGCCGCGGAGGAGGCGCTGCGGCTGGCGCTGGAGACACGCAAGACCTGGTTCGCCGCGGTGGCCGCGCAGGAGAGCGCGAAATACATGGCAGACGTGAAGCTCGCCGCGGAGGCGAGCGCGGACCTCGCGCGGCGCATGGCCGAGGTGGGCAATTGGCCGCGGCTCACGCGCGATCGCGAGCAGGCGTTCTACGCGGATGCCACCGCGCAACTCGCGCGCGCCCGCCAGGCGCAGACCGTGGCGCGCGAGAAGCTCACGCGGCTGATGGGACTCTGGGGCGAGGACATCACCTACGCGCTGCCCGGGCGGCTGCCAGATCTGCCGGGCGCTGCGCGCGAAGGCGGCGAGATCGAGGCCCAGGCGCTGCGCCAGCGGCTCGACGTGCAGGCGGCGCGCCGGGACGCCGAGGGCCTCGCAAAGTCCCTCGGGTTGACCAAGGTGACCCGATACGTGGACCTGTTCGAGGTCGGGGCGCTGCGCAATGCCGAGACCGGGCTGCCGGTGCAGCGCGGCCTGGAGGTGGAGCTGCGCATCCCGATCTTCGACTTCGGCGGTGCGCGCGCGGCCCGGGCCGAGTACCTCTATATGCAGGCGGTCGACCGCGCTGCGGACGCGGCGGTGCGTACGCGCTCGGAAGTGCGCGAGGCCTACGGCACGTACCGCACGGCATTTGACCTCGCGCGGCACTATCGCGACGAGATCGTGCCATTGAGGAAGCGCATCTCAGAGGAGATGCTGCTGCGCTACAACGGCATGCTGTCCTCGGTGTTCGAGTTGCTGGCCGACTCCCGCGATGCCGTGGTGAGCGTCAATGGCTACCTCGAGGCGCAGCGCGACTTCTGGTTGGCGGACGCAGACCTGCAGATGGCGCTCACCACCGGCTCGCCTGGCGCCACCGGAATCGCGACGAAGACCGCGCTGCCGGCCGCTGCCGGCGGCGGTCACTAAGGGAATGCTCCGATGACCACACGCAGAAATTTCCTTCGCACCTCGGCAGCCGGCCTGTTCGGCGCGGCGCTGGTGTCCAAAGTGCAGGCGGCCACGCTGCCCGAGGCACCGCTCATGGACAAACCCGATATGGCGCCGCCGCTTGTGCCGCCGAACGGGCGACCCTACAACCCGGTGGCGACGTTGAATGGCTGGACGCTGCCCTGGCGCATGAAGGACGGCTGGAAGGAGTTCCACCTGGTCGCAGAACCGGTGCGACGCCAGATCGCGCCGGGAATGACGGCGAATCTTTGGGGCTACAACGGCCAGTCGCCCGGACCGACGATCGAATGCGTCGAGGGCGACAGGCTGAGGATTTTCGTCACCAACAAGCTGCCCGAGCACACGACCATCCATTGGCACGGGATCCTCTTGCCCTCGGGCATGGACGGCGTCGGCGGGCTCACGCAGCCGCAGATTCCAGTGGGCAAGACCTTCGTCTACGAATTTCAGATGAAGAAGTCGGGCACCTTCATGTACCACCCGCACGCCGACGAGATGGTGCAAATGGCGATGGGCATGATGGGCTTCATCGTGGTGCATCCGAAGGATCCGGCGTACATGCGCGTGGACCGCGATTTCGTGTTCCTCATCAATGCCTACGACATCGACCCGGGCAGCTACACGCCGAAGGTCGCCACCATGACCGATTTCAACTTGTGGTCCTGGAACAGCCGCGTGTTCCCCGGCATCGACCATCTTGCGGTGCGGCGCGGCGACCGCGTGCGCATCCGCATCGGCAACCTGACGATGACCAATCACCCGATGCATCTGCACGGCTACGATTTCGAGGTCACGTGCACCGACGGCGGCTGGGTGGCAAAGTCGGCACGTTGGCCCGAAGTGACCACCGACGTCGCCGTCGGCCAGATGCGCGCCATCGAGTTCACGGCGAACGAACCGGGGGACTGGGCGTTCCACTGCCACAAGTCGCATCACACCATGAACGCCATGGGCCACAACGTTCCCACCATGATCGGCGTGGACCACCGCGGCATAGCCGAAAAAATAATCAAGCTGGTGCCCGACTACATGGTGATGGGCGAGCGCGGCATGGCCGACATGGGGGAGATGCAGATGCCCCTGCCGGACAACACGCTGCCGATGATGAGCGGCGCGGGCCCCTTCGGGCCGCTCGAGATGGGGGGCATGTTCACGGTATTGAAGGTGCGCGAGGGCCTGGCAAGGAACGATTACAAGGATCCGGGCTGGTACAAACACCCGGAAGGGACGGTGGCCTACGCATGGACGGGCCAAGCGCCGTTCGCCGAGCGTCGAACTCAGCCCGCCGGGCCTGGGAACACGCTGAAAGTGCGTAAACCGACCGGAAACGGTCATCACTGATCGACCGAATCACTTAACCACCAACGGAGAATCCAAATGCACTCGAAAGTTATCGCCGCATGCCTTGCGGCCGCGCTGAACTCCGGCGTTGTTCTGGGTCACGGCGGCAGCCACGACAAAAAGACGGCGAGAAAGCCCACCGCGGCGGCGAACGGGGAAACTCCGTTCGGCCTTCCCGGCGATCCCAAGAAAGCAACGCGCACGATCAAGGTGGGCATGAACGACAAGATGCACTTCACATCCGGCCACGTCCATGCACGGCAGGGCGATACGTTCAAGTTCGTCGTCACGAACCAGGGAAAGGTCATGCATGAGATGGTCATCGGCACGATGAAAGAGCTGAAGGAGCACGCCGAATTGATGAAGAAGCATCCAGGGATGGAACACGACGAACCGTACATGGCGCACGTCAGTCCCGGCAAGACCGAGACCATCGCGTGGCAGTTCACGAAGGCCGGAGAGTTCTACTACGCCTGTCTGATTCCGGGACATCTCGAGGCCGGAATGATCGACAAGATCACGGTCGAGCCGAAAAAATAACCCGGCTTTCTACAACCTTGATTGCAAGGAGAAGACGATGAGACTCGCAACATTGCTGATCGCAACGGCCCTCGCATGTCCAGCTGCGGCGCTCGCCCAGGTGTCGGCGTCGCTCGCGAACGGCGAGGTGCGCAAGATCGACAAGGACGCGCAGAAGATCACCCTCAAACACGGGCCGCTCCAGAACCTCTACATGCCGGCGATGACCATGGTGTTCCGGGTCAAGGACCCGGCGATGCTCGAACAGGTCAAGCCGGGCGACAAGGTCAAGTTCGAGGCGCAGAAACTGGGTGGCGCATTCACCGTCACGAAGATCGAGACCGTGAAGTAGCCATCCGTGAAGCCATCCTGACGGAGGAGTCAAGCATGAATGCAGTAAAGTCCTTCGCTTTTCTTGCTGCCGCTACCGCACTTGCGCTGCCGCCGCTTGTTGGCGCGCAGCAGCCCTATGCCGGCCAGCAGGCGCGCGAGGTCAAGGCGCTTTCCGCAGACGAAGTGAAGCAGTATCTCGCCGGAGCCGGTATGGGCTATGCGAAGTCCGCCGAATTGAACCACTTCCCGGGGCCGCAGCACGCGCTGGAACTGTCCGAGCAACTCGGCCTCTCCGCGGAGCAGCGGGCGCATGCGAGGCAGCTCATGGTTGCGCACAAGGCCGAGGCGCGCGCGATCGGCGCGAAGCTGGTCGATTCCGAACTCGCACTGGAGATGCTGTTCCGCGGCGGCAGGGTGGACGAGGCATCCCTCGCCACGGCGGTGAACGCTGCCGCGGCGCTGGCGGGCGCGTACCGCCTGTCGCACCTCGAGACGCACCGGCGTATGCGATTGCTCCTCACCGAGGAGCAAGTAGCGCATTACGATCGATTGCGCGGCTACGCCGGCGGCGACGGCCAGCAGCACCGCCGCAACCACTGAAGTGAAATGCGCGATCATGACCCGCATACGCAGAGCGCACAGCATCACTTTGCTCCAATGACGCGGCGCGCCGGAGCCTGACGCGATGTCGTTCGCGATAAAGGTGTTTCGATGCCGTGGCTTGGCTCTCTGCGTCGCGCTGATGCTTGCGCCTGTGCCCGGCATTGTTGGCGCCGCCCCGGCGCCGCTCAAGGGGGGTGTCGATCGCGCCGACGTTCAGTTCACGCGCGTGGTGGACAACGTGCGGCAAGGCCGCCTCGGCGCGGCGCTGGAGGAAGCCGACCAGCTTATCGCCCGCTATCCGAACTTCAGGCTCGCGCACCTCGTGCGCGGCGACTTGCTGCTGGCTCGCTCGCGACCCATCGCAGGGTTCGGCAATACCGGTCATGCAGCCGAAGCGCGGCTCGACGAGCTGCGCACGGAGGCGCTGCTGCGGCTGCGCGCCAACAACGGCTATCCGCCCCCGGACCTGGTGCCGCGCTACCTGTTGCAGCTCGCTCCGCAGCAGCGCCACGCGATCGTGATCGACGGCAGCGGCTCGCGTGTCTTCGTGTACGAGAACGCGGGCGGGACGCCGCGCCTGGTGGACGGTTTTTACACCACGCTGGGCATGTCTGGCGTCGACAAGCAGCGCGAAGGCGACAAGAAAACGCCGCTCGGCGTCTACCACGTCGTATCGCAGATTCCCGGCCGCAAGCTCCCGGACCTGTACGGCTGGGGAGCGTTTCCGATCAACTATCCGAACGAATGGGACCGGTTGCGTGGCAAGACCGGCTTCGGGATCTGGCTGCACGGCGTCCCCTCGGACACTTATGCGCGAGCGCCGCTGGCGAGCGACGGCTGCATCGCGCTCGCAAATCCGGACATTGCGGAACTCGCGAATCTGGTGCAAGTCGGCGCTACGCCGGTAGTCATCGCCGAGCGCGTCGAATGGGTGGCACCCGAATCACTGCGCGCCGAGCGGGACGCGTTCGCAAAGCGACTGGAAGCGTGGCTTGCTGACTGGCAGAGCCTCGACAGCGTGCGCTACCTCACGCATTACGCGCGGGAATTCCGCTCAGGCGGCATGGATCTCAAGGCGTGGCGCGCGCACAAGCAGCGGGTCAACACGGAAAAGTCCTGGATCAAGGTATCGCTTTCGAACCTGAGCTTGTTTCGAGCGCCCGGAACACCGGCCGTGATCGCGGTCAATTTCGATCAGGACTACCGTTCCAGCAATCTCGCCCAGAAAACGCGCAAGCGCCAGTACTGGGTCGAGGAGGGCGGGCGCTGGAAGATCGCGTACGAAGGGCCGGTCGCCGCGGCGAAAGTGGTCATGCCGGAGTCCTTTCAGAAGGCATCGCGATAAGCTCGACCGATATCCGCGTGATCTATGACGGCGGCTGCCCGGTATGCCGCGTGTTCGTCCATCATCTGCGGCTAGAGGATTCCGCGGCGAAGATTGCGCTCGTGGATGCGCGCGCCGATCCCGAACAGATTCGCGCGCTGGCGGGCTGCGGGATCGACCTCGAGGAGGGTTTCGCCGTGGTCGAGGGTGGCGCCTGCCGCACAGGGGCCGATGCCGCGCGCGCCCTGGCGACGCTTCACGCCGGTACGGGTCTCGCCGACAGGATCGTCCTGTGGTGCTTCGGCACGCGCCTGCGAGCTGCGTTCACCTATTCGCTGTTCAAGGCGTGCCGCAGGCTCCTGCTTTTCGTTTTGGGACGTAAACCGCTATGACGCTGTGCGCGCCGATTGGTGGCGCTCTGCGTAATTGTCTGTCGGCGACCGTGTTGGCGCTCGCGGCCTGCACCGAGTCACCGGGTCCGGGCGACGACGCGCGCGCCGATCCGCGCGACACAGTGAAGGTGGCGCTGGGCGCGAAGGTGTACGCGCGAACCTGCGCCCTTTGTCACGGCGCAAGACTCGAGGGCCAGCCCGCCTGGCGCACGCGGCTTCCGAACGGGCGGCTGCCAGCGCCGCCGCACGACGACAGCGGCCACACCTGGCACCACCCGGACCACTTTCTCATCGCGATCACGAAAAACGGAGTCGTCCCGCCTCATGCGCCCGCGGGCTACGCAAGCGACATGCCCGCGTTCGGCGGCAGTCTGTCGGACGAGGAAATCTGGGCCGTGCTTGCCTACATCAAGAAGCAATGGTCTGCCAAAGTGCACTCCGCGCGCACCGAGATGCTGCGCAACACGGGGCCGCGATGAATCCAAGCGGGGCGCGCCAGATCAATCTGGCGCTGCTGATTGCCGATCTTTGCGGATAAACCGCGCTTGCCGAAATGCACGGCGCGCTGCAGGCGAAGCGCAGTTCCCACGCGTGAGGACGGGAATCCACCGCGCGGGAAGCAGCGTTTCAGGAACGTCGCGCATACCGTGGCGGTTGTCGAACTGATGGGGACGGGCGAGAGGCGCGCGGCCATCGGCATCGATCCGGTCTGCCGGATGCAGATCGCCATCGACCGTGCCGCGGTCACCAATTCGTGTTCATGCTAGCCACCACGTATCGCTGGATCGAGCTCAACTTCCTCGCCCTTGGACACGAACTGCGGCTCTCGTACCTTCCGCCGCTCATGGTGTACCTGGCGGCCGGCATCTCGGGTCTCACCGGCATCGTTGGCGTTTTCTTCGTCAAGGACTACCTCGGCCTTTCCGCCGAGTTTCTCGCCGCCCTCGGCTTCTGGGCCGGCATTCCCTGGGCGCTCAAGATGCCGCTCGGGCATCTGGTGGATCTGATCTGGCGCTGGAAGGGCGCGCTCGTCTGTCTCGGGGCGGGGCTCATTGCCGCGAGCCTGCTCATCATGGCCACCCTCATCGGCAGCCGCGAGGCGATGATTGCCGTGATGCCTGCCGCAGCGTGGTACGTGCTGAGCACGTTGCTCGCGCCGATCGGCTACGTGATCCAAGACGTCGTGGCGGACGCAATGACCGTGGAAGCGGTGCCGCGCATGGACGGGGATGGACGGCCGATCTCGCCCGCCGCGCGCAAGCTCATGAACATCACTATGCAGACGCTAGGGCGGGTGGCGATCATCGGCGGCACGGTGCTGGTCGCGCTCATCAATATTTATCTGTTCTCCGGCGCACAGGCGCTGCCGGAAGCGGAGAAGGCAGGCATCTACCGCGACGTGTACCTGATGGCGCTCGCCATTCCCGCGATTTCGTTGCTGGGCGTGGCGGTGCACGCTTTCCTCAGGGCGCAGCGCGTCCGGGCGCTGCAGCGGCGGGGCCTCAGCCGCGAGGAAGCTGAACGGCTCGTCGTGGAACACGCCGGGCGCACGGCGCCGAACTGGTGGATCCTCGGCGCAAGCCTCGCCTTCGTCGTCTTCGCGCTGGGCATGGGCCTGAGCCGGGCGCCGTACGGCCAGGAAATCGTCTTTGCCGGATCGTTCGCGATCGTCACTTTCCTGATGGTGAAGCTGACGCGCGAGCTGGAACCCGAGGCGAGGGCGACGCTGATCGGCACCGCCATCGTGATCTTCGTCTATCGCGCGGTTCCGACGCCGGGGCCGGGCGTGACTTGGTGGATGATAGACGCGCTGGGGTTCGACCAGCAGTTCCTTTCCGCGCTCGCGCT
>JANNTQ010000012.1:0-1621 GCA_031394435.1 Betaproteobacteria bacterium
GAAAGCCTGGCGGCCAGCCGGGGCACCAGGGACATCAGCGCGAACTCGTGCCCGAGGCCGACGTTGAAGAGATCGTCCCGGTCAAACCCGCGCAATGCCGAGACTGCGGGGCCGCGCTGCGCGGGGAAGACCCGGCGCCGCGTCGCCATCAAGTCGCGGAGCTTCCCCAGATCAAGCCGCGCATCACCGAATACCGGCTCCACGCGCTGTGCTGCAGCCACTGCAACGCCGTCACCACCGCCGACCTACCTGCGGGAGTGCCTTCTGGAGCCTTCGGCCCGCGCGTGGTGGCGATGGTCTCGCTGTTGACCAGCTTCTACCGTTTGGGCCGGAGGGCGGCGGCGGAAGCCATGCAGGACCTGTTTGGGCTGCGCATGTCGTTGGGGTCCGTCACGGCCTGCGAGCGGATAGCGAGCGCGGTGCTGGCGGGGCCTGTGGCCGAGGCGCAGGCCTACGTCAAACGGCAGCAGGTCAAACAGGCCGACGAGACAAGCTGGTACGAAGGCAGCGCCAGAAAGACGGTCTGGCTGTGGGTTGCCTTCACCGAGCAGGTCACGGTCTTTCTGATCCGCGCCTCACGCGGCACGGATGTCGCCAAGGATCTACTTGGGCAGGCCATGGGAGTTTTGGTGACGGACCGCTGGTGCGCTTACACTTGGTGGCCGTTGAGGTGGAGACAGCTTTGTTGGGCGCATCTCAAGCGACACTTCCAGGCCTTTGTCGAAGCAGGCGGCCAAGCCGGGCGCATCGGAGGAGCCCTTCTCGTGGAGGAGAAGCTTCTCTTTGAGTGGTGGCGTCGAGTCCGAGACGGGACGCTTGCGCGCTCGACGTTCCGAGCTTACACGGTTGCGCTGCGGCGACGGATGAAGGCCCTGTTGCGCCGGGGGAGCGTCTGCGGTCACAGCAAGACGGAGGCAACCTGCCGGGAGATCCTCAAGCTTGAACCGGCGATGTGGACGTTCGTCAGATTGGCTGGCGTCAGCCCCACCAACAACGCCTCCGAGAGGGCGATCAGGCGCGGCGTCATCTGGCGCAAACTCTGTTTCGGCACTCACAGCGAGGCCGGCAGCCGATTCGCGGAACGGATGCTGACGGTGACCGCCACGCTGAGGCAGCAAGGACGCGGTGTCGTCGGCTACGTGACCAGCAGCATCGAGGCGTCTCTACGCGGTGAGCGCCCGCAATCGCTGCTGCCCATGACCGCGGCGAACGTCGCGTAAGTCAGATTGCCCGCCAGGCCCCCTGAACGCTTACGATCACGCTTCACCCAGGCGCTGAACAAGACATTCAAGAAGCTGCGGCGTTCTACGAGCGCGAGGGATCGTCTGTTCTGGCGGCACGGTTCGTCGCCGAGTTCAAGCGGCTTTCCAATCTCCTCATCGAACACCCGGGTATCGGATCACCTCGTACCAAAGGCCGACGTGGCTTCTCGATGAGCGTTTATCCGTACACCGTGATCTATCGCGCCGGTGCGGATGAGATCAAGGTCTTGGTCGTCAAGCACGACAGAAAGCGCCCGGGCTATGGCGGCGCGCGAACGTAACCAGACCAGTTGCGCCGGAACAACGCCCAACTACCCGCTGCACGGGACTGGCCGGAGCGGCCGTCAGGTACTCATCCA
>JANNTQ010000028.1:0-13913 GCA_031394435.1 Betaproteobacteria bacterium
TCCTTCATGCCGCGCAGGTTGAGCAGCAGCAGCAGCAGCACGACGGCGAGGCCGCTGGCGAGCTTCCATTTTTGCAGCGCAAGCGGCAACAGCGAGAATAGGGCGTCCATCCCCGCCGCCACCGAGATGGCGATGGTCAGCACGTAGTCCACCAGCAGTGCGGCGCCGGAAACCAGCCCCGCGTGGCGCCCCACCAGATGCGTGGCGACGCGGTAGCCGCCGCCGCCGGTGGGAAACAGCTCGATCACCTGGTTGTAGGCCAGCGCGATGATGAACACCGTCAGCACGGTGGCGAGCGCGAGGTACAGGCCGAGATGGTGGTGGCCTTCGAGCGCGCGGAACGCCTCCTCCGGGCCGTAGGCCGAGGAAGAGATGCCGTCCGCGCCCAGGCCGACCCAGGCGAAGAACGCGGCGAGGACGATGGAATGCCGGGTCTTCGCCGACATCGGATCGAGCGGCGCACCGCGGATGAACCTGCGCAGGCTCTGGCCGAGATTCATGCGCCGCGCCGCTTCTGCATGCGGCGCGCGAACACCGTCATCTCCTTCTCGGCCTGCTTGTCGCCTTTGGCGCGCGCGGCTTCGATGCCCTGCGTCCAGGCGGTGAGCGCCTCGTTCTCGCGGCCGGCGTCTGCCAGCGCGCGGCCGAGCGCCTTCCACGCCGCCGAGTAGCGCGGGTCGCGCGCCACCGCCTCATGCAGCTCGGCGATGCCGCGCTCGCGCTCGCCGGCCTTCAGGTACTCGGTGCCGAGCGAGTAGCGCAGCAGCGCGCCGTCGCGCGGCGTGCCGAGCAGCTTCTCGAGGTTTGCGATCAGGGGGGAGGGCATTTCGGCTAAGATGGGCGAGGCGATTGTAAACCCCAAGAACGTCATGAAAACTGCGATCCAGACTGCCGACGCGCCGGCGGCGATCGGTGCTTACTCGCAAGCGATCCGCGCCGGCGACACCGTGTATCTGTCCGGACAGATCGGTCTCGACCCGAAAACCATGCAGCTCGCCGAGGGCATCGACGCGCAGATTCAGCGCGTGTTCGCCAACCTCGCCGCAGTGGCGCGCGCGGCGGGTCTCGGCCTGGAGCGTACGGTGCGTATGACGGTGTACCTCACCGATCTCGCGCACTTCGCAAAGGTCAACGAGATCATGGCGCAGCACGTCGCGCAGCCGTTCCCCGCGCGTGCGGCGGTCGGCGTGGCCAGCCTGCCGCGCGGCGCACTGGTCGAGATCGACGCGATTCTGCACGCCGGTTGAAGCGCGAAATCCCCGCAGCGACGGCGAAAAAGCTCGCCCGGCTCGGGATCCGCTCGCGCTTCGACCTGCTGTTCCACCTGCCGGCGCGCTACGAGGACGAGACGCGCCTCACGCCTCCTGGCCAGGCGCCGGTCGGTGCGCCGGTGCTGCTCGAAGCGCGGGTACGCAGCACCGAGATCGCGTTCCGCCCGAAGCGCCAGCTGGTCGTGCACTGCGACGGTCTGGTGCTGCGCTTCCTCAACTTCTACGGCAGCCAGACGAAACAGTTCGGGCGCGCCATCGAGGAAGGCAAGCTGGTGCGAGCCTACGGCGAGATGAAGCATGGCCGGCTCGGCGCGGAGATGATCCATCCGCGTTACCGCATCGTCGCGCCGGATGAACCGCTGGCCGCTTCGCTCACGCCGGTCTATCCGACCACCGCCGGTCTCGGCCAGGCCGCGCTGAGGAAACTCGTGCTCGAGGCGCTCGAGGACGAAGCGATCGAGGACACTCTGCCCCCGGCGATGCAGAAGCACTACGCGCTCGCGCCGATCGAGGCGAGCGTGCGCCTGCTGCATGCGCCCGTGCCCGGCAGCGACACTGCGGCGGCCTGGCGGCGCGTCAAGTTCGACGAGCTGCTGGCGCAGCAACTGCAACTGCGCCTGGCTCGCCGCAAGCGCCGCGAGAAGGCGGCCCCGGCACTGCCCTCCAACGGGCCGCTGCTCAAGCGCTTCCTCGGCAAGCTGCCGTTCCGCCTGACGCGCGCGCAGCAGCGCGTGATGGCCGAGCTGCTGAGGGACCTTTCGCAGCCCCATCCCATGCAACGCCTGCTGCAGGGCGACGTCGGCAGCGGCAAGACGATCATCGCGGCGATCGGCTGCCTTGCCGCGGTGGATGCGAATTCCCAGGCGGCGGTGATGGCGCCCACCGAGATCCTCGCCGAGCAGCACTACCGCAAATTCTCAGCCTGGCTCGCGCCGCTCGGCGTGCAGATCGCCTGGCTGCATGGCGGCCTGCCGGCGGCGGCGCGCAAGGCGGCGCGCAAGGCGATCGCGGCAGGTGACGCGAGCATCGCCATCGGCACGCAGGCCCTGTTCCAGGAGGGCGTGGAATTCGCCCGCCTGGCGCTCGCCATCGTCGACGAGCAGCATCGCTTCGGCGTGAAGCAGCGCCTGCAGTTGCGCAAGAAGGCGGAGCTCGCGGTCGCCCACCAGTTGATGATGAGCGCGACGCCGATCCCGCGCACGCTGCACATGACCTATCACGCGGATCTGGACGTGTCGGTGATCGACGAGTTGCCGCCCGGCCGCAAGCCCGTCACCACGCGCCTTTACTCGGCCGCGCGCCGCGGCGAGGTGCTGCAGCGCATCCGGTCGGCCTTCGCCGAAGGACAGCAGGCCTACTGGGTGTGCCCGGTGATCGAGGAATCGAAGGACCTTGACCTCCAGGCGGCGCTCGACGCGCACGAGGAGTTGCGGCGAGAGCTGCCGGGGCTGCGCGTGGGCCTGCTGCACGGGCGCATGGCGCCGACGGACAAATCGGCGGCGATGCAAGGCTTCGCCACCGCTGAGACCCAGCTGTTGGTGTGCACCACCGTGATCGAGGTCGGCGTGGATGTGCCCAACGCCTCGTTGATGGTGATCGAGCACGCCGAGCGCTTCGGCCTCGCCCAGTTGCACCAGTTGCGCGGGCGCATCGGGCGCGGCGCGCGCTCGAGCGACTGCATCCTGTTGTTCCAGGAGCCGCTGTCGGAGCCTGCACGCGCGCGCCTGAAAGTGATCTACGAGAACGCGGACGGTTTCGCCATCGCCGAGCACGACCTGCGCCTGCGGGGCGAGGGGGAGTTCCTCGGCGAGCGCCAAAGCGGCCAGCCGCTCCTGCGCTTCGCGGATACGGTGGCGGACGCCTCGCTGGTCAAGGCGGCAAGCGCGGCCGCCGAGGAACTGCTCGCCGGGGAAGAGGCGCCCGTGCGCCGCCATATCGAACGCTGGCTGCGGGCCCGCTCCGACTACACTAGAGTCTAGACATGCGCATCGACCTCGATTTTATCGGCCGCCGCCTGGATGCCTACGAGCGGCTGTTGCGGCTCGATAAGCCGATCGGAACCCTGCTCTTGCTGTGGCCGACACTGTGGGCCGTCTGGCTCGCCGCGGGCGGTTCCCCCAGCATTGAGGCGGTCGCCATCTTCGGCGTCGGCACGCTGCTGATGCGCTCGGCGGGCTGCGCGCTGAACGATTTCGCCGACCGCAAGTTCGATGCGCAGGTCGAGCGTACGCGCAACCGGCCGCTGGCGACGGGCGAGATTTCCCCCGCAGAGGCGCTTGCGCTCGCCCTGCTGCTTGCCGCCACTGCCTTCGGCCTGGTGCTGATGCTGAACCGACTCGCGATGCAGCTCTCGTTCGTTGCGCTAGCGATCGCCGCGACCTACCCCTACGCCAAGCGTTTCGTCGCCCTGCCGCAGCTCTATCTCGGCGTCGCCTTCGGCTTCGGCATCCCGATGGCCTACGCGGCGATCCAGTGGCGGCTGCCGCCCGATTGCTGGGCGTTGCTCGCCGCCAACGTGTTCTATGCGTTTGCCTACGACACCGAGTACGCGATGGTGGACCGTGAGGACGATGCGAGAATCGGCATCCGCACCTCGGCGCTGACGCTCGGGCGCCACGACGTCGCTGCCGTGATGGCGAGCTACGCCGTGATGCTCGCCATCCTCGCCGGCGTCGGCGCTTACCTGCACCTCTACTGGCCCTACTACGCCGGCCTGACGCTCGCCGCGGCGATTATGGGCACCCACTACAGGATGATACGAGGCCGCACGCGCGAGGGCTGCTTCAAGGCCTTCCAGCACAACAACTGGGTCGGCGCCGCGGTGTTCGGCGGCATCGTCACCTCCTATGCGCTGAGGTAACTGTCACTACGATGCCGCCCGAGACACCAGTCGCAAGCTTCGATTTTCCCTCCGGCCCGCTGCGCGGAACGCAGCTCACGCTCTACGCTTCGCGCCTGCTGCACCACGGCGTCGGCCACATGGAAAGCCTCGCGCTCGGCGCAATCGCCGCGGTGCACGTCGGCTACGAGCGCGACGCGTGGCGCATCGGCTGGGGCGTGACGCAGATTCTCGTGGCGCTGGTGCTGTTCGCGCTGTTCCGGCCGCTCGGCGCATTCGCCGCGAGGGCGGGGGCTGAGGTCGCCGATGGCCAGGCGGTCGGGCAACTACTGCGTGCCGCAATGAGCGCGCTGGAGGCCCTCGCCGGACTGCTGCCGGTGATCGCGGCGGCCTTGCTCGCCTGGGGCGGGACGCTGATCGCGTTCGGCTGGCTGGGCACCACGCTGCTGGTGCTGACCCTGCCCGTCGCTGAGCGCGTCTACGCGGTGCGCGGCAGGAATCACCTGCTGGCGGAATTCGCCGAGCTGCTGGCGGAGCGCGTGGCGCAGCGTGGGCGCTGACGGACAGCGCGGCGGCCGCTGAAATGCATTACTCCGACCTGCGGGAGTTCCTCGACAAGCTCGATGCGCTGGGTGGCCTGAAGCGCATCGCGGCACCGGTGTCGCCCAATCTGGAAATGACCGAGATCTGCGACCGCGTGCTGCGCGCGGGAGGACCGGCGCTCCTGTTCGAGCGGCCCGCCGGATTCTCGACGCCCGTGCTGGGAAATCTCTTTGGCACGGTTGAGCGCATTGCCCTGGCGATGGGTGTCGAGGCGGGCGCGGACCCCGCGCCCGCGTTGCGCGACATCGGCCGCTTGCTCGCCGCGCTGCGCGAGCCGGATCCGCCCAAGGGCCTGCGCGACGTGGTGGAGAAGCTGCCGCAGCTCGCGCGCCTCGCAGGCAAGGTGTTCGACATGGCGCCCAAAGTGCTGTCGTCAGCGCCCTGCCAGGAAGTGGTCTGGGAAGGCAAGGACCTCGACCTCGCCCGGCTGCCGGTGCAGACCTGCTGGCCCGGCGACGCGGGCCCGCTCATCACCTGGGGCCTTACCGTGACGCGCGGGCCGTTGAAGCCGCGCCAGAACCTCGGCATCTACCGACAGCAGGTGATCGGCCCGAACCGCGTGATCATGCGCTGGCTCGCGCACCGCGGCGGCGCGCTCGACTTCCGCGACCACCAACTCGCCCAGCCTGGGAATCCTTTCCCCGTGGCGGTAGCGCTCGGCGCCGATCCAGCCACCACGCTGGCCGCCGTTACGCCGGTGCCGGATACGCTCGGCGAGTACCAGTTCGCGGGGCTGCTGCGCGGCGCACGCACGGAACTGGTGAAATGCATCGGCAGCGACCTGCAGGTGCCGGCGCGCGCCGAGATGGTGCTGGAGGGAGTACTCCAACCCGGCGACCTGGCGCTCGAAGGCCCGCACGGCGACCACACCGGCTATTACAACGAGGCCGAGCGCTTTCCGGTGCTGACGGTCGAGCGCATCACCCAGCGCCGCGATCCGATCTACCACTCGACCTACACCGGCAAGCCGCCGGACGAGCCGGCGATGCTGGGCGTGGCGCTGAACGAAGTGTTCGTGCCGCTGCTTGCCAAGCAGTTCCCCGAGATCGCCGATTTCTACCTGCCGCCAGAGGGCTGCTCCTACCGGCTCGCCGTGGTGAGCATGCACAAGCAGTACGCGGGCCACGCCAAGCGCGTCATGTTCGGCGTGTGGAGTTTCCTGCGCCAGTTCATGTACACCAAGTTCATCGTGGTGGTGGACGCCGACATCGACATCCGCGACTGGAAAGAAGTGGTGTGGGCCATCAGCACGCGAGTCGATCCCGCGCGCGACACGCTGATCGCCGAGAACACGCCGATCGACTACCTCGATTTCGCCAGCCCGGTGGCAGGGCTGGGATCCAAGATGGGCATCGACGCCACCAGCAAGTGGCCCGGCGAGACCTCTCGCACCTGGGGGCGCCCGATCGCCATGGACGCGGCGGTCAAGCGCCGCGTGGACGCGATGTGGAAAGAACTTGGAATCTGAAAAAGGGGTCTGACCCCTTTTTCCTACGGCACCAGCATCAGCCTTTTCACCCCGCCCGCCTCGATCTTCTTCCTGTCCGTCACCATCGGGATGTAATCCCCCTTGACCCACGCCTGGGTGAACGCCTTGTAGTGCGGCGAGAGCACGTTGCCCGATTGCCCGCCGGAGTGAATGTAGAGCGACCTGTCCAGGTCGGACAGGTCGTAGATCGCGCGCAGGCTCGCCGCGTGCGTGCTGGCGAACGGCCGCGCCGCGTCCTCCAGCCGGTTTCTGCCTACGTTCACCGTGTACGCATCGCCCGGCGTCGGCGCGGTGATGTCGAACAACGGCGCAAGCCAGCTCACGCGGCCGAAGGGCCGGTGCTCGTGGCGAGCGAAATGCGCCGTGCCCCATTGCCAGGCGCCCATGTCCTCGCCGTAGCGCTTGCGCAAGTCGGCGAGCGCGGCCTCCAGCGTAGCCGCCAGCAGGTCGTCACAGCTCTCGGTGGTCTTGGTGCGCGTGTTGTCGCACCAGCGGCCCTGGCGGTCCTTGTCGCTGAGCACGTTGGCGATGAACGTCGCGCGCAGCAGCCAGTTGCCGCGGAAACTGTCGGCCAGCTCGTCGGCGTAGATGGCGCGCGAGAACTCGCGCCACCATGCAGACACGATCAGCGGCTCGGCGCGCTCGGCCGCCATCGCGCCATCCCATTTGGCGAGCAGTGCGAGCGCCCGGCGCGCCTGTTCGCTTCTCGGCTTCACTTTGGCCAGGCGCGGCAGCAGTTCCTTCACCGGCAGCGACACTACGTCGCCCTGGATGCGTGCGAAACTGGCGATGGAGTGCCTGCGCGCCGCGCCGAGCAGCTCGCTGATGCGGTTGGCGCGGTATGGCGGCTGCCACTCGCTTGTGATGTGGTGCGCGTAGCCCGGCGGCGTGATGCGGTGGTTCGCCGTCATCAGACTGCCGTCCGCCGGATTGTAGGCATGCGGCAGTTCGGGGAACGGGATGAAGCCCGCCCAGTCGTACTTCGCCAGCCAGCCCGGTGCGGGCGCGAGGCCCTTGAGGTCATTGTCGGGCCTGCGCACGGGCACCCGCCCGGCAGCGACGAAGCCGATGTTGCCCTGCATATCGGCGTAGACGACGCTCTGCTGCGGAGTGTGGAAGTCGCGCAGCGCAGCGAGGAAGCCCAGCCAGTCCTTGGCCCGCGCGAGCTTCATCGCCGATTGCATGGTGAGGTCGTCCTCGCGCAACGCGGTCCACTGCAGCGCGATCACGTGGCCGCGCGGCGCGGCTTCCTGCGCGGTGCGCGACACGTCGGAGATCACCGGCCCATGGCGCGACACGCGCACTTGCAGGCGCACATCCTCGCCGCCCTTCACTTTGATCACCTCTTCGTGGAGCGTGAAGGGCTTCGGGCCGTCGGGCGTGAGGTAGTTGCCCGCGCCATCCAGCCGCTCGATGTACAGGTCCTGTACATCCGGCCCGGTGTTGGTGAAGCCCCAGGCGAAGTGCGTGTTGCGCCCGAGCACGATCGCCGGCACTCCGGGCAGCGACGCGCCGATCGCCTCGAATCCCGGCACAGAAATATGCGCGAAGTACCACACTGCAGGCGCAGTGAGGCCTAGGTGCGGGTCGTTTGCCAGTAGGGGTTTTCCGGTCGCGCTTCGCGCACCGGAGACGACCCAGTTGTTGGAGCCGAGGCCCTCGATGGAAGCATCGAAGTCGAAGCCTGAACTCGAAGAGGCGCCAGAACTCGATCCAGTGCGCGGATTTTGCTTTTCATAGATCTCGCCTTTTTCGGCTCGATGAATCTCCGAGCCGGAAAAGGCGAGACCGTTTTCAAGGTCCAAATCGAAGCCCGGTGTCGCCAACCGCACCCCTTCCTTCTCGATGTTGTTGTACAGCCGCCGCAGTTCGGTGATTTCGGGCGGGGCCTCGCCCGGGTAGGGCGGCAGGAGCTCGTGGATGCGTGCGAGCGGCAGCGTTTTCGACAGCCGCATGCGCAGCAGTTCGTTCCTCCAGTTACCGCCGAGGTCCCAGGCCATCATCTTGATCCAACCCAGCGAGTCCACCGGCGTCCAAGGCTCGAGCTTGGCGCCGGTAAGCCAGAACTCGACCGGCAGCACCGGTCGCGTGTTCATGAAGGCGTTAACGCCCGCCGCGTAGGTCTCGAGCAGCGCGCGGGTTTCGCTGTCGAGCCGCGCAAAGTTCGCCTGCGCCGCGCGCTTCACGCCCAGCGTACGCAGGAACCGGTCGGTCTCCAGTGCGCTCTCGCCGAACACCTCCGCCAGGCGGCCCGCTGCGGTGCGCCGACTGACCTCCATCTGCCAGAGCCGGTCCTGCGCATGCACGAAGCCGAGCGCATAAATGGCGTCGTCCAGGCTCGCCGCGGAAATATGGGGAATGCCGAAGCTGTCGCGCAGCACCTCGACCGGCCGCCCCAGTTCGCTGAGGCGGATCTCGCCCTCTTCCCGCGGCAGGGACTGAAGGAGATAGAAATAGGCCGCGGCCACTGCAACGAGCGCAAGGACGACAAGTGCGAAAAAAAGCCGCAACAGGGTAAACACGGGGAAAGAATACGTTCTGTCCATGAATTCGGCCAATGCCGCACTGCCGCATATCTGCTATAAGAGAGCGGCTATCCAACCGGGTAAGCCCGGTAACGCGGCATTGGGGGGGGCGGTGCTCTACAGCCTGTACGAAGCGCAACACGCCTGGCTCACGCCTTTGCGCTTCATCGCGGAGGTGCAGCGCGGCTGGTTCGCCCACCCTTTCAGCCCCTGGGCGCTGGCGCCGATGGCCAAGCAGCTCGCCGCTTCGAACGACTTGTTCTTGCGCGTCACGCAGCGCTACGAAAAGCCCGCCTGGCGCATCGAGGACGCCGACATGGACGTCGCTCTCGACAAGCCCTTCTGCAAGCTCCTGCACTTCAAGTCCCGCCTCACTGCACCGCGTAATGCCCCCAGAGTCCTCGTCGTCGCGCCGCTCTCCGGCCATCACGCCACGCTGCTGCGCGACACCGTGCGAACCCTGCTGGCCGAGCACGAGGTCTGGATCACCGATTGGGTGGACGCGCGCATGGTGCCGACGTCTGCCGGGCCGTTCCATCTCGCCGACTACGTGGACTACGTGTGCGAGTTCGTCCGGCTGCTGTCGCCCAATGTGCACGTGATCTCGGTTTGCCAGCCGACCGTGCCGGTGTTGTGCGCGCTCGCGCTGATGGCCGAGGCGCACGAGCCGCACGCGCCGAAGACCATGGTGATGATGGGCGGGCCGATCGACGCACGCAAGAGCCCGACAGCGGTCAACAATTTGGCGACGAAGCGGCCGTACTCCTGGTTCGAGAGGCACGTCATCCAGCGCGTGCCCCCCAAATACCCCGGCTACGCGCGCCGCGTCTACCCCGGCTTCCTCCAGCACATGGGTTTCGTGGCGATGAATCCGGACCGGCACCTGAATGCTCACTGGGATTATTTCAACCACCTGATCAAGGGCAACGACGACTCGGCCGACCGCCACCGCGAGTTCTACGACGAGTACAACGCGGTGATCGACCTGCCGGCCGAGTATTACCTCGACACGGTCAAGTCAGTGTTCCAAGACTTCGCGCTGCCCAAGGGCCGCATGTTCATCGGCGAGCGGCTGGTGCGCCCGCAGACCATCCGCGACACGGCGCTGCTCACCATCGAGGGCGAGCTGGACGACATTTCGGGCAACGGCCAGACCGAGGCCGCGCACCTGTTGTGCCTGAACATCCCGAAGGAACGGCGCGAGCACTTCCTCGCGCCCAGGGTCGGCCACTACGGCATCTTCAGCGGCCGGCGCTGGCGCGAGATGATCTACCCCAAGGTCAGGGACTTCATCCGCACTCATGCCTGAACCCCGTACCGCGCTGCTGGCCGGCGCTACCGGGCTCATTGGTTCCTACCTGTTGCAGCGCCTGCTCGCCAGCGAGCGCTATTCAAGTGTCGTCGCATGGGCGCGGCGCGACTTCGGCCAGACCCATCCGAAGCTGAAAGTCGAGATCGTGGACTTCGAGCGGCTGGAGCAGCGCCGCGTCGAGGCCGAGGACGTATTCTGCTGCCTCGGCACCACCATCAAGCAGGCGGGGTCGCAGGCTGCGTTCCGCCGCGTGGACTACGACTATCCGGTGGCGCTCGCTCGTGCCGCGGCGCGCGGCGGGGCCAAACGCCTGCTCGTCGTCTCGGCGCTCGGCGCGGATCCGGATGCGACGGTGTTCTACAACCGCGTAAAGGGTGAGATGGAGGAGGCGGTGCGGGCGGGCGTGCCG
Organism: Betaproteobacteria bacterium; assembly: GCA_031394435.1. GTDB lineage: Bacteria > Pseudomonadota > Gammaproteobacteria > Burkholderiales > SG8-39 > JAABQT01. Next base: position 10,449 of record JANNTQ010000028.1, read on the forward strand.
CAGACGGTTCTCTTGCGGCCGTCGCTGCTGTCCGGTCCGAGAGCGCAGAAACGGCTGGGCGAGAAGATCGGACTCGTGATCGGCAACATCTTCGGGCCGCTGCTCGGCAAATACCGGCCGATTCACGCCGATATCGTCGCTGCGGCGATGCTCAAGGCCGCGGACGAGGACCGCCCCTCGGGAGTGCTCGAATCCGATGAAATAAGAAAAATGGGGTCGGACCCCATTTTTCACAACTCGTAGCGCGAGCCTTCCGTGCCCATCACCGCCGGCTCGACGATCGAGCGCGGCAGGTGGGGCACGAACAATTCGATGAACTCGTACGCGTAGCGCCGCAGGTACGCCCCGCGCTTGATGCCGAGGCGCGTGGTGCTCGATTCAAACAGGTGCGCAGCGTCCAGCGACTTCAAGCCCAGGTCGCGCTTGGCGTTGAACGCCATGCTCGCCATGATGCCCACGCCCAGGCCAAGCCCGACGTAGGTCTTGATCACGTCCGCGTCCAGCGCCGTGAGCACGACCTTGGGTTTCAGCCCGCGCTGCTCAAAGGCCTTCTCCACCAGGCTGCGGTTGGCAAACGCAAAGTCGTAAGTGACGATGGGAAACTTCGCCACCGCCTCGAGCGTGAGCGGCTTCACCCTGCCGAGCGCATGGCGCGCGGGCACCACCACGCAGCGGTTCCACTGGTAGCAGGGCAGCGACACCAGCTCCGCGTACTGCGAGATCTGCTCGGTCGCCACCGCGAATTCCGCCTCCCCGCGCAGCACCATCTCGCAGATCTGCGTTGGATTGCCCTGGTGGATGACGAGCTGCACGTCGGCATAGCGGCGCTTGAACGCCGCCACCGCCTTGGGCAGCGCATAGCGCGCCTGCGTGTGGGTGGTGGCGATGGTGAGCGAGCCGAGCTTGTCGTTGGCGAACTCCTCGCCCGCGCGCTTCAGGTTGGCGGCTTCGGCGAGGATGCGCTCGGCGATCGCCAATACGGCACGCCCCGGCTCGGTCAACGCGGTAAAACGCTTGCCGTGACGGACGAAGATCTGCACCCCCAGTTCCGCCTCCAATTCCTTGATCTGGCGGGAGACTCCGGGCTGGGAGGTGTGCAAGACCTCGGCCGCCGCGGACACGCTCAGGTCCCGGCGGGCGACTTCGGCGAGGTAGCGTAACTGCTGGATTTTCATAATAACTAGCTGGCATAAGATTCTAACATCTTAGTCTTTGAAAGCATATGCAGGGCCGGTAGCATTCCCGGCCATGTACCTCTACGACGAGATCGACCAGAGGATCGTCGACGAGCGCGTCGCGCAGTTCCGCGACCAGACGCGGCGCTTCCTCGCCGGCAAGATCTCGGAAGACGATTTTCGTCCCTTGCGGCTGCAGAACGGTCTGTATATCCAGCGCTACGCGCCGATGCTGCGCGTGGCGATCCCCTACGGCATCCTGTCTTCGAAGCAGCTGCGCATGCTGGCGCACATCGCGCGCAAGTACGACCGCGGTTACGGCCACTTCTCCACGCGCCAGAACATCCAGTACAACTGGCCGAAATTGGAGGAGGCGCCCGACATCCTCGCGGATCTGGCCAGCGTGCAGATGCACGCCATCCAGACCTCCGGCAACTGCGTGCGCAACATCACCGCCGACCACTACGGCGGCGTGGCGCGCGACGAGATCGTGGACTCCTTCGTCTGGTGCGAACTCCTGCGGCAATGGTCGACATTGCACCCGGAGTTCGCCTACCTGCCGCGCAAGTTCAAGATCGCGGTCAACGGCGCAGAGGCCGACCGCGCCGCCACTTTCCTGCACGACATCGGCCTGCACGCGCTACGCGGCGACGCGGGCGATGTCGGCTTCCGCGTCATCGTCGGCGGCGGCATGGGCAGGACGCCCGTCATCGGCCACGTGATCCGCGAGTTCCTGCCCTGGCAGCACCTGCTCACCTACGTAGAGGCGATCCTGCGCGTCTACAACCGCTATGGCCGCCGCGATAACATTTACAAGGCGCGCATCAAGATCCTGGTGAAGGAGCGCGGGCCGGAGAAGTTCCGCGAGGAAGTGGAGGCCGAGTGGGAGCAGTTGCGCGACGGCCCCTCGACCCTCACCAAGGCGGAAGTGCGCCGCGTGGAGGGCCGCTTCACGCAAGCGCGCTACGAGGCGCTGGAAGATCTGCACCTTGCCCCGACAGGCCCCTTCGGTGCCTGGATGAAGCGGAACGTATTTCCGCACAAGCGGCCTGGCCACGTGGCGGTGACGCTGTCGCTGAAGAGGATCGGAGTAGCGCCGGGCGACGCCACCGATGCGCAGATGGAGGCCATCGCCAACCTCGCCGACCGCTACAGCTTTGGGGAACTGCGCGTCACGCACGAGCAAAACCTCGTGTTCGCCGATGTGCGCCAGGACCAGCTTGAGGCGCTGTGGCAGGAGCTCATGGCGCTCGGCGTCGCCACGCCGAACGTCGGCCTGCTGACCAACATCATCGCCTGCCCGGGCGGGGACTTCTGCTCGCTGGCGAACGCCAAATCGATCCCGGTGGCCGAGGCCATCCAGCGACTGTTCGACGACCTCGACTACCTGCACGACATCGGCGAGCTGGACCTCAACATCTCCGGCTGCATCAACTCCTGCGGCCACCACCACGTCGGCCACATCGGCGTGCTGGGCGTGGACAAGCAAGGCGCGGAGTTCTACCAGATCACCATCGGGGGAAACCAGGGGCTCACTTCGCTCGGCACTCCGGCCGCCGTCGGCAAGGTGATCGGCCCGGCCTTCGCGCAGCACGAAGTGCCCTGGGTGGTGCAACGCCTGATCGAGGTGTACCTGGAGAAGCGCGAAAGCGAGGACGAGCGCTTCGTGGATTGCGCGCACCGCCTCGGCATCGAACCTTTCAAGCAGCACGTCTATGGCCACGCTGATTCGCCGCGGCAAGATCGCGAACCCGTTCCAGCCTGAAGCGGGCGAGGTGCTGCGGCTCGAACCGGGCGACGACCCGGCCGAGTGCGCCGAGCGCCTGGGTGCAATCGCGCGTGTCGAGGTGAACTTCCCCAAGTTCACCGACGGCCGCGGCTACTCGATCGCGCGATTGCTGCGCGAGCGCTACGGCTACCGGGGCGAGCTGCGCGCGGTGGGCGACGTCCTGCGCGACCAGATCTACTACCTCTCGCGCTGCGGTTTCGACGCGTTCCTGCTGCGCGAAGACCAGGACGCAGAGGAAGCACTGCCCGCCTGCAACGATTTCAGCGAGGCCTACCAGGCCTCGGTCGAGCGGCCCGAGCCGCTGTTTCGCCGCCGATGACCGGGACCGTCTACCTCGTCGGCGCCGGGCCGGGCGCGCCTGACCTCCTCACGCTGCGCGCGGCCCGGCTGCTCGGCGAGGCGGACGTCGTGTTCCACGACGCGCTCGTGCATCCGGAGACGCTCGCGCTCGCCGTGCGCGCCGAGAAGATCGCGGTGGGCAAGCGCTGCGGCAGGCACTCC
>JANNTQ010000029.1:0-6809 GCA_031394435.1 Betaproteobacteria bacterium
AGCAGGGTTTTTTGGCGCCGCACTTCGGTGATGCCAACCGCCTTGCCGGCATCGCTGGCAAGGGTGCGACCTTTTCCTGTTTTGGACATGGCCGATTTCCGTGAAAAGCCTACAACGATCCAGAGGGGGCACTGCGCTTGCCGGGCCGGCAACAGACGATTGCGACCTCGCACAGGCGGAAAACCACCTCGCCTCTCCTGAGGCGAGAGTGGATCATCACGGTCTTTGTGCCGGACGTATGTGCGCTGGAGCACACAGGTGGCTGCCGCACAGAGCTAGCGTCCGAGCAATTCGCCAGAGACCGTCGCCGCAGCCTTCAGCATATCCTCGCTGTCTCCTTGGATTGCCGTCCGGTCGTACCTTGATTCTAAATGCTGATGCTCATTTATTGGCCAGGATCCAGTCTGTGCGCCAGCGCACGGTACGGCTTGCATTCAGGAAATTGGTGTCTATTGCTCGCGCCCTCTTGGACCCGTGTCGCGCAGGTTTCAGGCGCCGATGGTCTGGATGACCTCCACAATGTCGCGGCTGCGCTTGACCTTGTCGCCCCACACGCGATCGAACTCCGCCGCCAGGCGCTTAAGCACATCGGAGCCCTGGATGGCCCGTACGCTCGCCACGTCTTCGAACTCGTAGAAGGCGTAGTGCACGGACGAATCCACCTCGCTCCAACCCCTCCACGCTCGCTTCGCATGGAAGGCCTTGAGAGCATCCTGCAGATGCTCGTCCTGATACCAGCGGTCGAAGTCGTCCTTCACGGCCGCATGCGCGACCTGGGCACGCACGATGAAACAGGCAGTCATGTCTTCCTCCCCCTGGGGCCTTCACGCAATAGCATGAGCGCCAGGGCTGATTTCAGCAGATCCGGGCCATCACCGCTACCATCCGGGACATCCGATTTTGGAGAGTTGGCATGCTGAACGAGTCGGACGAATCCTTGTCTTGGGCAGTGACCCGGTGGCTCGCGGAATTCGAGCAGGCACTCTCTGCATCGGACGATTCGTCCATTGAAGCATTGTTCCGGCCGGACGCCCACTGGCGCGATCTGCTGGCCTTTACCTGGCAGGTCAAGACGATCAGCGGCGCGAGGAAGATCGTCGATGCGCTGAAGCTGCATGGCGCCGGCGCAGGCGCGGCCGGATTCGAGATCGATCGCCAACGCACGCCTCCCCGCCGCGTCACCCGCGCCGGGACGAACGCCGTCGAAGCCATCTTCCGCTTCGAGACCGCCGGCGCGCGGGCGCATGGCCTTTTGCGCCTGATGCCGGAAAGCGCGTCCCCCGAGGTTTACAAGGCGTGGACGCTGCTGACGGCGCTCGATGAGATCAAGGGCTTCGAGGAAAGCGTCGGCAGCCGAAGGCCGCACGGCGAATCGTATTCCAGGGATTTCCACGGGCCGAACTGGCTCGACCAGCGAAAAGCGGCAGCCGCCTACGAGGACCGGGAGCCGGCGGTGCTGGTGGTTGGCGGCGGGCACGCCGGGCTTTCCATCGGCGCGCGCCTGCGGCAATTGAATGTCGATGCGCTGATCGTCGATCGCGAAAGCCGCATCGGGGACAACTGGCGAAAGCGCTATCACGCCTTGACGCTGCACAACCAGGTGCAGGTCAACCACCTTCCCTACATACCGTTTCCCCCCAACTGGCCGAGCTACATTCCCAAGGACAAGCTGGCGGGCTGGTTCGAGGCCTACGCCGAAAGCATGGAACTCGATTTCTGGACCGGCAGCGAGTTTTCCGGGGGCAGCTACGACCAGGAGGCGGGACGCTGGACGGTGGTCCTGCGCCAGGGGCAAGGCAGGACACGCACCGTGCGTCCGCGGCATATCGTCATGGCAACCGGTGTCAGCGGATTGCCGAAGCGGCCGGAAATTCCCAGCCTGAAGAATTTCAAGGGCCGCATCGTGCACTCGCACGAGTACGACGACCCCACGGAATGGAACGGGCGCAACGTCTTGGTCATCGGCACGGGGAACAGCGGCCACGATATCGCGCAAGACCTGCATTCGAACGGTGCCAAGGTCACACTCGTTCAGCGCAGCCCGACCCTGATCGTCAATATCGAGCCCAGCGCTCAACTGCCATACGCCCTGTACAGCGAGGGCACTCCGCTGGAAGACTGCGACCTCATCGCTGCGTCCATGCCGCTCGCGCTGCTGAGGCAATCGCACCGCATGATGACCGAGCAGGGGAGAAAGCTGGACCGGCGGCTGCTCGATGACCTGACCCGGGTCGGTTTCAAGATCGATGTCGAAGACCAGACGGGCTGGCAGTTCAAGTATCTCCAGCGTGGCGGCGGCTACTATTTCAACGTCGGCTGCTCGGAGCTGATCGTCGAGGGCAAGATACGGCTGGTGCAGTACTCGGACATCGAGGGATTCGTCGCCGAAGGCGCCAGGATGCGCGGCGGGGATGTCATGCGGGCGGATCTGATCGTGCTGGCCACCGGCTACCTGGGCCCGGAATACCTCGTGCGCAAGCTGTTCGGCGATGGCGTCGCCGATCGCGTCGGGCCGGTATGGGGGATCGATGAGGAAGAACAGGAACTGCGCAACATGTGGATGCGCACCGGCCAGCCCGGACTGTGGTTCATTGCCGGCAGCTTTGCCCAGTGCCGGATCTATTCGAAGGTCCTGGCGCTTCAGCTCAAGGCGGCAGAGGAAGGCCTGATTCCTGCAGGGGCGTGAGCAGTGGCACGTCCCTGACAATCGCTTGCACTCCAAGTGCATTGCCCGCTATGAGGATGCGGCGCGGAGGAATACCGTAGCCAGGCGAGTGCACGAATTGCGATCGGATTTCCCATGTCAGCGCACCAAGATAAAGCATTTGCATTCCGGCTCAAGTCCCTGCTGTGCGCGGTTGCGCGGCAGATCGCGTCAGCGATCCGCGCCCCTGGCGGCGAAGGCACTCTGCCCACCAAGTCCCAACTCATGAAACTGGGCCCGCAGAACGAATTTACGCGAGGCTCGCCGCACAGCAACGGCTGGTAGGACGCGCGGCCGCCGGGCCCGGCTCGGAGGCGGCGTAGAATTCGCGGCGTCGCAAGGACGCCGCATGCAAGCCCCGAACAGGAACCATCTCCTCATCGCCGGTGCCGTCGCGTTCATCGCGCTCGGCCTGGCGCTCGGCTGGCTGTGGGGCGCGAAGAAGACGCAGGACCTCGAGTCGAGCGCGCGTGGCAGCATCGTGGCGACCACCGCGCGGTTGCAGGCGTCGCTGGAGCTAGCGCCCGACGCGCCGGATGCGCTCGCCAGGCTGCAGGAGCACACCAAGGTCGTGGGGCAGTACCTGGAGGCGCTGCGGCGCGAAGACGCCAAGCGCAACCGGCCGCTGGCCGAGGCCGCCGAGCTGTACCTGGTGGACGCGCAGGCGCTGCTGCGCAACCAGACCAATGCGACGCGCGCGCGCGCTGCGACGCTCGCCAGCCGCCGCGCGCTCACCGCGCACATGAGCCACGCGGCGGACCGCGGACAGGGCTGGATCGACCAGGCGGTCATGCTGAAGGCGAAGGCCGAGCGCGACAACTTCGAGCTGCGCAGCTCGATCAGCGTCTGGGCGGAGCTGCTGCGCACGCACGTCGACACCCAGGACAAGGTGCGCGCGGCGCTGCCGCCGGCGCGGCTGTTGGAGCGGGCAACGATCGACGCCGCGTTCAATCGCGCCAAGGCGGCCGAGCAGGAAGCCGCCGCCGAACTGGCGCGCCTGCGGCAGATGGCAATCCCGCGCTGATTACCCTTAATTTTGACAAAGCCATTATTTGGGATTAAAGTCCCAAATAGATGGACTCCACAGGAAAGTTACCTGAAGTACTCGCGGCCGCGGTAGCCCGCCTTCTTGCGCCCCTTGCGCGCGTACTGCTTCGTAACGGCATGTCTTTCAATGCTTTTTCGAACCTGGCGAAGCGAGTATTCGTGGAAGCGGGGATGCAGGAGTTCGGCATACCCGGAAAGAAGCAAACTGTTTCCAGGGTCTCGATCCTGACCGGACTCTCCCGCAAGGAGATCCAGCGGGTCGTGGCGCAGGAGGCCCAAGGGGGCGGCAGCGATACCCAGGAACGTTACAACCGTGCCGCCCGCGTGATCGCCGGTTGGGTCAGGGACCAGGACTTCGTCGACGGCAAAGGCGATCCCCTCGAACTGATCCTCGAAGGGCAAAGCGCCAGTTTCGGTCTGCTCGTCAAGCGCTACAGCGGCGATGTGCCGGCGCGCGCAGTGTTGGACGAATTGCTGCGGGTCGGTGCCGTGGAACGGCTGGACCAGGGCCGCATCCGCTTGCTGCAGCGCGCCTACATTCCGCGCAGCAGCGATCTGGACAAGCTCGACATCCTGGGCGCCGACGTGGCCGATCTCATCGCGACGATCGATCACAACCTGCAGCGCAGCGGGTCCGATCCCCGCTTCCAGCGCAAGGTGATGTACGACAACGTACCGCAAGAATCGATGGCCGAATTCCGCGCGCTGAGCGCGGCGCAGGCGCAAGCGCTCCTCGAAGTGATGGACAAGTGGCTGTCGCAGCACGACCGCGACGTGAATCCATCGCAGGCTGGCACGGGACGCATGCGCACCGGGATCGGCATCTACTACTTCGAAGAAAACCTGGAACAACGTTCAGAGGACTAGTGGCATGAGATCAAACTTTTTTTGCAATGTCGTGCTGGCGGCGGCAATCGCTCTTGCGGTTTCGGCTTGCGGCGGCGGAGACACGACCGCCAGCGGCGGCACGGGGGGCACGGGCGTCAGCTTCGGCACCGTGACCGATTTCGGCAGCATCTTCGTCAACGGTGTGGAGTTTTCCACCAGCGGCGCGAGCATCCGACGCGACGATGTCGTGATCAGCGAGAGCGAACTGCGCAGGGGTATGGTGGTCGAGGTGCGGGGTTCGATCGCGAATGGCAGCAGCGGAAGCGCGACCTCCGTGGAAGTTGAGGAAGCGGTGCGCGGGCCGGTTGAATCCCAGCTCGGCACGGCGAGCGCAGGCACGCTTGTCGTGCTCGGCCAGACGGTTCGAGTGGACGATACGACTCTGTTCGACAACACTAGCTTTGCCGCGATTACGACGGGCATGTTGCTGGAAGTGCATGGCCAGCGCAGGGCGGATGGAGCCATTGTCGCGACTTTCATCGAAAGCAAGAACGTGGTCGCAGCGTTCGTGGTGCGAGGCACGGTAGCAGGTCACATCGCCGGCGCGCAGACCTTTATGGTGGGCGCGCTGACCGTGAACTACGGCGCTGTCGGCACCATTATCGATGACATGCCTGTGCCCAATGGCACCAATTGGAATGACGTGTTCGTCGAGGTGAAGGGCACAAGCACGGGCTGTGCCACTCTGCCCATCTGCGGAACACTCACTGCCACCAAGGTCGAGCGCGAAGGACTGGGTGTTGCCGACGCCGATCAGGCCGAGGTCGAGGGATTCGTCACCGCGCTCGTCTCGACTTCGGATTTCACGGTAAATTCGCAGCGAGTGCAAACCACCGGTGCGACTGTTTTCGCGGGTGGCTTGCAGATCGAGATCATGCTGGGCGTCAAGCTCGAGGTGGAGGGCAGTCTCGCGGGCGGTGTGCTCACGGCGACCAAGGTCAAGTTCGAGGACAGCGTCAAGATCGAATCGAACGCGACCGCAAGCGCGACGACCATCACGCTGGACGGACTGCCGGGCATCATAGTGACGGCGAATGCCTTCACCGAGATCAAGAACAACATAGGCGGTGCCACGCCTGCCAATCTTGCACCCCTGAACGGACGCAACGTGCGCATCCGCGGCCGCGCCACAGGTGCCAACACGGTGCTCGCGACCGAAATTGAGGACAAGGGGCTCGCCATTCCCAATGGGGACGTTCTCCTGCAGGGCGTCGCGAGCAGCGTAAGCAACCCGACGTTCATGATTCTCGGGGTTACAGTGAACACGAGCCAGCTCAACGACCCGGCGGACTTCAAGGGCGTGAACGAAACCGCCATCGGGTCCGCGGCGTTCTTCAGCGCGCTTGCCGCGAACGGCGTGATCGTGGAGGCGAAGGGCAAGCTGCCGGGCGGCCTCGCAGCTGCGTCGCTGAGCGAGGTGGAACTTGAGGACTGACCGCTACGCTTCGTTGCCTTCCTCCGAGGCGGTCAAGACGATCGGTGCCCGCCTCAGGGTCATGATGTCCGCGGTCACCGGGCGCATCGCGTCGGCGACCGGAGACCCCGACGGGACCCTGCCCACCAGGCAGCAGCTCGAGAGGATGGGTCCGCAGACCAGTTTCCGGCGAGGGCCGCGGCGCTAACAGCCAAGCTCTACTTCCGCCTGCGCGCCAGGTAGTCGCGCATCAGGCGCTGCGGCTCGCCGGTGGCGTAGGCGCGCTCGAACTCGTCGATGCTCAACTTCACCGCGTCGGCGAACGGCAGCTCCTCGTAGGCGCGATTGAGGCGCTTCTGCGCGCGGATCGCCAGGTCGCCGCCGGCGAGGATCGCGTCGAGCGTGTGGTCCACCTCGGCGTCCAGCATGCCCGCGTCCACCACACGCTCCACCAGGCCCCAGCGCAGCGCCTCTGCGGCGTCGATCAGTTCGCCCGTCAACAGCAGCCAGCGCGCGCGCCCGGCGCCCATCAGCCGCGCCAGCAGCGCGGCCTCGATCACCGAGGGGATGCCCAGGCGCACTTCCGGCATGCCGAAGCGCGCATGGTCCGCGGCGATGCGCAGGTCGCATGCGGCGGCCAGTTCGAGCGCCCCGCCGATGCAATAGCCGTTCACGCGCGCGATCACCGGCACCGGGCATTCGCGTACGGCGCTGATGCAGCGGTGCAGGCGTGCAATGCCGTCGCGCGCAGTGGCG
>JANNTQ010000073.1:0-28817 GCA_031394435.1 Betaproteobacteria bacterium
TGCCGACACGCTCGAATACTCGCTGGTCGCGCTGCCGATCGAGAGATTCGATCCCGCGGTGCTGGAAGAGCTGAAAGCCGAGGCCGCCTCCAACATCGAGTTTGAGGACGACAAGATCGTCATCAAGCACATGTACATCGAGCGCCGCATGCAGCCGCTCAACCTCTACCTCCAGGAAGCGGCGCAGGACGGGGACGAAACGCGCATGCGCCTAGTGCTGCGCGACTACGGCTGCGCCATCAAGGAGCTCGCCGGCGCCGGCATTTTCCCGGGCGACATGCTGGTCAAGAATTTCGGCATGACCCGCCACGACCGCGTCGTGTTCTACGACTACGACGAGATCGAGTACATGACCGAATGCAACTTCCGGCGCATCCCGCCGCCGCGCACGCCCGAGGACGAGATGTCGGCCGAGCCCTACTGGTCAGTGGGCCCGAACGACGTCTATCCCGAGCAGTTCGCGAGCTTCCTCGTGACCGGCCACAAGGCGCGCCAGGCGTTCCTCGAGCACCACGCCGACTTGATGGATCCTGAGTTCTGGGCCGGCAAGCAGGCGCAACTGCGCGCCGGCGTGCACGAGGACGTGTTCCCCTACCCCGAGGAAATCCGCTTCAGGCGGTAGGGTGGGCCAACGGCCCACCCTACTGGAACGGCCCTCCCGCCGCGCCGCGCAGGTGCGCGAGCGCGATCAGCGCGACCTGCAGCAGCAGCAGCAGCGCTAGCGGGGCGAGGTCCACGTTGCCGAGCAGCGGGATCAGGCGGCGCAGCGGCCGCAGGAACGGCCGAGTCATGGCGTCGAACAGGGGCTGCACGGGCGAGTGCGGGTTTACCCAGGAGAGCACCACCTGCACGATCACGGCGAAGATCAGGATATAGAGGCTGAAACGCAGCAGGTCGAAAGCCGCGCCGACCATCAGCACCGAGATCATGCGGCCCGGCTCGGCGCCCAGCCCGCCGCCGGCGATCGCGCCGAGCAGATAGAGCGCCAGCGCCTGCAGCAGCCAGGCGGCGATCAGCGTGGCGAGGTCCAGGCCGGCGAGCGGCGGGATGAGCTTGCGTGCGGGGCGCACCAGCCAGTTTGTGGCGGCGATCACGAATTCGCCGATCGGGTTGCGGAACGGCACGCGCAGCCACTGAAAGTGGAAGCGCGCGAGCAGCAGGTAGACGAACAAGCTCGCCGCCGCGTCCACCAGCAGCTGGCCGATCTGGACGAACATCAGTCCTTGCCCAGCAGTTCGCCCATCTCGGCGCCGCGGCGGCTGGCGGCCTCGATGGCGCGCTTGAAGCGCTCGGCCAGCTCCTCGTCCTCGAACACCTTGAGCGCTGCCGCAGTGGTGCCGCCCCTCGACGTGACGCGTTCGCGCAGGACGGACGGCGGCTCCTTGGAGGCCGCTGCGAGCTTCGCCGAGCCGAGCACGGTCTCCTGGGCGAGCAGCGCCGACGCCTCGGGCTCGAGCCCAAGGGCCGTGCCTGCGGCGGCCAGCTGCTCGATAAACCAGAAAACGTAAGCGGGGCCGCTCGCCGACACCGCTGTCACCGGGTCGAGCAGCGCCTCGTGTTTCACCCAGACGACCTTGCCGACCGCGCCGAGGATCCGCTCGGCGCGGCGCCTCTCCGCGGCGCTCGCTCCTGGCGGCGCGTACAGTGCCGCGATCCCGGCGCCGATGAGCGCCGGCGTGTTGGGCATGCAGCGGATGAGCTTCGCGTGCCCGCCCAGCCAACGCGAGAGATCCTTGAGACGGATGCCCGCGGCGACGCTGATGACCAGCTTCCCGGCCAGCCTGCCGGCCAGCGGCGCGGCGGCATTGCGCATGTCCTGGGGCTTGACTGCCAGCACCACGGTGTCCGCGGCTAGCGCACGCGCGTCCGGCAGGGCGCTCGCGTGGACCTTGAATTTCGAGGTCAGCCTGCGCCGCGCGTCCGGCACCGGCTCGACCACACAAAGCGCGCCCGGCTTCGCGCCCTTTGCGATCAACCCGCCGATGAGCGCGCTTGCCATGTTGCCGCCGCCGATGAAGGCGAGCTTCACGCCGCGTCCCTCACCTTCTGGCGTTCCCCGAAAATCGCGGTGCCGATCCTGACCATCGTCGAGCCCTCTGCGATCGCGGCCTCCATGTCGGCGGTCATGCCCATCGACAGGGTATCGAGCGCAAGACCCGCCTTCCTCAGGGAATCGTACAGCTCGCGTACCTCGCGAAAGCGCGCGCGCTGCAGGCGCACGTCGCCGGTTGGCTCCGGCACGGCCATCAATCCCCGCAGGCGCAGCCTCGGCAGTGCGGCCGCCGCCTTCGCCAGCACCGCCACCTCGCGCGGCGTGACTCCGCTCTTCGAGGTTTCGCCCGAAACGTTGACCTGCAGCAGCACGTCGAGAGGGGACATCGCTTCCGGGCGCTGTTCGGACAGGCGCCGGGCGATCTTCTCCCTGTCGACGGTGTGCACCCACTGAAAGCGCTCCGCCACCGCGCGCGTCTTGTTGCTCTGGAGCGGCCCGACCAGGTGCCATTCGACTGGCAGGTGCACGAGCGCGCCCATCTTGTCGAGGGCCTCCTGCACGTAGTTCTCGCCGAATGCGCGCTGCCCGGCGTGAAACGCCTCCTCGATCAGCGCAGGCGCGTGAGTCTTGGAGACCGCGAGCAGGGCCACCGCACCCGGGTCGCGCCCGGCGGCGCGCGCCGCCCCGGCAATTCGCCCTTTCACGGCTTGCAAGTTTTCGGCGATTGACCTCATACTTTGCCCACGCGCATCGCTGGGGATTGTAATGGATCTCACTGAATTGCTTGCGTTTGTCGTCAAGAACAAAGCCTCGGACCTGCACCTGTCGGCGGGCTTGCCGCCGATGGTCCGCGTGCACGGCGACGTCAAGCGCATCAACGTGCCGGCCCTGGAGCACAAGGACGTGCATGGAATGATGTACGACATCATGAACGACGGACAGCGCAAGTTCTACGAGGAAAACCTCGAGTGCGACTTCTCCTTCGCGGTGCCCAACCTGGCGCGCTTTCGCGTCAACGCCTTCGTGCAGCAGCGCGGTGCGGCCGCGGTGATGCGGACCATCCCGACCAAGGTCATGTCGCTGGAAGAGCTCAAGTGCCCGAAGATCTTCACCGAGATCTCGGAGTACCCGCGCGGCCTGGTGCTGGTGACCGGGCCGACCGGGTCGGGCAAGTCCACCACGCTGGCAGCGATGGTCAACCACATCAACGAGAACGAGGAAGGCCACATCCTCACCATGGAGGACCCGATCGAGTTCATGCACGAGTCGAAGAAGTGTCTGGTCAACCAGCGCGAGGTCGGGCCGCACACGCTGTCGTTCGCGAACGCCCTCAGGTCCTCGACGCGCGAAGACCCGGATGTGATCCTGGTCGGCGAGATGCGCGACCTGGAGACGATCCGGCTCGCGCTGACCGGCGCGGAAACGGGCCACCTCGTGTTCGCCACGCTGCACACGAGCTCGGCGGCGAAGACGATCGACCGTATCATCGACGTGTTCCCGGCGGCGGAGAAGGAAATGGTGCGCGCGATGCTTTCCGAATCCCTGCGCGCGGTGATCTCGCAGACGCTGCTCAAGACCAAGGACGGTGCCGGGCGCGTCGCGGCTCACGAGATCATGATCGGCACCCCGGCGATCCGCAACCTGATCCGCGAGAACAAGGTCGCGCAGATGTATTCCGCGATCCAGACCGGCGCGCAGATCGGCATGCAGACGCTGGACCAGACCCTGCAGGACCTCGTGCGGCGAAACGTGGTGTCGATGGGCGAGGCGCGCGGCAAGGCGTCGAACAAGGACAATTTCGCCGGCTGAGCGCAGGCTCGCCGGGCTGGAGGCAAGCATGGAACGCGAACAAGCGACGAAATTCATGTACGACCTGCTGCGGGCCCTGGTGGGCAAGAAGGGCTCGGACCTGTTCATCACCACCGGCTACCCGCCGGCGATGAAGATCGACGGCAAGATGACCCCGGTGTCGCAGCAGGCGCTCTCCCCCCAGCACACCTCGATGCTGACGCGCTCGATCATGAACGACAAGCAGGCGGCCGAGTTCGAGGCGAAGAAGGAGTGCAACTTCGCCATCAATCCGGCGGGCATCGGGCGTTTCCGCGTCAACTGCTTCGTGCAGCAGAGTTACGTCGGCATGGTGCTGCGCGTGATCACCACCACCATCCCCACTTTCGAGGACCTGTTGCTGCCGCCGGTGCTGAAGGACGTGGCGATGACCAAGCGCGGCCTGGTGATCTTCGTCGGCGGCACGGGCTCGGGCAAGTCCAGCTCGCTCGCCGCGATGATCGGCTACCGCAACGAGAACTCGCACGGCCACATCATCACCATCGAGGATCCGGTGGAGTTCGTGCACCCGCACAAGAACTGCATCATCACGCAGCGCGAAGTGGGCGTGGACACCGACTCCTGGGAGGCGGCGCTGAAGAACACCCTGCGCCAGGCGCCGGACGTGATCCTGATCGGCGAGATCCGCGAGCGCGAGGTGATGGAGCACGCCATCGCTTTCTCCGAGACCGGCCACCTGTGCCTGGGAACGCTGCACGCCAACAATTCCAACCAGGCGATGGACCGCATCATCAACTTCTTCCCGGAAGAGCGGCGCCAGCAGCTGCTGATGGACCTGTCGCTCAACCTGAAAGGGGTAATCTCGCAGCGCCTGATCCCGATGAAGGAGGGCCGCGGCCGCGCCGCGGCGGTGGAGGTGCTGCTCAATTCCCCGCTGATCTCGGACCTGATCTTCAAGGGCGAGGTGCACGGCATCAAGGAGATCATGAAGAAGTCGCGCGAGCTCGGCATGCAGACCTTCGACCAGGCGCTGTTCGACCTGTACGAGCAGGGCCGCATCGGCTACGAGGACGCATTGCGCTTCGCCGACTCGACCAACGAGGTGCGGCTGCAGATCAAACTGCACGGCAAGGAAGCCAAGGACCGCGACCTGACCAAGGGCATCGAGCACCTGGACATCGTCTGAGGCTCCTGCGGACGCCGGACGACACGCGCGGCGTCGGCAGTTTGGACTGATGCGCTTTTTCAGGCTGTGGCTCGTCGCGCTCGCCGCGCTGGGCACGCTGGCGCTGCTCGCCATCGGCGTCGCGCTTTACTTCTACTTCTCCCCGGAGCAGCTGGTGCGCCGCGCGCTCGACTACGAGCGCGGGCTGGCCGGCCTCGCGCGCAGGGACACCGAGCTCCCTGGCGGGCTGCGCTACGTCTACCTGGAGGGCGGGCGCGGCGAGCCGCTGATGCTGCTGCATGGCTTCGGCGCCAACAAGGACAACTTCGTGCGCGCGGCCAAGTACCTCACGCCGCACTACCGCGTGCTGATCCCGGACCTTTTCGGTTTCGGCGAGTCCGCCAGGCCGGCGCATGCCGACTACGCGCCGCGCGCGCAGGCCGAGCGACTGCGCGCGCTGGCACGCGAACTCGGCATCTCCAGGTTGCATCTCGGCGGCAATTCGATGGGCGGACACATCGCGCTCGCCTATGCCGCGCTGTACCCGAAGGAAGTCGCCAGCTTGTGGCTGCTCGCCCCGGCAGGCGTGTGGAGCGCCCCGCCGAGCGAGATGCGCAAGCGCATCGAGCAGGGCGGGGAGAACCCGATGATCGTGAGAAATGAGGAGGAATTCGCGCGGCTCGTCGCGGGCGTTACGGCGGTGCCGATGCCGATCCCTCGCCGCTTTCTTGACGTGCTGGCGCAGGAGCGCATCCGCAACCATGCACTGGAGCAGCGCATCTTCAAGCAGCTCGCGGCAGATTCCGTCGAGCAGCGCGTGCGCGGCCTGGCGACCCCGGCGCTGATCGTTTGGGGCGCTCAGGATCGCGTCCTGCATCCCGCCAGCGCGGGCATCCTGCAGATGCTGCTGACGCGCTCGGAGGTCGTCCTGATGCAAGGGGTCGGGCACCTACCGATGCTGGAGCAACCCGAGAAGAGCGCCCTGGACTACCTGCGGTTCCGCGCAAGGCTGTAGAGTGGCGGTGGCATGCAGGACGAGAAAATCAGGGTGCGCGTCACCTCCACCGGCCAGACGCTGGAAGTGGTGGTGTACAGCAAGCGCGCCGAGGTGATCACGGTGGTCCTCGGCGAGGGCGTGAACAACATCCGCTGCTCGCTGACCCCGACGCGCAACGGGTTCGCTTACGCCGGCAGCGCGATGGGCAGGGAAATCGTCTATGAGCGGAGCCAGGCGCAGGTGAAGGCCGACATCGAGCGCCTCAATCCTGCCGTGCGCGGTCCCAGAATCCGATAATCGAAATCCCCTGAAGGAGGAATCACATGACCCTTTGCCCCATCGCCCTGGCTGTTGGCTGCAAGAAGTGCCCGGCCTTTTCCGTCTGCCCCCTGAAGGGCGTCATCGGCGACTACAAGGAGCCTGAGGAAACAAAGGTCCAGCAGCAGGCGGAGAAACCGAAGAGCTAGGCGCCGCCTGCATTCCTTCACGGGAGAATAATGGTCAGCGCTTCGGCAACCTTTACGGGCCCGCAGTACTACGACGATTGCATAGGTCCTGTCTGGTTCGATCCCTTCGCAGCGGATCTTGTGCAGCGCCTCCCGGAACGCCCGCCGGGTGACGTTCTGGAGATTGCCTGCGGCACAGGCCTTGTGACGAGGAGGCTTCGTGAGCGCCTCAGCCCCTCCCTGCGGTTAGTGGCCACCGACTTAAGCAAGGCGATGCTCGACTACGCCCGTGCCAAGCTTGACGGCTGCAAGGACATCGAATGGCGCGAAGCCGATGCGCTGAAGCTGCCATTCGAGGACGGCAAATTCGGCGCGGTAGTCTGCGGGTTCGGCATCATGTTCGTGCCGGATCGGCAGGCTGCGCTCAGAGAGGCGCGGCGCGTACTCACCGAAGGCGGCATTCTCCTGTTCAATGTCTGGGACAGTATCGAGGAGAATCCACACGCGTCGGCAAACGCCGGAGTGCTCGAAGCCATGTTTCCGGGTGATCCTGAGATGAAGTTCAGGATGCCGTACGACATGCATGAGCCAGGCCTTTTACGCCGGCTTCTCGCAGGCGCGCGCTTCCGTGAGACACGCATCGAAACGAAACGCATCCCCATCACGGGGGCGGACCCGCGCAGTATTGCTACCGGTCAGATCCGCGGCACGCCAAGGTCGGCGCTCATTGAAAAGCGCGGCGTCTCGCTCGATCTGGTCATCGCAAAGGTCACCGACGCTCTGACGAGGACGGGCGGCGATCCGTACAGGGGCCACGCGCAAGCCGTCATTGTGCAGGCCTTGGCGATCTGATCGATGGCGTCTGACCGCCGATTCGTGACCGACGCGTTTCGCGCGGCACGACCGGCACGTTAACCGTCTGCAGCTTTCTAGAAAAATGCACCGATGAGATTTGAATGGGATGAAAGGAAGGATCGCGCGAACCGCAAGAAGCACGGCGTCTCATTTCAGGAAGCAACCACTGCCTTCGGCGACCCGCTCGCCGCAACCATTCCCGACCCGGAGCACCCGCGCGGGGAGGCACGCTTCATTACTATCGGCTTTTCCACAAGCAATCGCCTGGTTGTTGTGTCTCATACCGAAGAAGGCGACAATTTCAGAATCATCAGCGCCCGCGTGGCGAATCCCCATGAGCGAAAGACATATGAGTCGTAAACCCTTGAAGGTGTCCGAACCCGAAATGCGGTCCGAGTACGATTTCTCTGGCGCTGTCCGGGGCAAGTACTACAAGCGGTACCTTGAGGGCACGAACGTGGTTGTTCTCGAACCCGATGTTGCAAAAAAATTCAGGAACTCAGCGTCCGTGAACAGAGTATTGCGGGCCTACCTAAAGGACTCCAAGCGAAGTACGAACGGCGGATCGACGGCTGCCCGCAAGCGGACGGCACGCTAAGGCCGGTTGCTCCCCGCCACCACCTTGAACTCATACAGCCGGCACTCGATCGGCCCGTTGAACAGCGGCGTGCGCCGAGTAGTCGAAAGCCGGATCATCTTCTCCATCCTGCGATCTGCAGTGAAGAAGTAGCAGTTCCACCCCGCGAAGTTCCTCTTCAGCGCATCTCCCAACTTCGGATAAAACCGCGCCAACTCCTCGCTCTCGCCAATCCTCTCGCCGTAAGGCGGGTTGGCGATCATCACCCCCGAGTCCGCCGGCGCCTTGCGCTTGAGGACGTCGCTCGCTTCGAGCGTCACCCAGCGCTCTACCCCAGCCGCGCCTAAATTCCTGCGCGCCGCCGTAAGCGCCGTCGCATCGGAATCGCTGCCGAACAGCTGCAGCTTCGGCGCCTTCTGCGCCGGGCTTGACGCTTCCTCGCGCAGCCGCTTCCACAAAGTGGCGTTGAAGGAATCCAGCTTCTCGAAACCGAACGCACGCTTCATCCCCGGCGCCCGGCCGCGCGCCATCGCCGCCGCCTCCACCAGGATTGTCGCCCCGCCGCACATCGGGTCCAGCAAGGGCTGGTCGAATTTCCACCCCGAGAGCATCACGAGGCCCGCCGCCAGGTTCTCGCGCAAGGGCGCCTCGACTGTTTCCATGCGCCAGCCGCGCTTGAACAGCGCCTCGCCCGAGGTATCGAGATACAGCGCGCCGCGCTTTTCCTGCAGGAACACGTGCACGCGCACATCGGGATCGGCGCGCTCCACGTTCGGCCGGCGTCCTACGTCGTCGCGAAAGCGGTCGCAGACCGCGTCCTTCACGCGCAGCGTGACGAACTCGAGGCTCTTCACGGGGCTCTTCTGCGCCGTGACGTAGACGCGCAGCGTGCGGTTCACATCGAACAGCGAGAACCAGTCCACCGCGCGCGACGCCGCGTAGATGTCCTCTTCGGATTGGTACTCGAACTCCTCCACCCGCCACAGCACGCGCGAAGCGATCCGCGACCAGAGGTTGGCGCGGTAGCAGGTCTCCCAGCCGCCGGCGAAGCCCACGCCGCCCTGCGTGGGTTGCGGCGCCGCCACGCCGAAGGGCTTCAGTTCTTCGGCGAGCAGTGCTTCCAGCCCCCGCGGGCAGGGGGCGAAGAAGGCCTCAGGTCGGCTTGAAGACGACAAGGAAGACGGCGGCGAAGAGCACCACGGTCGGAAACTCGTTGAACCAGCGGAACCAAACATGCGACCGGGTGTTCCTGCCGGCGCGGAAGTCCAGCATCAGCTTGCCGCACCAGAAGTGATACGCGACGAGCAAGGCCGACAGCGCGAGCTTGGCGTGCAGCCAGGCGCCGCTGTAGCCCCAGCCCAGCCACAGCCACAGGCCGAAGACGATGGTCAGCACGGCGCCGGGCGTCATGATTCCCCAGAAGAGCTTCCTCTCCATGACCTTGAAGCGCTCCTGCGAGACGGAATCCCCGGCCAGCGCGTGGTACACGAACAGCCGCGGCAGGTAGAACAGGCCCGCGAACCAGGTCACCATGAACACGATGTGCAGCGCTTTCAGCCAGAGCATGTCAGGTCAATAGCCTTCTGCGAGTGAGAATCACGGCCAGGGTGAAGCCGCCGACAGCATAGGCGAGGAGCACGCCCACGTGCAGCAGGATCGCCTGCGGGATCTCCCCCAGCAGCAGCGGGCGCGCCAGCGCCACCCCATGGGACAGGGGCAATACCTGGGCCGCCATCTGCACCGCCATGGGAAGCTGGTCGGCGGGGAAGAACACGCCCGACAGCATCATCATCGGCGTCAGCACCAGCGTCATGTAATAGCTGAAGAAGTCGTAACCGGTGGCAAGCGCGTTGATCGACAGACCGATGCCGGCGAACGCGAGCCCAACCAGCGCCACCACCGGAATGGTGGCCAGCGCGAGCGGCGAGGTGGCGAAGCCGAACGCCGCCACCACCACCAGCATGCAGGCGCCGGCGGCGAGCGACTTGGTCGCCGCCCAGGCCAGCTCCCCCGCAAGCACGTCCTCCAGCGTCATCGGCGTATTCAGGATCGCGTCCCAGCTCTTCTGCACGTGCATGCGCGAGAACGCCGAATACAGCGACTCGAATGTCGCGGCGAACATGCTCGAGGAGGCGAGGAAGCCGCCGGCGAGGAAGGCGAAGTAGCTGGTGCCACCCATGTTGCCGAGCAGCGAACCCAGCCCGTAGCCCAGGCCGAAGAGGAAGATCAGCGGATCGGCGAGGTTGCCGAGGATCGATGGGATCGCGAGCTTGCGCCACACAAGGAAGTTGCGGCGCCACACCGCGACGAAGCGCAAGCTCATGGCTTCAGTCACGCAGGTCGCGTCCGGTGAGCTTGAGAAACAGGTCTTCCAGATTCGCCGGCCGGTGCAGGTAGGCGAGCTCGTGCTGGCCGCGCAGTGCGCCGATCACCGGCTCGACGTCGGCGGCGTAGCAGAACACGGTCTCGCCGGCGCGCTCGACGCGCGGCGCGAGGTGCCTGGCGCGCTCCATCCACTGCTCGACGCCGGTGCCGTGCACTTCGACCACCTGTGGCTCGATGTGGTCCGCGATCAGGCTGCGCGGCGTGCCCTGCGCGATGATGCGCCCGTGGTCCATGATGGCGATGCGCGAGCACAGGCGCTCGGCTTCTTCCATGAAATGCGTAGTGAGGATCAGCGTCTTGCCCTCCTGGCGCAGGCGCCGCAGCCGCTCCCAGATCAAGTGCCGCGCCTGCGGGTCGAGCCCCGTGGTCGGCTCGTCCATGAACAGGAGCTGCGGGTCGTTCACCAGCGCGCGCGCCAGCGTCAGGCGCCGCTTCATGCCGCCCGAGAGCGTCTGGATGCGCGCGTCCGAGCGCCCGCTGAGGCCGGCGAATTCCAGCAACTGCGGAATGCGCGCCTGGATGTCGCGATCCTTCAGGCCGAAGTAGCGCCCGTAGACCACCAGGTTCTCGGCGACGGTGAAGTCCGGATCGAGGTTGTCGAATTGGGGCACCACGCCCACGCGCTGGCGCGCAACCCGCGCCTGCGCGGGTACGTCGTGGTCAAGCAGCCGGATCTGGCCCGCACCCGGCTTGAGCAGCCCGAGGCACAGTTTCAGCGTGGTGGTCTTGCCGGCACCGTTCGGCCCCAGCAGGCCGAAGCATTCGCCCGCGGCCACGTCGAGGTCCACGCCGGCGAGTACCTCGGCCGTGCCATAGGACTTGCGCAGGCCCCTCACTGCGAGGCTCACTTCCAGTTCCCCGTGACTGCGAGTTTCAGCGCCGGCAGCTTGCGATGGAAGAAATGGTCCGCACCCGGCAGCACCAGCACCGGCAGTTCCTGCGGCCGCGCCCAGTCGAGCACCGCGGCAAGCGGAATCGTGTCATCCGCCTCGCCGTGAATCACCAGCGTGCCCGCCGGAACCGGCGGCAGATTGAACCCGGTCACCGCCGCACCGACCAGCACCATGCGCTCCGATGCCACTCGCGCCCCGAGCTTGGCCGCCATCGCCGCACCGAAGGAAAAACCAGCCAGCACGGGGTTCGCGGCCCCTGCATGCGCCAACACGGCGGCGAGGTCCTCGACTTCTCCCCGGCCCTCGTCGTGCCGCCCTTCGCTCTGCCCCACGCCACGGAAGTTCGGCCGCCAGGCGGCGTAGCCGAGCTCCACGAAAGCCCGCGCCAGCGTCTGCACCACCTTGTTGTCCAGCGTGCCGCCGAACAGCGGGTGCGGATGCGCGATGAGCGCGACGCCGCGCGCCGTTCCCGCGGGCTCGTCCACCGCGCATTCGATGCGGCCCGCCGGTCCGGCGACCGTCTGGCGCCGCGTGCCGGCGCGCATCAGATTCTCAACCGCTCGACGGTGCGGCCGTGCTTGAGGTGTTCCTCGATGATCTCGTCGATGTCGCTGCGGTCCAGGTAGGTGTACCAGACCGCCTCCGGGTAAACGACCACGCAGGGACCCTCCTCACAGCGGTCGAGGCACCCGGCCTGGTTGATGCGCACCTTGCCTTCGCCCGCCATGCCCAATTCCTTCACGCGCTGCTTCGCGTAGTCGCGCATTGCGCGCGACCCTTTGTCATTGCAGCATGTGCGCCCCTCGGCGGGATCGCGCTGATTGCAGCAGAAGAAAACGTGGCGTTCGTAGTACGAGGGCATGGGGCGCGAATTTTACAGCAGCGTATCGTCGCGCCGCCGCGCCGCGAGGTGGATCAGGAAGCCGAGGGCGGCGAACGGCCACAGCGTCGTCACCAGCCGCGTAAGACCGTTGAAGTTGAGGAAATGCCCCTGCTGCCAGAGTTTCAGCATCGCCGCCATGTAGGGATTCTGCGGCGCGAGGTTGACCAGCACCGCTGCGGCCATCAACAGGACCGCCGCCAGGGCGAGCCGTGCCACGCGCGGCAATCCCACCGCGAGCAGCGCCACCGCCAGCCCCGCCAACATCCCCTGCAGCGCGCCGGGCGTCAGCCAGGCGAATCCGTCCTGGGCGCGCAGGATGACGGCGAAGGCGAAAGTCTTCACGGCGAACGCAGCAAGCACCAGCGCCGCCACCATGGCGCGTACCGGCGCGCCGGGCGCGGCTATCGCCGAAGCGAGCAGGGCCACCGCGGCGAGATTGGCGGCCGCAGTCACTGCCTCGATGGCCACGAACAGCTCCGGTGCACGCGCCGGCCCGGCCGGGCCCGCGAGCAGGTCGCGCAGGTCGCCGACGCCGAACAGCAGCATCGCGGGGTTGAGCTGGGTGAACAGCCAAAGGCCGAGCAACGCGAGCCCGAAGTCGGCTTGCGCGCCCGGCAGCAGCGCGCGTGCGCGCCAGTGGCGCAACGGCTGCTCCCACGGCGCCGCGCGCAAGCCGGCGAGCGCCCCGGCGAGTGCGCCGGCGGCGTTGCACAGCAGGTCGAGGCTGGAGGGGGTGCGCGTCGGCAGGTAGCTCTGCGCGGCTTCCACCAGCAGAGAAAGGCCAGTACCAAGCGCGGTGGCCGCAAGCACCGCGGCCACCCCGCGCACGCGCGGGCGCATGGCGAGCACAGCGAGCAGCCCAAGCACAGCGTAGCCCAGGACGTTGGAGACGACGTCGAACCAAAGAATGTACCGCGGCCAGCGCGTGGCGAAGAACTCGAGCGGCGAACCGCCGTGGTCGCGCCACCCGGCAAGCGGGTAGAGCGACGCATAGGCGATGAGCGCCAGGTAGACGAGGAGGAGGAGTCGGGCGAGCGGCGAGCCGCGCACCGCGCGCCCTACGCGGGGTGCCGGCGCACCGGCTTCGAGGCGAGCGACCCAAGCACCATGCCGAGGACGGCAAACGCAAGACCCACGAACTGCGTCGGCCAGAGCCCATCGGGCGCGAACGCCTCCGCCAGCAGCCAGGTGGAGAGGCCCAGCAGGATCGAGGCCATCGCGCCGGCGGCGGTGGCGCGCTCCCAGAACAAGCCCGCCACCAGCGGCACGAAGGCGCCGGCCAGCGTCACCTTGTAGGCGTTCTGCACCATCTCGTACATGGTGCTCGTCGAGTTCACGCCAAACAGCAGCGCCGCCAGCGTGAAGCACACCAGCACGATGCGCAGCGTGAGCATGAACTGGCGGTCGCTCATGTTGGGATAGAACGGCCGCAGCACATTCTCGGTGAACAGCGCCGTGGGCGCGAGCAGCGCGCCGGAAGCCGTGGACAAAATCGCCGACAGCAGCGCACCGAAGAACATCACCTGCGCCCATACCGGCACGTGGTCACGGATGAAGTTGGGCAGGATGAACTGGATCTCGCGCGCATCGTCCGACTTGAACAGTTGCGCGAGCTGCGGGTCCACCACCAGCGCGGCGTAAGCGATGAAGATGGGCACGAAGGCGAAGGCAAAATACACCAGGCCGCCAATCAGCGTTCCCTTCACCGCCACGGATTCGTTGCGCGCCGAGGTCACGCGCTGGAACACGTCCTGCTGCGGGATCGAACCGAGGGCGAGCGTCGCCCAGGCCGCGGCGAAGGCGAGCCACTCCTTGCTGCCGCCTGCCGGCCAGAAACTGAACTTGCCGGCCTCGGCCGCCGCGGCGATCACCTGGCCGGTTCCGCCCGCCATGTCCGCGACCAGCAGAGCGATGACCCACAGGCCGACAATGATCACCACAGTCTGAAACAGGTCGGTCCATGCCACCGACCACATGCCGCCCCAGATGGTGTAGCCGAGCACGATGGAGGCGCCGAGCAGGATACCTTCGTTCAGGCTAAGCGCGCCGCCCGAGAGCGCGTGGAACACCAGGCCGAGCGCGGTGAGCTGCGCCGAAGTCCAGCCCAGGTAGGACGCGGTGATGGCCAGGCTGGTGGTCACCTCGACCGGCATGTTGTAACGCTTGCGGTAGAAGTCGCCGATGGTGAGCAGGTCCATGCGGTAGAACGCGCGCGCGAAAAAAAGCGCCACGAACACCAGGCAGAAGGAGGAGCCGAAGGGGTCGGCGATGACGCCGCCCAGGCCGTCGCGCGCGAAAGTCGCCGACACCGAGAGCACGGTCTCTGCGCCGAACCAGGTGGCGAATACCGTGGTGATGTTCATGTACAGCGGCAGGCGCCGGCCCGCGATCACGAAGTCCCTGGAGTTGGCGACGTGCCTCGCCGCCCACAAGCCGATCGCGATGGTGACCAGCAGGTAGGCGGCGACCGAGGTGATCAGCATTGCGCGGGATATTAATTCAGAACAGACTGACGGCGAATAGCACGGCGAGCAAAGCGAGCGCCGCGAGAAGCGCGCCGAGCAGGTCATTCCTGCGCGCGTTCTCCTCGGTTAGGCGCTGCATGGCCTTGTGCAAGGCCCCGAGGCGGTCCTCGGCGAGCAGCCGGTGCAGCAGGCGCGGCAGTTGCGGCAGCGTCGCCGCCCAGTAAGGCGCCTCCTGCCTGAGCGTCCTCACCAGTGCGCGCCAGCCCACCTGCTCGCCCATCCAGCGCTCGAGGAAGGGCTTTGCCGTCTGCCACAGGTCGAGCTCGGGATCCAGCTCGCGCCCCAGGCCCTCGATGTTGAGCAGCGTCTTTTGCAGCATCACCAGCTGCGGCTGGATCTCGACGCCGAAGCGGCGCGAAGTCTGGAACAGGCGCAAAAGGAGCTTGCCGAAGAAGATCTCCTTCAGCGGCCGCGCGAAGATCGGTTCGCACACCGCGCGGATCGCCGCCTCAAACTCATCCACGCGCGTCGCCGCCGGCACCCAGCCGGCGTCCAGGTGCGCCTGCGCCACGCGGCGATAGTCGCGATTGAAGAAGGCGAGGAAGTTCTGCGCGAGGTAGTTCTTGTCCACCTCGGTGAGCGTGCCCATGATGCCGAAGTCGAGCGCGACGTACTTGCCGTCGTCCGACACGAAGATGTTCCCCGGGTGCATGTCGGCATGGAAAAAACCGTCGCGGAACACCTGCGTGAAGAAGATCTCGACACCTGCGCGCGCGAGCTTCGGAATATCCACGCCCTTCGCGCGCAGCACCTCCACCTGCGACACCGGCGTGCCGTGCATGCGCTCCATCACCATCACACGCTGCGAGCACCAGTCCCAGTACACCTGCGGCACCGCGAGCAGCGGCGAAGCCGCGAAATTGCGCCGCAGCTGGCTGGCGCTGGCCGCCTCGCGCAGCAGGTCCAGTTCGTCCTCCAGGTGACGCGCGAACTCGGCCACCACTTCGCGCGGCTTCAGTCGCCGCCCGTCGGCCCACAGGCGCTGCATCAGCCCGGCAGCCGTCTCAAGCAGCGCCACGTCCTTCGCGATCTCCGCCTCGACGCCGGGCCGCAGCACTTTCACCGCCACTTCGCGGCCGTCCTTGAGGCGGGCGAGGTGCACCTGTGCCACCGAGGCGCTCGCCACCGGCTCGGCTGCGAACTCGGCGAACACTTCGTCGATCTTCCTGCCTATGCCCTTTTCGACCTCCGCCGCCGCCAGCTCGGCGGGGAACGGCGGCACTTGGTCCTGCAGTTTTGCCAGCTCATCGGCGATGTCGTGTGGCAACAGGTCGCGGCGCGTGGACAGCACCTGGCCAAACTTGACGAAAATGGGCCCCAGCGCCTCCAGCGCCCGGCGCAGGCGCGCGGCGCGATCGGCATCCGCCTGACCGGCAAAGCGCGGCAGGAACCGGTACAACCGGAAGCGCAGTGCGACGGCGAAGATGCGCAGCAAGCGGCTCATGCCAGGCGCGCGATGCGTTTTTCCAGCCGCTCGAGCGCGTCGCGCAGATGCGCCACTTCGGCGCCGAACGCGGCGAACTGTGCGCGCGGCGCGAGCAGGCGGCTCTCTTCCACCGCGTACTCCATGAAACCCTCGGCGAGGCGCTTTGCCGCGTCCGCGTGCCAGCCGGCGAAACTGCGCGCAGCCCCGGCCATGGCATGCGCCGCGGCATCGCCGAACAGCTTCGACAGTTCCTCTTCGAAGTCCCAGCGCAGGTGGCGTACGAGGTGCAGCACTTCCTGCGCGAGTCGCGCGTTGCCGGCGATCTCCACCGTGCGCATGAAGTGCTCTTCGCCGCGCAGCAGCGCGGGCAGCGAGTCCGGGCGCACGCTGATGGTGAGACTGGGTTCGCTGCCGGGCGCGAGGCGCCCGGACTGTTCAATGGCAAAGCGCAGCGCCGGCAGCGGCGCTGCGCGCAACTCCACGGTTTCGCCCGCGAACGGCGAGAGCCGTTCGCGCGCCCAGGGCTCGGCCTCGAGCAGGCGGTTCAACGCAAAAACCAGGGGCGATTCGAAGGCGGCCATACAAACAAAAAGGGCCACCCTATGGCGGCCCTCGGTGAGTATAGACCGGTCAGTGCATCTGCTGGATGCCGGCAAGCTGCCAGCCGCCTGAGCCGTCCACCGGCTTGCAGAGGTTCCACACCTCCTCGAAGCTGGCGGGCGCAGCCCCTGGGGCTTCGCTCACCAGTCCGGAGAAGCGCACGCTGGCCCAGTGCCGGTCGCCCTCGGTGGCCACTTCCAGCAGGTCCGCATTCAGCGTCACCACATCGGTCTGCCGCGTGCCGCCGCTGCGCAGGTCCTCGCTCAGCACCGCGTACATCTCCGGCGTGGTGACCTCGCGCAGCTCGTCCAGTTTGCCGGTGTCGTTGGCGATCTGCAGCTTGATGAAGTTCGACTTCGCGGCGCGCAGGAATCCGGGCACGTCGAAGCCAGCGGGAATGCCTGCGCGCGAAGTGCCCAGCGCGACGCGCGCATCGAAACCCGTCGCCTGCGAGGGCGGCGGCGCGGCGACGGTCTCGCTGCCCAGGCCCGCGTACTGCAGCGGGCGGGCCTCGGCGCGTGGCGCGCGCAGCATGCGGAACAGTGCAAACGCGGCGAATACGAGCAATCCGATCAGCATCGCGGAAACAAGTGTGGAGAGGATCGGGCTGCCGGCGAACATCGCGCCGAGCAATCCGCCGAGCGCGAGGCCGCCGAGCATCGGCATCCACTTGCTGCCGGCAGTCGCAGGCGCCGCGGCGGGCGCGGCCGGCTGCGCAGGTTTCGCGGGCGTGACCTGCGGCGCAGCCGTGATGTTTCGTTGCGCACCGACAGTGCGACCGCTGCCCAGGCGCGCCGCCTCAGCCTCGGGCACCGCGATCGCGATTCCCAGGATCACCGCCGCCACCGCCAACCACAGCCTGCCCATGGCACCTATCCTCCGTTGTTCAGTTTGTCCGATCATGCTACCCCAGTTTGACGCCGCGATGAACGGCCGCGATACCCGCGCTGAGGTTGAAGTATTCGACCTGAGCCAGCCCCGCGCGTTCCATCATCGCCGCGAGCTCCGCCTGGCCAGGGTGCATGCGGATGGATTCCGCGAGGTAGCGGTAGGCGGCTGCATCGCCAGCAATCTTGTCCCCCAACCAGGGGAGCAGCTTGAAGGAGTACAGGTCGTAGGGTCTTTCGAGCGGTTTCCAAACCTTGGAGAACTCGAGCACCAGCAGGCGCCCGCCGGGCCTCAGCACACGCGCCATCTCGGCGAGCGCCGCCTCCTTGCGTGTCATGTTGCGCAGGCCGAAACCCACGCTCACGCAGTCGAAGCGGTCCGCAGGGAACGGCAGCCGTTCGGCATCGCACTGCACGGCCGGGACCAGGCAGCCCGCGTCGAGCAAGCGGTCGCGGCCGTACTCCAGCATGCTGCGGTTGATGTCGGTAGCCCACACTTCGCCCGAGGGGCCGACACGGCGCGCAAATGCCCGCGCCAGGTCGCCGCTGCCGGAAGCGACATCCAGCACCCGCTCCCCGGGCCGCAGTCGCGCGACGCCCACGGCAAACGCCTTCCAGAGCCGGTGCAGGCCGAGCGACATGAGGTCGTTCATCAGGTCGTAGCGCGGCGCGACCCGATCGAAGACCTCGCGCACGCGGCCGTGCTTGTCGGCCTCTGGGACGCGCTGGTAGCCGAAATCCGTGTCTGCCATGAGTGAGCGCGGGCTTTCTCTAACACCTAGCGCCGGCGACAAAAATCTGTTCCAGCTTGTTCTGGGTGGGGGTGGGCATACTAATCCGGCAGGACTTCGTAGGTCACGCGCTCAAAGTCGGTGCCGCGCTCGACCACCTCGAGCAGGCGCATGCGCAGCGGCTTGTGGATCACCGCCTCGATCACCCGCTTGGGCTTGAACCAGCCCGCCGCAGTCACCAGAGTGGGCGGCGAGTCCAGCGCCGGCACCGCGGCGAGCGCGAACGCCTGCGCGTATTTCTCCCCGGCGACATTGACGCCACTGGCGCGCACCGCAGCTGCGACAGGTACGCCCGGCAGCAGATTCACGCCGCAGTGGAGGTCGCCGGCGCCGGTCAACATCAGCCAGCGCACCTGGCCGAGCTGGAAATTCTTGCCGTCACCTGGGCGCACGCCGACCAGCTGGCCGTGCGCCATGCGCTTGCCCGGGTTGCCGGCGCGGCGCACCATTTTCAGGCCCTGCGCGCTTTCTTCCTCGAGATGCCAGTGCTCGAGCAGGAAACCGTGCGCCGCGCTGAAATCTCCCTCGTCGCGCGTGATGACGCGGCCGAAGGTGGCGATCTCGTCGCGCTGCTTGGTCGAGAGCTCCTTGAATTCGCTGGTGCCACGAAACACGCGTCCCGAGATGTAGTAGTGGATCGCCGCGAGCTCCGTGCAGGCCTGCGCCACGTCCATCACGCGCACGCGCTCGGCGCCGCGCGGCGCTTGCGCCTGGCACCACCGGCGGTAGAGGAACACGAGCAACTGCTCGCAGGAGGGCTGCACACAATCCTTGCCCAGGGCGAGCCTGGCGGGCGATTCGCCCTTCCTCAGCAGGCCGACGCGGTTGCGCAGGCTCTTGGCGAGGCGCCGCTCGTCCAGATAGCGCAGGTCCGCGCCCTCCTGCGCGCCGCGCTCGGCGCAGCGATCGCCGGCAAGGTCCACCGTCAGCGGCGGCAGGCCGCCCTCTAGCTCGATCGGTTTCCTCGACATGCCGACCTTATCGGCCCAACGCTCAAGCAGGTAGGCGACGAAAGTGAGCTGGCGCGGGCCCAGCTCGTTCGGGTTGCACATGCCCATCAGCACGGCGCGCATGAAGGCGGTGCGCGGCGAAGTGTCGTTCACGTCGCGATTGAGGTAATCCTTCACCGGCTCGTCAGCAATGCCGAGCGCCTCGGCGCGCGCAAACACCTGGTGCAGGCCGCGCCAGTCGCTGCCCGGTACCTGCCGGTAGGCGCGGTAGTGGTGGAACATGCGCAGCCCCGAGTAGGCCAGCGCGCGCTGGCAGATAAGCGCGCGCTGCGCCCGCGGCGACGCTTGTCCGGTTTCGAGGCAGCGCAGGTAACCGAGCCGCATCTGTTCCCACAGCTCGATGGTGTCCTCGAACATCACCGCTTCGGTTTCGAGCATCGGCAGCGCGCGGCTGGTGAAACGCTTGGCCTGCTCGATCTGCACGAAGCTCACTGCCTCGCGCACCGCTTCGAGCGCTTCGAAGCGGTCCTTCGCCGCGGCGCCGTAGCGGTTGAACTCCTCGACCTGCATCAGCAACTGGTGCTGCGCGCCAGAGACGTTGGCGAGCGGCACGTTCTCCAGCCAGGCCTTGCAACTCGCGCCGTCGGCGAACTCGGGCGCCGCGGCTGCATCGATCTCGGGCAGCTTGAACGCGGAAAGATCGGTCATTGCCGCGAACTCTATAACAACACGCGTTCGATGCCGCCCGCGTTGGCTTTGCCGACGAAATTGGCCATCCAGTCTTCGCCCAACAGGCGCAGCACGATCTCGCGGTCGGAGAACGAGGTGTAGTTGTACGGGATCTCGCGCAAGCGGGCGCTCATGCGGGTGGTCCTGCGGCTTCCTGCACGGCGAACACGTCGCGGTAACTGGCGTAAAAGCTGGCGAACAGAGTGGGCAGCATGACGAGCAGCAGCGGCAGCACCAGCGCCATTGGCTGCACGCGCAGGGCGCCGCCCGACGCGAACAGCAGCAGCATCAGCACCGTCGTGGGCAGCACCAACAAGGTGAACGTCACGGCCGCGCCGTAGGCGAGAAAGGCGCGCCAGTTCATCAGGCTGGCGAAGAAACTGTAAAACAACGCCTGCAGCGGTGCCATGCCGTGCCAGGCCGCCAGCAGCGGCGCGAACCAATACATCATCATCACCGGCACGTACAGTGCAGCCGCCGCGCCGAGCGCGCCGAGGAAGCTGTCGCGCTGCAGCGCTTCATCCTCGGGCCGCCGCCCCGTGAGCAGCCAGCGCGCCAGCGCACCGTCGTCGGCGAGAGCCGAGCCGCCGATCACCACCCCCAGCGCGACGAGGTAGGCGGCGCCCAGCGCCAATTGCGCGGGCAGGCGCTCGCGGAAACCCGCGAACAGCATCGCCAGTCCGACCGGCTGGCCGCGCGAGGCGGCGCGGCTCGCCGCCATGAACCCTACCGAGAACACCGGCACCAGGATCGAGGCCGCGATGAGCCCGATCACCGGCACCAGGCTCAAGGTGGTCATCGCCAGCCAGTAGCCGAACACGAGCGCCAGCCAGCCGAGCGGCGCCACGCGGAACATGCGCCAGCCCTCGCCGAGCCAGCGCAAGCCGCGTGCGGCAGCGACGACGCGCGCGGTCATGCGACTTGCAGCCAGGGCGGCGTCGCGTGCTGACGCAGCTCCAGCACCTTGCGCATGTGGTCCGGGTCGTGCGCGTGCACCAGTTCCCCCGCACGTGGCAGGTGCAGGTCGTGCAGGCGAGACAACCAGAAGCGCAGCGCCGCGGCGCGCAGCAGCACCGGCCAGGCCTCGCGCTCCAACGCCGTGAAGGTTCGCCGCGCCTGGTAGGCGGCAAGAAAGGCGCGCGTGAGCGTCGGGTCGAGCGAGCAGTCCTGCGCGGCGTGCGCGAGGCACCAGTCGTTGGCGCACACCGCAACGTCGAACAGCAGGCAGTCCACGCCCGCGAAGTAGAAATCGAATACGCCGGAAAGCCGGCTGCCTTCGAACAGTGCGTTGTCGCGGAACAGGTCCGCATGCACCGGGCCGCGCGGCAGGTCGGGAAAGCGATGTTGCGCCTGGACCTCGAGCTCGGCGTCAAGCAGATTGTTCTGCGCGGCGTCGAGGAAAGGCCGCACCTCTTGCGCCGCAGCGCGCCACCATTTCGGCCCGCGCGGATTTTCCTGGTAGGCCGCAAAGGACCTTCCCGCGAGGTGCAGGCGCGCGAGCAGGGCGCCGAGCTCGCGGCATTCGGCCGCGCCCGGCCGCTCGAGCGACTTCCCCGCCAAGCGCGTCACCAGCGCCGCGGGCTTGCCGTTCAGCGTGCCCAGGTAGGCGTCGGACAGGTCGGCGATCGGCGCCGGGCAGGGAATGCCGTGGCGCGCCAAGTGCGCCATCAGGTTGAGGTAGAAGGGCAGTTCGTCCGCCGGCAGCCGCTCAAACAGGGTGAGCACATAGCGTCCCTGCGCGGTGGTGACGAAATAGTTGGTGTTCTCGATGCCGGCCTTGATCGGCTCCAGGCGCTCCAGCGCGCCCACCGAGTAGCGCTGCAGCCAGACCGCGAGTTGGGCCTTCGAGACGGGCGTATAGACCGACAAGCCAGCCGCACCCGCTCAGTCGAAAGTGTGCAGCGGCCACATCGGCACTCGCGTGCCGTCGTCGAGCGAATCCCGGCGCAGCCAGCCGCCAGCACTCTCGACGAGGTAGTAGGGCCTGCCGCCGGGCGGTGTCACCTTCAACATCGTGCGGCCGCCGTAGGTGACATGCTCCACCTTGTCGTCCTTGCCGGCGGGAATACGCACGGCGGGCTCTCCGGCGCGGCTCTCGGCGTCGGCCGCGCGCTCGGGCGTCTCGGGCAGTGGCTCGAGTTTCGGCGGCGGCGGCACCTGCGCTTGCACGGCCAGCGCCATCGGCAACAACACACTCGCAAGCAGCCGGCGCATGCGCCGCAGTTTACTAGAGGTTGAGCAGAATCTCCCTCTCGGCGGGCGAAGGCTCGAAGCCGCGCTTCTCGTAATAAGAGAAGATGGCGTCCACCACGCCCTGCGGCTCCTCGATTACCTGCAGCAAATCGAGGTCGCGCGCGTCGATCATGCCCTCGGCCGCCAGCCGCGAGCGCAACCAACCGAGCAAGTCGCGCCAGAACGGCTCGTGCATCAGGATGATCGGCATCCTGCGCGTTTTCCCCGTCTGCACCAGCGTGAGCGCCTCGAACAGCTCGTCCAGGGTGCCGTAGCCGCCGGGCAGGATGACGAAGGCGGTGGCGAACTTGGCGAACATCACCTTGCGCGTGAAGAAGTGCTTGAAACGCAGGCTGATGTCCTGGTACTGGTTGGCCTGCTGCTCGCGTGGCAAGTCGATATTCAGGCCAATGGCCGGCGCCTTGCCGGCAAACGCGCCCTTGTTGGAAGCCTCCATCACTCCGGGTCCGCCGCCGGAAATCACCGCGAAGCCAGCATCCGACAGCAGGCGCGACACCTGCTCGGCCAAGCGGTAGTAGTGCGAGCCGGGCGCGACGCGCGCACTGCCGAATACCGATACCGCGGGACGGATGTCGGCCAGTCGCTCGGTGGCCTCGACGAACTCTGACATAATGCCGAACACCCGCCACGCTTCGCGCGCACCGATGCGGCGTTCGGGACTCACCGGTTTGGGCAGCTTCTCGTCAGTCATCGTGTCGGCGAACGATCCGCAAAAAACTCTCCTGCTGGTGGACGGCTCGTCCTACCTGTACCGGGCTTTCCACGCCCTGCCGGAACTGCAGAGCCCGCGCGGCGAGCCTACCGGAGCGATCTATGGCGTGCTCAACATGCTACGGCGGCTCTCCGCCGATCACAAGGCTGAGGCGCGCGCCTGCGTGTTCGACGCCAGGGGCCCGACGTTCCGCGACGCGCAGTATCCCGAGTACAAGGCGAACCGCCCGCCGATGGACGAAGCGCTCGCCGCGCAGATCGAGCCGCTGAAGGAAGCGGTGTTGGCGCTCGGCTGGCCGGTGCTGGCGGTCGAAGGCGTGGAAGCCGATGACGTCATCGCCACGCTCGCGGAGCAAGCGAAGCACAAGGGCTGGCGCTCGCTGATCTCCACCGGCGACAAGGACCTCGCGCAGCTGGTGGACGGGCAGGTGACGCTGGTGAACACCATGTCGAACGAGACGCTCGATGCCGAGGGCGTGCGCAGGAAGTTCGGCGTGTCGCCCGACCAGATCGTGGACTACCTCGCGCTGACCGGCGATGCCGTGGACAACGTGCCCGGCGTGGACAAGGTGGGGCCCAAGACTGCGGCCAAGTGGATCCAGCAGTACGGCTCGCTCGACGCGGTGATGCAGCACGCAAACGAGATTCCGGGCGTGGTGGGCGAGAACCTGAGGCAGACGCTGGACTGGCTGCCCAAGGGCAAGAGCCTGCTCACGGTGAAGCGCGACGTGAGCCTGCCTTTGCGACTGGAAGATCTCACAGGCCAGGAGGACCCGGCGAAGCTGCGCGAACTGTTTGCGCGCTTCGGCTTTCGCAGCTGGCTGGGCGAGCTGGGTGCCACCTCGCCTGCGAGCACGCCTGCGCCTGTCGTGGCGGCCGCCGAAGCGAAGCGCCGCAAGTATGTGACGCTCGCCGACGAGGCTGCGCTCGCCGCGTGGCTGGCGCGCATGGAGCAAGCCGGCCTCGTCGGCTTCGACACCGAGACCACCGGCCTGGAGCCGATGGTGGCAACGCTGGTCGGCATGTCCTTCGCCTTCGGCGAGAGCGCCGCGTACCTGCCGCTCGCGCACCAGTACCCGGGCGCGCCGGAGCAGATCGGCGTGCCAAGGGCGCTCGAACTCCTCAAGCCCTGGCTGGAGAGTGCGCAACACAGGAAAGTCGGGCAGAACCTGAAATTCGACGCGCACGTGCTTGCCAACCACGGCGTGCGCCTGGGCGGCATCGCGCACGACACGCTGCTTCAATCCTACGTCTACGAAGTGCACGAGCGGCACGACCTCGATTCGCTCTCGCAGCGGCACCTCGGCTGGAAGACGATCACCTACGATGACGTCACCGGCAAAGGCGCGTCACGCATCTCGTTCTCGGAGGTGGAGATCGGCCGCGCCACCGAGTACGCGGCGGAGGACGCGGACTGCGCGCTCGAGTTGCACGAGGTGCTCTACCCGAAGATTTCGGCGCAACAACGGCTGCGAGAGGTCTACCAGAGCATCGAGATGCCGGTGCTGCCGGTGCTGCTGCGCATGGAGAGGAACGGCGTGCTGCTCGATGGCGCGAAGCTGGAAGCGCAGAGCCACGAGTTGGGCAAGGAGATGCTCGAGCTCGAGCAAAAGTCCTATCAGGCCGCGGGCCAGCCGTTCAACCTCAACTCGCCCAAGCAGATCCAGGAGATCCTGTTCGACAAGCAGAAGCTGCCGGTGAAAAAGAAAACGCCTTCCGGCCAGCCTTCCACCGACGAGGACGTGCTCGCGGAGCTTGCGCTCGATTATCCGCTGCCCAAGCTGCTGCTCGAGTACCGCGGCCTCGCCAAGCTGAAATCCACCTACACCGACAAGCTGCCGCGGATGGTCCACCCCGGAACCCGGCGCGTGCACACCACCTACTCGCAGGCGGTGGCGGTCACCGGGCGGCTCGCCTCCAACGACCCCAACCTGCAGAACATCCCGATCCGCACGCCGCAGGGGCGGCGCATCCGCGAGGCCTTCGTCGCGCCCAGGGGCAGCAAGATCATCAGCGCGGATTACTCGCAGATCGAGCTGCGCATCATGGCGCACCTTTCCGCCGACCCGGGCCTGCGCCATGCCTTCGCGCACGGGCACGACGTGCACCGCGCCACCGCGGCGGAAGTCTTCGGCGTGCCGCTGGACAAGGTGTCGCCGGACGAGCGGCGCACCGCCAAGGTGATCAACTTCGGCCTGATCTACGGCATGAGCGCGTTCGGCTTGGCGCAGAATCTCGGCATCGAGCGCGCTACGGCGCAGGTCTACATCGATTCATATTTCTCCCGCTACCCGGGCGTGAAGCGCTACATGGACGAAACGCGCGACAAGGCGCGCGCCGAGGGTTACGTGGAGACCGTGTTCGGCCGGCGGCTGTGGCTGCCGGAGATCAAGTCATCCAATCCGGCGCGGCGCCAGGGCGCCGAGCGCGCGGCGATCAATGCGCCGATGCAAGGCACGGCCGCCGACCTGATCAAGCTGGCGATGATTGCGGTGCAGGCCTGGCTGGACAGAAAGAAGCTGAAGAGCCTGCTCATCATGCAGGTGCACGACGAACTGGTGCTGGAAGTGCCGGAGGACGAGCTGGAGGAAGCGAAGAAGCAGGTGCGCGAACTGATGCAGAACGTGGCGCAGCTCGAAGTGCCGCTGATCGTCGACGTGGGCGTCGGCGACAACTGGGACCAGGCGCATTGAAAATAGTGAAAATAGGGTCTGACCCTATTTTTGCAGTGCGCCGAACACCTTCTCGAGGATGCTGGAGGCGGTGCCCACCGGGTCCTTGCGGATCTTCTTCTCTTCCTCCGCTACCATGAAATAAAGGCCGTCCAGCGCCTTCTGCGTCACGTAGTCGTCGAGGCTGGCCTGCTCCTGCTTCACCAGGCCAAGCACCACGCCCTGCTCGGCATACTTGTTGTATTTCTGCGCGAGGCCGACCTTCCCGGTCGATTTCTTGACGATGGGGAGAAACCTCTTGCGCAGTTGATCCGTCGTGGTGCGCTTGAAGTATTCCGTCCCGGAAGTCTCCCCGCCCGTCAGGACCCCTTTCGCGTCCTGCACTGTCATCTTTTTCACCGAGTCTACGAAAAGCTGCTTTGCTTCCGGCACGGCCGCCTCCGCCGCCCGGTTCATCGTGAGCACCAGTTCATCGGAGTATTTGCCCATGCCCAGGCGCCGCATGGTGCGTTCCGCCCGCTGCAGCGACTCCGGCAAGGGGATCTTCACCCGGGTGTCGCCGAAAAATCCATTCTCCTTCCCCAACTGGTCCACCGCCGCGCGAGAACCCTTTTCCAAGGCGGTCCGCAAAGCCGAGACCGCCTCCTTATTGGTGATGTTCTCGAGCTGAGCAGCGGCCGGGTTGACCCAGCCCATGACAACAATCGCGGACGTGGCGACGAGAGCGATCCTCATGAAGACTAAGCTTAGCGCTTGATTTCCTGAATTACCTGGCTGCCATCAGAGCCGCGCGCCGCTCGAGGCTCTCCTTGGGCCAATGCTCGGCGGCCTTGTAGTACTCCGGGACCGCCGGCGTGCCCGCCGGCAGAACCACCCAGGGTTGCTTCGTTGACGTGAAGATATGCATGTCGGGCGGAAACCGCCCGGGATCGTCGAGTGTCCCGATGCGCACGAAACGCACTGCGTCCCCCGCCCCTGCGTAGTTGCTCCAGACTGCGATGCGGCACCTCTGGGGCAGCGGGTGATCTTTTGTCCCTTGCCGCTGTTGGACGGCGTATTGATCGCTTCGACTTCGCCCTGCAGCAGTTCGACGCGGTCGGCTTCGATCATGGCGTTGAGCGCGAACGCAGTCCCGCTCTCGCGCTGGCACCAGGTGCAGTGGCAGCAATGGACGAACATGGGTTTGGTCGTCATGCGGTAACGCACCGAGCGGCAGGTGCAGCCGCCTTCGATGGCAAACGGTTGCGCAACGGTCATTTGGTACTGCCGCAACTAACGGAATGCGCGGTTTAGACCGCGACTTTGACTGCCTCGCGCAGAAACTCAGGAGCAAGATCGGCCCGAATAGTTCCTCCGAGAGATCGATGTCTCCCTCGGCACCATCGGCAAAGCGAATGTGGACCGTGTATTCACGTACGTACGAGGCTTCTACAATGCGCGGTGACATGGCGTTTTACTCCAATGGTTCGATCTTTTTCAAGGGTTGCCGCTGGCTCGCCAGACGCCAGTCCTCAAGCAGTTCGTCTTTGTGGAGGTCACGCCGGGCCCGTGATCGCGGTAATACATTGCAATGACGATGCCAAGGAAACGGCTTAACTCTGGCATAGCGAGATTTTAGCTCGACCCACCGCCGAAACACTCGCGTTCTTGTTGGTCACCTGGAATATTGCTAGTTCTAATCGAAGAATGGCTCATATCGCTTTGTGACGTGCCGATGTTCGAGGCGGGGCTTTTCGACAGCCTCAACGGTTGACATGAGCGGCAAGGCCCGGCTTGCCGGGACTTGTCCGCTCGATGGAAGAGTTGGGCGTCACTCGTCTGCACGCTTGAGGCCAGCCCAGTTCGGTGGCGAAAGAGCGACCGGCCATCCACCCGAGAAATCAATGGTCGCTCCGGTCAGGAAAGTACCTTGCATAGTCGCCAAGTACCGGATGAGTTCTCCTATCTCCTCAGGCCTTGCTAGCCGCCCGGCAGGAACGACCCGCTCTATGTAGGCGCGACCCGCCGCGTCGTCCACAAAACGTGCACGAGGATAGTAAGTCTCACTGTAGAGATAGTTGGGGGCGATTGCATTGACCGGGATCCCATGCGGGGCGAGCTCCAGACTCAAGGATTTAACCAGTGCATTCGCACCTGCTCTCGCTATGTCGGGAATGGCGCCGCCAACCAGCGGGAGCCGGTTCCGATTCGACGTGATGACAACGATACGCGCGGCGGATTGTGTTTTGAGTCTTGGAATCGCCGCTTTCGCGATTTCAAAAGGGAATACTACAAGACGATTTAGCGTTGCTTGGAGAGCTGCTATCTCGGCGCCTTCGATCGAGCCGTGGATGGGCTGATAGGCGTCATTGCTTATCAGGACATCCAAACGTTTACCGACCATCCAAGCGGACTCGACGATTTCGATCGGGGTCTGAGCGGCGAGCGCAACAACATGTGGATGTGCTACATGATATTTCTCTCGCTCAGAAGATTTGGCGAATGAGACATCGTGAGCCACGATCTGAAATCCCGACTCGTGCAGAGCCGTAACCGCTGGAGGCCCAGCGAACTCAAGGGCATTCGTGACAAGAGCGAGCGGCTTGGACAATTCGAACCTCCACTTACTCGAAAAATAGGAGCATCAGCGCAAGGGAAATATGAGGTGACGCCCAACGTCGTGGTGAACGGCGGGCCGGCACCGTGCGTTGCGGCAGCGCCGCGTTCGCGGCCCGTGATCTTCATCCGATTTGGTGGACACTTTGCTAGGCATTGGCCAAGCATTCGAACTCGACCGGGGAATGATAGCCCAGGCTGGAATGGATGCGTTTGATGTTGTAGAAGCGTTCGATGTAACCGCCGATCTGGCCGTTGAGCTGGGCGTCGCTGGTGAACCGGCGGTGGTGAACAAGCTCCGCCTTCAAGGAGTGGAAGAAGCTCTCCATGTGGGCGTTGTCCTGGCAGTTGCGCGGGCGATTCATGCTGGGCACGATGCCCCGTGAGCGCAGGAACGCTTGGTAACCATAGGCCGAGTACTCGATGCCGCGGTCGGAGTGGAACAGCAACCCCGGCTTTGGCTCGCGCAGTGCGATCGCCCGCTTGAGCGCGCGCAGGGTCACCGTGGTGGTTCTGTTTCGCGCGATCGTCCATCCGATGATGCGCCGCGAGAAGAGGTCCATCACCGTGGCCAGGTAGCGCCAGTGTTTTCCCAGGCGCAGATACGTGAGGTCTCCCACCCAGATTTGGTCGGTGCGCGTCGGCACCGGTTGATCGAGGCGCAAGTTTCCAGTCTTCTCGAAGAATTGGTGTACC
>JANNTQ010000075.1:0-8526 GCA_031394435.1 Betaproteobacteria bacterium
AGGGCCTTGCCTTGGCAGGGTCTTTTCTCTGTCCCGCAGCGTTTTTGGAGCCTTCATGACCTATTCGTTGACCGAGCGTAAACGCATCCGCAAGAGCTTTGCCAAGCGGGCCACGGTGCAGGCGGTGCCGTTCCTGATCGCCACCCAGCTCGAATCCTATACCGCGTTCCTGCAGGCGCATGTGGCGCCGGAGAGCCGCAAGAATGAGGGCTTGCAGGCCGCGTTCACCTCGATCTTCCCGATCACCAGTCATTCGGGCAATGCGCGGCTGGAGTTCGTCAGCTTCCAGCTCGGTGAGCCGCCGTTCGACGTCAAGGAATGCCAGCAGCGCGGCCTCACCTACGCCAGCCCGCTGCGCGCCAAAGTGCGCCTGGTAATCCTCGACAAGGAGGCGCCCAGGCCGACCACCAAGGAAGTGAAAGAGCAGGAGGTGTACATGGGCGAGATCCCGCTCATGACCACCACCGGCTCGTTCATCATCAACGGCACAGAGCGGGTCATCGTGTCGCAGCTGCACCGCTCGCCAGGAGTGTTCTTCGAGCACGACCGCGGCAAGACGCACAGCTCCGGCAAGCTCCTGTTCTCGGCCCGCGTGATCCCCTACCGCGGCTCCTGGCTCGACTTCGAGTTCGACCCGAAGGACATCGTCTATTTCCGCGTCGACCGCCGGCGCAAGATGCCGGTGACGATCCTGCTCAAGGCGCTCGGCTTCACCCCTGCGATGATCCTGAAGGAGTTTTTCGATTTCGACGGCTTCCACATCGAGAAGGACCACGTGCAGTTCGAGGTGGTGCCCGAGCGCCTGCGTGGCGAAGTGGCGCGCTTCGACATCAACGACAGGTCCGGCAAGACCCTCGTCGCCAAGGACAAGCGCGTCACCGTCAAGCACATCCGCGACATGGAGTCGGCCGGCATCAAGAAAATCGTGGCGCCGGACGATTTTCTGCTTGGCCGCACGCTGGCGCACAACGTCGTCAACTCCGACACCGGAGAGATCCTCGCCAGCGCCAATGACGAGGTGACGGAAACGCTGCTCGCCAAGCTGCGCGAGTCGAAAGCCGGCAAGATCCAGACCTTGTTCACCAACGACCTCGACGAGGGCCCGTACGTGTCGCAGACGCTGCGCGC
Source organism: Betaproteobacteria bacterium (assembly GCA_031394435.1). Lineage (GTDB taxonomy): Bacteria > Pseudomonadota > Gammaproteobacteria > Burkholderiales > SG8-39 > JAABQT01. The sequence goes on from JANNTQ010000075.1 coordinate 1,129, forward strand.
CGACGAGACGATGGACGTCAATGCGGCGCGCGTCGCGATCTACCGCATGATGCGCCCCGGGGAGCCGCCGACGGAAGACGCGGTGGAGACGTTGTTCAACGGCCTGTTCTTCTCCGAGGAACGCTACGACCTGTCGGCGGTGGGCCGCATGAAGTTCAACCGCCGTGTCGGCGTGCCCTGCGAGAGCGCATGGCAGCTGCGGCTCAAGAGCATGGCGCTGTCCAAGGAGTCCGAAGAGGACGTGCGCGCCTACTTCAAGCACGCGCCCGAGCTGTCGCTCGGCAAGGTGGCGATCGAAGGCGTGACCAGCGAGGAAGCGGCGCAGCACGTGGTGGACAAGATGTTCCAGGACCTCAAGTCTAAGGGCGTCGACCGGCAGAAGCTGGAGGCCAGGCTTGAGCCGCGCTATACGCTCAGCCCGCGCGACATCGTCGAGGTGATCCGCATCCTGGTCGAGCTGCGCAACGGCCGCGGCGACATCGACGACATCGACCACCTCGGCAACCGGCGCGTGCGCTCGGTCGGCGAACTGGCGGAGAACCAGTTCCGCGCCGGCCTGGTGCGGGTGGAGCGCGCCGTCAAGGAGCGCCTGTCGCAGGCCGAGAGCGACAACCTGATGCCGCACGATCTGATCAATGCCAAGCCGATCTCGGCGGCGATCAAGGAGTTCTTCGGCTCCAGCCAGCTATCGCAATTCATGGACCAGACCAATCCGCTGTCCGAGATCACGCACAAGCGCCGCGTATCGGCGCTCGGACCTGGCGGCCTGACGCGCGAGCGCGCGGGCTTCGAGGTGCGCGACGTGCACCCGACGCACTACGGGCGCGTGTGTCCGATCGAGACGCCGGAAGGCCCGAATATCGGCCTGATCAACTCGCTTGCGCTGTATGCGCGCACCAACAAGTACGGCTTCCTCGAGACGCCGTACCGCAAGGTGTCGCACAGCAAGGCGACTAACGACATCGTGTACCTGTCGGCGATCGAGGAGGGCAACCACGTCATCGCGCAAGCCAACGCCGCGATCGACAAGTCGGGCAAGCTGATCGACGCGCTGGTGTCCTGCCGCAACAAGAACGAATTCATGCTGTCGACGCCGGACCGGATCGAATACATGGACGTGGCGCCGAGCCAGATCGTGTCGGTGGCGGCCTCGCTGATCCCGTTCCTCGAGCACGACGACGCCAACCGCGCGCTGATGGGGTCCAACATGCAGCGCCAGGCGGTGCCTTGCCTGCGCCCGGAGAAGCCGCTGGTCGGCACCGGCGTGGAGCGCACCGCGGCCATCGACTCCGGCACTTGTGTGGTGGCCTTGCGCGGCGGCCTGGTGGACTACGTGGATTCCAACCGCGTGGTGGTGCGGGTGAACGACGACGAGACCGTGCCGGGCGACGTCGGCGTGGACATCTACAAGCTCACCAAGTACACGCGCTCCAACCAGAACACGAACATCAACCAGCGCCCGATCGTGAAGCAGGGCGAGCGCCTGGCCAAGGGCGACGTGGTGGCCGACGGCGCCTCCACCGACCTCGGCGAACTGGCGCTCGGCCAGAACATGCTGGTCGGCTTCATGCCCTGGAACGGCTACAACTTCGAGGATTCGATCCTGATCTCGGAGCGCGTGGTATCGGATGACCGCTTCACCTCGATCCACATCGAGGAGCTGACCGTGGTGGCGCGCGACACCAAGCTCGGGCCCGAGGAAATCACGCGCGACATCTCCAACCTGTCGGAGGCGCAGCTGTCGCGCCTGGACGAGTCAGGCATCGTGTACATCGGCGCCGAAGTCGAGGCGGGCGACGTGCTGGTCGGCAAGGTCACGCCGAAGGGAGAGACCCAGCTGACTCCCGAGGAGAAGCTGCTGCGCGCGATCTTCGGCGAAAAGGCCTCCGACGTGAAGGATACGTCGCTGCGGGTGCCGTCGGGCATTTCCGGCTGCGTGATCGACGTGCAGGTGTTCACGCGCGAAGGCATCGAGCGCGACAAACGCAGCCAGCAGATCATCGAAGACGAGCTGCGCCGCTACAAGACCGACCTGGCCGACCAGATGCGCATCGTCGAGTCGGACACCTTCGAGCGCCTGGAGCGCCTGCTGACGGGGAAAACCGCCAATGGGGGTCCGAAGAAGATCGCCAAAGGCAGCAAGATCGCCAAGGGCTACCTCGAGACAATCGAGCGCTTCGACTGGTTCGACATTCGGCTGGCGAACGAGGAAGCGGCGGGCCAGCTCGAAGGCCTGAAGGAGTCGCTGGCGCAGAAGCGGCGCGAGTTCGACGCCATGTTCGAGGCCAAGAGGAAGAAGCTCACCCAGGGCGACGAGTTGCCGCCAGGCGTGCTGAAGATGGTCAAGGTGTATGTGGCGGTGAAGCGCCGCCTGCAGCCGGGAGACAAGATGGCCGGCCGCCACGGCAACAAGGGCGTGATCTCCAAAATCGTGCCGGTTGAGGACATGCCGCACATGGCGGACGGCACGACGCTGGACATCGTGCTCAACCCGCTCGGCGTGCCCTCGCGCATGAACGTCGGCCAGATCCTCGAGACGCACCTGGGCTGGGCGGCCAAGGGACTCGGCCTCAAGCTGGGCGAGATGCTCAAGGCGCAGGCCAAGATCGCCGATGTGCGCAAGAACATCGACCGCATCTACAGCGCCAACGGCAAGGACGAGGACCTGTCCAGGCTCACCGACGAGGAAGTGATGCAGCTCGCGTTCAACCTCAAGGAAGGCGTGCCGTTCGCGACCCCGGTGTTCGACGGCGCGTCGGAGGCCGAGATCAACGCCATGCTGGAACTGGCGGGGCTGCCGGTGTCGGGCCAGTTGACGCTGCACGACGGCCGCACGGGCGAGGCATTCGACCGCCCGGTGACGGTGGGCTACATGCACGTGCTCAAGCTGCACCACCTGGTGGACGACAAGATGCACGCCCGTTCCACCGGGCCGTACAGCCTGGTCACGCAGCAGCCGCTCGGCGGCAAGGCGCAGTTCGGTGGCCAGCGCTTCGGCGAGATGGAAGTCTGGGCGCTGGAAGCCTATGGCGCGGCGTACACCCTGCAGGAGATGCTCACGGTGAAGTCCGACGACATTACCGGGCGCACCAAGGTGTACGAGAACATCGTCAAGGGCGACCACAAGATCGACGCGGGCATGCCCGAGTCCTTCAATGTGCTGGTGAAGGAAATCCGTTCGCTCGGCATCGACATCGATCTCGAAAAGTACTGAGACAGGAGCATCAATGAAAGCGCTACTGGAGCTGTTCAAGCAAGTCCAGCAGGACGAGGACTTCGAAGCCATCCGCATCGGGCTGGCCTCGCCGGAGAAGATCCGCTCGTGGTCCTACGGCGAGGTGAAGAAGCCCGAGACCATCAACTACCGCACCTTCAAGCCGGAGCGCGACGGCCTGTTCTGCGCCAAGATCTTCGGGCCGATCAAGGACTACGAGTGCCTGTGCGGCAAGTACAAGCGCTTGAAGCACCGCGGCGTGATCTGCGAGAAGTGCGGCGTCGAGGTGACGCTGGCCAAGGTGCGCCGCGAGCGCATGGGGCACATCGAGCTGGCGAGCCCGGTGGCGCACATCTGGTTCCTGAAGTCGCTGCCCTCGCGCCTGGGCCTGGTGCTCGACATGACGTTGCGCGACATCGAACGCGTGCTGTATTTCGAGGCCTACGTGGTCACCGACCCGGGCCTCACGCCGCTCAAGCGCTGCCAGCTGCTGACCGAGGATGATTACCTCGCCAAGGTCGAGGAGTTCGGCGACGACTTTTCCGCCAGCATGGGCGCCGAGGGCATCCGCGCCCTGCTGCGCGCGATCGACATCAACCGCGACATCGATCAGATTAGGAAGGACCTCGAGGCGACGTCCTCCGACGCCAAGATCAAGAAGCTCGCCAAGCGGCTGAAGGTGCTCGAGGGCTTCAAGTCCTCGAACATCAAGCCCGACTGGATGATCATGGAGGTGCTGCCGGTGCTGCCGCCGGAGCTGCGTCCCCTGGTGCCGCTGGACGGCGGCCGCTTTGCCACCTCCGACCTGAACGACCTGTATCGCCGGGTGATCAACCGCAACAACCGCCTGAAGCGCCTGCTGGAGCTGAAGGCGCCCGAGATCATCGTGCGCAACGAAAAGCGCATGCTGCAGGAGGCCGTGGACTCGCTGCTCGACAACGGCCGCCGCGGCAAGGCGATGACCGGCGCCAACAAGCGTCCGCTCAAGTCGCTCGCCGACATGATCAAGGGCAAGGGCGGTCGCTTCCGCCAGAACCTGCTCGGCAAGCGCGTGGACTACTCCGGGCGCTCGGTGATCGTGGTCGGCCCGCAGTTGAAGCTCCACCAGTGCGGCCTGCCGAAGAAGATGGCGCTGGAATTGTTCAAGCCGTTCATCTTCAACAAGCTCGAGCTGCTCGGCCTGGCCACCACCATCAAGGCCGCCAAGCGCCTGGTGGAGCAGGAAGTGCCCGAGGTGTGGGACATCCTGGAAGAGGTGATCCGCGAGCATCCGGTGTTGCTCAACCGCGCGCCGACGCTGCACCGCCTGGGCATCCAGGCCTTCGAGCCGGTGCTGATCGAGGGCAAGGCGATCCAGCTGCATCCGCTGGTGTGCGCGGCGTTCAACGCCGACTTCGACGGCGACCAGATGGCGGTTCACATCCCGCTGTCGCTGGAAGCCCAGATGGAGGCGCGCACGCAGATGCTCGCCTCGAACAACGTGCTGTCGCCCGCCAACGGCGAGCCGATCATCGTGCCGTCGCAGGACATCGTGCTGGGCCTGTATTACGCCACGCGCGAGCGCATCGGCGCCAAGGGCGAAGGCATGAGCTTTTCCGACCTGGCCGAGGTGTCGCGCGCCTATGAAACGCGCAACATCGACCTGAACGCCAAGATCTGGGTGCGCATCAAGGAGTATGACCTGACGCCCGAGGGCACCAAGGTGGAGCGTATCAAGCGCTACGAGACCACCATCGGCCGCGCGCTGCTCTCCGAGATCCTGCCCGCGGGCCTGTCCTTCGAGCTGCTGAACAAGCCGCTGAAGAAGAAGGAGATCTCCAAGCTGATCAACATCGGCTTCCGCCGCTGCGGATTGCGCGAGACGGTGATCTTCGCCGACAAGCTGATGCAGGCCGGCTTCACCATGGCCACGCGCGGCGGCATTTCCTTCGGCGTGAACGACATGCGCATTCCGACCGCCAAGCAGGAGCTGATCGCGGCGGCCGAGACCGAGGTGAAGGAGATCGAGTCGCAGTACACCTCCGGCCTGGTCACCGACGGCGAGCGCTACAACAAGGTGGTGGACATCTGGTCGCGCTGCGGCGAGCAGGTCGGCAAGGTGATGATGGAGCAGCTCAGCACCGAGGAGACCGTCGACCGCCACGGCAAGAAAGTGCGCCAGGAGGCGTTCAACTCGATCTACATGATGGCCGACTCGGGCGCACGCGGGTCCGCGGCCCAGATCCGGCAGCTGGCCGGCATGCGCGGCCTGATGGCCAAGCCCGACGGCTCGATCATCGAGACGCCGATCACGGCCAATTTCCGCGAAGGCCTGAACGTGCTGCAGTACTTCATCTCGACCCACGGCGCGCGCAAGGGCCTGGCCGATACGGCGCTGAAGACCGCCAACTCGGGCTACCTGACGCGGCGCCTGGTGGACGTGACGCAGGACCTGGTGGTCACCGAGGAGGACTGCGGCACGCAGAACGGCATCGTGATGCGCGCCCTGGTCGAGGGCGGCGAGGTGGTCGAGGCGCTGCGCGAGCGCATCCTCGGGCGCGTGCTGGCGGTGGACCTGATCAACCCGGAAACCCAGGACGTGCTCGCCACGGCGGGTTCCCTGGTGGACGAGGACGCGGTGGATGCCATCGACAACGTCGGCATCGACGAAGTCAAGGTGCGCACGCCGCTCACCTGCGACACGCGCTGGGGCGTATGCGCCAGGTGCTATGGGCGCGACCTCGGCCGTGGCTCGATCGTCAACGTCGGCGAGGCGATCGGCGTGATCGCCGCGCAGTCGATCGGCGAGCCGGGCACGCAGCTGACGATGCGCACGTTCCACATTGGCGGGGCGGCCAGCCGTACCGCTGTGCAGAGTAATGTCGAGGCGAAGTCCGCCGGCACGGTGCGCTTCACCGCGACCATGCGCTACGTCACCAACGCCAAAGGCGACAAGGTTGTGATCTCGCGCTCCGGCGAAGCGACCATCGTGGACGACAACCAACGCGAGCGCGAGCGTCACAAGGTGCCCTACGGCGCGACGCTGCAGGTGGCCGACGGCGACAGCATCCGGGCGGGCAAGACGGTCGCCGCCTGGGACCCGCACCACCGGCCGATCATTACCGAGTACGCCGGCGCGGTGAGGTTCGAGTACGTCGAAGAGGGCGTGACGGTGGCCAGGCAGATCGACGACGTCACCGGGCTCTCAACGCTGGTGGTGATCGACCCGAAGCGCCGCGGCAGCGCGGCGGCCAAGGGCGTGCGGCCCTCGGTCAAGCTGATCAGCGAGAAGGGCGACGAAGTGCGCATCGCCGGCACTGACCACGCCGTGAACATCAGCTTCCCGGTGGGCGCGGTGATCGCGGTGCGCGACGGCCAGCAGATGCAAGTCGGTGAAGTGCTGGCGCGCATCCCGCAGGAGACCTCCAAGACGCGCGACATCACGGGCGGCCTGCCGCGCGTGGCCGAGCTGTTCGAGGCGCGCGCGCCCAAGGACAGGGCGATCCTCGCCGAGTACACGGGCACCGTCTCCTTCGGCAAGGACACCAAGGGCAAGCAGCGCCTGGTGATCACCGACCTGGATGCCACGCAGCACGAGGAGCTGATTCCGAAAGACAAGCACGTGCTGGTGCACGACGGCCAGGTGGTGAACAAGGGGGAAATGATCGTCGACGGTTCGGTGGACCCGCACGACCTGCTGCGCCTGCTCGGCGTGGAGGCGCTCGCGCGCTACATCATCGACGAGGTGCAGGACGTGTACCGCCTGCAGGGCGTGAAGATCAACGACAAGCACATCGAGGTGATCGTGCGCCAGATGCTGCGGCGCGTGCAGATCGAGGATCCGGGCGAATCGTCCTTCATCCAGGGCGAGCAGGTGGAGCGCGCCGATCTGCTGGAGGAGAACGAGAAGGTCGCCAAGGAAGGCAAGAAGCAGGCGGTGTTCTCCTACATGCTGCTCGGCATCACCAAGGCCTCGCTGTCGACGGACTCGTTCATCTCCGCGGCCTCCTTCCAGGAGACCACGCGCGTGCTGACCGAAGCCGCCATCATGGGCAAGCGCGACGGCCTGCGCGGGCTGAAGGAGAACGTGATCGTCGGCCGCCTGATCCCGGCCGGCACCGGCATGGCCTACCACAAGGTCCGCAGGGACCAGGCCGCCGAGCCGCCGGTGATCGACCTGCCGGTGGTGGAGGAAGTGCCGGCTG
>JANNTQ010000109.1:0-58443 GCA_031394435.1 Betaproteobacteria bacterium
AGGATCGGGCTCGAGATCGCGCCCTGGCGCGCGCGGATCCAGTTGACGTTGCCGCGCACCGTGTTGATCTCGCCGTTGTGGCAAATCATGCGAAACGGGTGCGCGAGGTCCCACGACGGGAACGTGTTGGTCGAGAAGCGCTGGTGCACCAGCGCGAACGCGGATTCTACGCGCGGATCCTGCAGGTCGAGGTAGTACTCCCCGACCTGATAGGCCATCAGCATGCCCTTGAAGCAGATCGTGCGCGCCGACATGGTCGGCACGTAGAACTCCCTGCCGTGCTCTAGCCGTAGCGCCCGGATCGCATGCCCGGCGCTCTTGCGGATGATGTAGAGCCTGCGCTCGAGCGCATCGGTGACCATCACGCCTGCACCGGGGCCGACCAGCACCTGGCGGATCACGGGCTCCAGGCGCTTCGCCGGTTCGGCGAGGTCCGAATTGTCCACTGGCACGTCGCGCCAGCCCAGCAGCATCTGGCCTTCGTCCTTGATCGCGCGTTCGATTTCGTACTCGCAGGCGAGGCGGCTCGCGGGATCTCTTGGCAGGAACACCATGCCCACGCCGTATTGCCCCAGCGGCGGCAGCTTCACGCCCTGGCTGGCCATCTCCTCGCGCAGCAGTCTGTCCGGGATCTGGATCAGGCAACCCGCACCATCGGAGAGTTTCGGATCCCAGCCCACCGCGCCGCGGTGGGTAAGGTTCTTCAGGATCGTGAGCCCCTGCTCGATGATCGAGTGGGACTTCTTGCCCTTGATGTGCGCCACGAAGCCGACGCCGCAGGCGTCGTGCTCGTTTCTCGGGTCGTACAATCCCTGCGCCTCAGGCAAGTGTCGGTTGTCCACGTTTAACTCTTTGAGCAAAAAGCGATTTCGCCAATCTTCGCCGCTCTGCACAAAAATGGCGGACGAGCTTGGAAATATACCTGCAGAGCCAAGCGCCAACAAGGGCTTGTGGCTTCGACCGACTTACCGCGTTGCAGCAGTGGGCTCCGGCGACCCGGCGGCGAGCGTTTCGCGCACCAGCCGTGCGTCCACGTCGCCGCGCAGGACCGCGTGCCCGATACGCTGCAGCAGGATGAAACGCAGGCGGCCGCCGGCCGCCTTCTTGTCCAGCGCCATCAGCTCCAGATAGCGCTCCGGCGCCAACGCCGGACCGTTCGTGGGCAGGCCGGCGCGCAATACCAGAGCACGCACGCGCGCCTCGCTTGCGGCATCCAGCAGGCCTGCGCGCACTGACAACCCGGCAGCCATCACCATGCCTGCGGCAACGGCTTCGCCGTGGGACCATGTGCCGTAGCCGGCTCCTGCCTCGATCGCATGGCCGAAGGTATGCCCGAGATTGAGTACGGCGCGCTGCCCCCCGCTTTCGCGTTCGTCTGCCGCCACCACCGCCGCTTTCAGTTCGCAGGATCGCCGCACCACATGCGCCAGCGCTGCCGGCTCGCGTGCCAGCAGCGCCTCCATGTTCGTTTCGAGCCACTCGACCAGGCCGGCATCGAGCGCGAATCCGTGTTTGATGACTTCGGCCACGCCGGCGCGCAGCTCGCGCGCGGGAAGCGTCGCCAGCGCGGCCACGTCGGCGATCACCGCTGCCGGCTGGTGAAACGCGCCGACCATGTTCTTGCCGCGAGGGTGGTTGACCGCGGTCTTGCCACCAACCGACGAATCGACCTGGGCCAGCAGCGTGGTCGGCAACTGGATGAAATCGATGCCGCGCTGGTACACGGCGGCGGCAAAGCCGGCCAGATCGCCCACTACGCCGCCGCCCAATGCGACCACCACGCCGTCGCGGCCCAATCGCGCTGCAAGCAAGGCGTCGAGCACCCGCTCGAGGCTGGCCCAGCTCTTCGCCTGCTCGCCATCCTCCACCAGGACTTCAAAGGCATCCGCGCCGGCGCGCGCCAGTGCCGCTTTGACGCGGCCGAGGTAGAGCGGCGCCACCACCGGGTTGGTGATTACGGCAACGCGCCCGGCGCCCAGGTGCGGGCGATAGAGCTCGGCTGCATCCAGCGTGCCAGCGCCGATGTAGATCGGGTACGAACGCTCGCCGAGCGCTACGCGGACAGTTTCCATGTCTCCCTCAGCTGGCCGAGCAACTGGCGCGCAAGAATTTGCACGCTCTGCCGGCCGGTGTCGACAACGATGTCGGCCACCTCGCGATACAGCGGATCGCGCTCCGCGTAAAGCGCGGCCAGGCGCGCCAGCGGGTCGGCAGTGGCGAGCAGCGGCCGGTTCTTGTCCCGGCGCACCCGTTCGTAGAGCGCGGCGGGCTGCGCGTGGAGGTAGACCACCGTGCCGCGCGAGGCGAGAAGGCGCCGGCTGGCAGGCGCCAGTATCGCGCCGCCGCCGGTGGCGAGCACGACGTCCTCCAGCGCGGTGAGCTCGGCGATTATCGACGCTTCTCGCTGCCTGAAACCTGCCTCGCCTTCGATGTCGAAGATCACCGGGACCTTTACCCCGCAGCGGCGCTCGATCTCCTGGTCCGAATCGTGAAACGTGCGCTTCAGGCGGCGCGCGAGGATGCGGCCGGCGGTGGTCTTGCCCGCCCCCATCAGGCCGACCAGGAACACGTTGCGTGCGTCCCGCATGCGCCTATTGTACGGAGGCTAGGCAGGCTGGAAATAAAAACGGCCGGGAGGTCCCGGCCGTGTGTCCAAGGAGGCGTCCTGGCAAAATTTTTCAGCGCACCGTCATGCGCTCGTTGACGATGCGCGGGGTGATGAACACCAGCAGTTCGGTCTTTTGCGCGTTGGTGACCTTGCTCTTGAACAACCAGCCGACGAACGGCAGGTCGCCGAACCAGGGCACCTGCGTGACGTCGGTGCGATCGGTCTGCTCGAAGATGCCGCCGATCACCACCGTGCCGCCATTCTCGACCAGCACCTCGGTTTTGATGTGCTTGGTGCTGATCTGCACCCCGGCGGGCGTGGTGGCGCCCGGCGCATCCTTGTTCACGTCGAGCGTCATGATCACGTTGCCGTCGGGCGTGATCTGCGGCTTCACCTTCAGCGCGAGGCTGGCTTTGCGGAACGACACCGAAGTGGCGCCGGAGGACGTCGCCTGCTGGTAGGGAATCTCCGTGCCCTGCTCGATGATCGCCTCCACCTGGTCGGCAGTCAGCACGCGCGGGCTCGAAATGATCTTGCCCTTGCCGTCGGCCTCGAGCGCGCTGATCTCCAGGTTCAGGAATCGCGTGGCTGCGCTGTTGAACAGAACCAGCGAAGCCACGCCGGCCGGAAATCCGTTCAGGCCGGTTGACGGCATGTTGACCGACAGGCTGTCCGGAAGGAATATCGGCGTGGCGCCCTGCGCGCCGCCCGCGGCATGCCCGGCCACGTCGACCAGGCCGCCGCCGACCGAGAGGCGTGGCTGGTTGGCGTTGCCGAAGGTGCTGGCATTAAGGTCGTGATAGCCGAGCCGCACGCCCAGATTCTTGGCGAAACTGTCGCTTGCTTCGACGATCCGCGCCTCGATCATCACCTGGCGCACCGGCACGTCGATCTTGGCGATCAGCTTGCGCACTTCCTCGAGCCGGCTCGGCGTGTCCTGCACGAACAGGGTGTTGGTGCGGGCATCGACCACCGCGCTGCCGCGCTTGGACAGAATCGGCTGCGTCTTGTCGGCGAGCAGCTTCTGCACGTCGGCCGCTTTCTGGTAGTTCATCTGGAACCCCTCGGTCCGCGTTTGCTCGAGGTCGTTGATTTGCGCCGTCGACTCCAGCGCGAGCTTTTCGCGCGTGGCCAGTTCGTCGCGCGGCGCGATCCAGATCACGTTGCCGCTCTTGCGGCTGTCCAGGCCGCGGGTCTGCAGGATGATTTCCAGCGCCTGGTCCCAAGGCACGTCTTTCAAGCGCAGCGTGATGCTGCCGCCCACCGAGTCGCTGGTGATGACGTTGAGGTCGGTAAAGTCGGCGATCACGTTGAGCACCGCGCGCACCTCCACGTTCTGGAAGTTGAGCGACAGCTTCTCTCCCGTGTAGCGGCCGCGTTGCGGCGCAGCGTCGGCGGCCACCGGTTTCACCTCGATCACGAACTGGGTGTCGGTCTGGTAGGCGTTGTGATCCCATTGGCCGCGCGGCTCGATCACCATGCGCACGTTCTCGCCCTGCTGGAAAGCGCTGATGGTCTGCACCGGCGTGGCGAAGTCCACTACGTCCAGGCGGCGGCGCAGGTTTTCCGGCAACGCGGTCTTGAGGAAGTCGACGATGATGTTCTGGCCCTGCTGGCGGATGTCGATGCCGGTCGAGGTATCGGACAGGTCCACCACCACGCGGCCCTCGCCGACTCGCCCGCGCCTGAAATCGATGTCGCGGATGGCGTGCTTGGAATCGCCGCGCCCTTCGGCGAAATTCGCCACCTTGTCGCCGGTCGACGCGGCAGCCCCTTGCAGGGTCACCACCACGCTGCGCCCGTCGAGGGCCACTGCATGCGCCACCGGGCGGCGCAGGTTCAGCACCAGGCGTGTCTTGTCGGCAGCCTGCACCAGGTTCATCGAGCGCAGTTCGCCCTGGCTGATGTCCTGGCTGCTGCGGCCCAGCGCGTTCGCAGTCGCGCTGAAATCGAATGCGATGCGAGCCGGATTGGCCACGGTAAAGTTCGGTGGCGGCGCCTTCAGCGGCTCCTTCGTGGTGATGCGTATCACCACCGTGCCGCCTTGCTGCGAGACGTCGAACGCTTCGATGCTGTTGCCCTGAGCAAGCGCGATGCCGCTAGTCGCAAGCCAGAGGACGAGCGTGCGCCAGCTGGCCCGCACGATGCTGGTCGATTTCATTTTTTCACCTCCTGCAGTTGCAGCGCGCTCGCACGTTCCACCCATTCGCCGCTGCCTTCCTGAATCAACTCTTTCAGGCCGATCTGGGACTCGTCAATGCCCGTGATGATGCCGAAGTTCTGGCCCATGTAGTTGCCCTTGCGCACGCGGTACAGGTTCGGCCCGGCCTTGACCAGCCCGAAAGTCTCGCGGCCCTGTGTCAGCGAGCCGACCATCTGGATCGACTCCAGCGGAAACGCCTCCAGCGGCTCCTTGGGCCGGTCCGTGTCCGGCCCCCGCGTACCCGTCGTGGCCAGCACGCCGTCTTTCTGGACGACCACTTCGATGCGCCCGGGGCGGAACGGGTCGACGTCGTTTTCGGCCTTGTAGGGCACCGGCTCGTACGGACGCACCTGCGGCAGGGGGTCTACCCGCCCGCGCAGGTCCTTGGTCATGACGCTCAGCTCCTGCTTCAGGTCGCCGAACTGCTCACCGCCGCACGCGGCTAGCGTCACCATGCAGGCCAGCGCGAAGTAGCGCCTCATTTCTTGGCCGCCTTCTTGGCCCCGGCAGCCGATCTGCGCTGCGCCACCACTTCCTCCTCGTCGAGGTAGCGGAAGGTGCGAGCAATCACGTCCATGGTCAGATTGCCGTCCTTGCCCGCGTCGATGGCAACGTCATTCAAGGTCACGATGCGCGACAGCTGGCCGACGTCGCTCGCGAAAGCGCCCATGTCGTGATACACGCCGATCACCCGGACGGCGATCGGCAATTCGGCGTAGAAATCGCGCACGACCTCCTGCGGCGCGGGCTTGAACAACTCGAACTGCAGACCGCGGCCGAGCCCGGCCTGATTGATGTCGACCAGCAACGCATCCATCTGCGACCTGTTCGGCAGCTGCTTGAGCAGCGCGCCAAATTGGGTGTCGATCTCCCTGAGTTGCTGCTTGTGCAGGTCGAGATTGACCGCCTGCGTCTTCTTGTTGAGGTAGTCCTCCTTGTGCTTGACCTCCTGCTGCTTGCCCTGCTCGAGCTCCTCGAGCTGGCCTTGCCACAGGCCGAAGTAGCCTGCCACCGGCAGCACCACCAGGATCGCGATCAGCACCACCGCCTTGGGGATTACGGTCCAGCTGCCCGGGTCCTGCCAGTTGGTGGCCTTGAAGTCTTCGGCAATTTTCTTGAAGTCGATCGTGGCCATGGCCTAGCCCTTCTTCGCCGGCGCCTTCACCGGCGCCTTGGCAGCGTCCTTCAACTGCGCGCGCTTGACCATCAGGGTCATGTTGAACTCGGACAGGCGCTTCTTGTTCACCGTACTGGCCTTGATCTCGACCAGCTTCGGGTCGGCGAGCCACGGTGACGATTCGATGTTGCGCATCAAGGTCGACACGCGCGCGTTGGACTGGGCGTATCCCAGCAAGGTGACGCCGAGCCCGCGCTGCCGCACGCTCCTCAGGTACACGCCCTCGGGCATCTGCCGTACCAACTGGTCGAGCAGGTGCACGGTCTGCGCCCGGTCTGCCTGCAGCGTTTCGATAATCTGCTTGCGTGCCAGCAGCGCGGCGATCTCATCCTTCAGCTTCTTGATCTCGGCGATTTCCTTGTCCAGCTTGGCGATCTCGGACTTGAGGAACTGATTGCGCTCCTGCTGCGTCGAGATCAGGCCGGCGACGTACAGATAGCCGGCGCCGACGATCACCAGGCCCAACACGGCGGTGAGCCCGGCGAGCACCGCGAAATGCTGGCGGCCGCGATTGCGCTTCTCCTCGCGGTGCGGCAGCAGGTTAATGCGCACGGTCATGGATCGAATCTCCGCATTGCCAGCCCGCAGGCGACGATCAGCGAGGGTGCGTCCACCATCAGCTTCTTCAATTGGATGCGGGGCGAAGCCTGCATCGAGGTGAAGGGGTTGGCCACCATGGTCGGCACTTGGGTGCGCGTTTGCACGACCTCGTCCATGCCGGGAATCACGGCCGACCCGCCCGCGAGGAGGATCTGCTCCACGCTGTGGTATTGCGTCGAGGTGAAGAAAAACTGCAGCGCGCGCTGCACCTCCATGGACAGGTTTTCCATGAACGGGCGCAGCACCTCGGTCTCGAAGTCATCCGGCAGGCCGCCCGAGCGCTTGGCGTTCTCGGCCTCCTCCGCGCTCATGCCGTAGCGTGCAACGATGTCCTGCGTCAGTTGGTTGCCGCCGAACGCCTGCTCGCGCGTATAGATAGACTGCTCATTGCGCATCACGCTTACGTTCATGACGTTGGCGCCGACGTCGACGATGGCGACGTTCATGTCCTTGCCGGCATTCGGCAGCTGCCTGACCACCAGCCCGAGCGCCGACTGCTGGGCGAAGGACTCGATATCCATCACCATCGCCTTCAGACCGGCCGACTCGGCCACTGCCACGCGGTCCTCGACCTTTTCCTTGCGCGTCGCGGCGATCATCACCTCCTGCTCATCCGGCGAGGTGGGCGAGGGACCGACCACTTGGAAGTCGAGGTTCACCTCTTCCAGCGCGAACGGAATGTACTGGTTGGCCTCCGACTCGACTTGTATCTCCAGTTCGGCTTCGCGCAAGCTGGCCGGGACGATTATTTTCTTGGTGATCACGGCACCCGTGGGCACTGCCATAGCGACGTGCTTGGCGCGGGTACCGAGCCGCTTGTAGCCACGCTTGACCGCCTCGACCACGGACTCGAGGTTGCTGATGTTGCCGTCCACAGTAGCGTCCCGCGGCAGGGGCTCGATCACGTAGCGCTCGACCCGATATGTTCCCTTGCCGGCCTCGACAATCTCCAGCATCTTCACCGACGAAGAACTGATGTCCAGCCCGAACAGCGGCGGCGCCTTCGGGCTGAAAATGTCCAGATTCATCGTTATTTCCCTTTTTGTATCAGCCCTTAGGGACGATACGTAGAATTTGCGTTAAATGCTAGCAACAACTCCCACCGGTGTCTAGCGAATCCGTCACCTTCCATGGGCGGTCTATAATGCCCCCGCTTCCCCGCCCGGCGCAACTGCCGCGGCACTAACGCCGCGATGGTTGTCCAACACCCTTGATGTGGCTCCGTTTTTTGACCTTTCCGCTGGCCCTGATCGGGGGCTTGGTCGCCGCTGCGATATGCCTGATCGCGCTGGTGGTGGCACTCGCGTACCCGAATCTGCCTTCGCTCGACACGCTGACCGACTACCAGCCCAAGGTCCCGCTGCGGGTCTACACGGTGGAAGGGGTGCTGATCGGGGAGTTTGGCGAAGAGCGGCGCGTGCTGGTGGACATCAATGACGTACCCCCAACGCTGACCAACGCCATCATCGCGGCGGAAGACGAGCGCTTTTACCAGCATTCCGGCATCGACTACCACGGCGTGGTGCGGGCGGCCTACGCCAATCTGGTGACCGGAGGGCGCCGCCAGGGTGCCAGCACCATCACTATGCAGGTCGCACGCAACTTCTTCCTTTCTTCCGAGAAGACCCTCACGCGCAAACTCTACGAGGTGCTGCTCGCACTCAAGATCGAGCATAGCCTAGGCAAAGACCAGATTCTCGGGCTCTACATCAATCAGATTTATCTCGGCCAGCGCGCCTACGGCTTCGCCGCCGCGGCGCAGATCTACTTCGGCAAGTCCCTGGACCTGCTTACGCTCGGCGAAGCGGCGATGCTGGCGGCACTGCCCAAGGCGCCGTCCAGATACAACCCTATCGCCAATCCGCAACGCGCCAAACAGCGCCAGCATTACGTGCTGCGTCGCATGAAGGAACTGGGCTACATCGGCGACGAGGAGCACGAAGCCGCGGTCAAGGCGCCCATCGCAGTGCACAGAGTGGTGGAGACCTTTGCCGTGCAGGCGGATTACGTCGCGGAGATGGTGCGCCAGGCAGTGTTCGAGCAGTTCCCCGAGGACGCCTACAGCCGCGGCTTCCGCGTCTACACCACCATCCGCCAAGTCGACCAGCAAGCGGCCGTTGAGGCAGCGCGTGCCGGGCTGCTGGAGTACGACCGCCGGCTGGGGTATCGCGGCCCGGAAGGATTCGTCGAACTCGCAGTGGACGCCGACGAGGACGACTTCGAGGAAGCGCTGGCGGAGCGCGCCGACGACGAGGAACTGCGGCTCGCGCTGGTGCTCGCCGCCAGCGCGCGCGAGGTGAAGGTCGTGCTCAGGAACGGCGAGCGCGTCACCGTCGCGGGCGAAGGCCTGCGCTTCGCCGCGCGCTCCCTCGAGCGCACCTCGCCGCAGCGCCGCATCCGGCGCGGTGCAATCCTGCGCCTGCAGCGCATCGACGCATCGCACTGGCAGATCGCGCAGTTGCCCGAGGCCGAGGCGGCGTTCATCTCGCTCGACCCGGTGGACGGGGCAGTGCGGGCCCTGGTCGGCGGCTTCGATTTCAACCGCAACAAGTACAACCACGTGACCCAGGCTTGGCGCCAGGCAGGCTCGGCGATCAAGCCATTCATCTATTCCGCGGCGCTCGAGCGCGGCTTTACCGCCGCCACGGTGGTGCCAGACGAGCCGATCGCCATCGAGGCGGACGTTACCGGCAGCCAGCGTTGGGAACCGAAGAACTTCGACGGTCGCTTCGAGGGACCAATGCGGCTGCGCACGGCGCTGGCCAAGTCGAAGAACATGGTGTCGATCCGCATCCTGGATGCGATCGGGGTCAAGTACGCGCAGGACTACATCACGCGCTTCGGCTTCGATGCCGAGCGGCACCCGCCCTACCTGACGATGGCTCTCGGCTCGGGCACGGTGACCGCCTGGCAGATGGCGCGCGCCTATGCCGTGTTCGCCAATGGCGGCTACCTGGTGCAACCCTATTTCATCCAGAAGATCGTCGACGATCGCGGCAATCCGCTCGGCGTGGCGCGCCCGCAGCGCGCCGGCGACGAGTCGCTGCGCGTGATCGACGAGCGCAATGCCTTCATCATGGACAGCCTGATGCAGGATGTGGCGCGCGTCGGAACCGCAGCACGCACTGCCAGCCTCGGCCGCAAAGATATTGCAGGCAAGACCGGCACCACCAACGAGTTCGTCGACGCTTGGTTCGCCGGCTACAACCCGGCGCTGGTCGGCGTTGCATGGGTCGGCTTCGACCAGCCCAAGTCGCTGGGGCGCAACCAGACCGGCGGGCTGGTGGCGCTGCCGATCTGGACTGGCTACATGGAAAGAGCGCTGAAGGGCATGCCCGACTTGCAGCGCGTCGTGCCCGATGGCGTGGTCACCGCGGATACGTTCGAGATGAGCCCGGTGGCGAACAACGAAGCCAAGCACATCCCGGAGTACTTCTATCGCGAGTTCGTCCCCAAGGACGACGCGCCGCCATTCACGCTGTTGCCTACGTTCGTGCCGCCGCCCGCAGCGGCGGCCGAGGTGAGCAGGCCGTTGGCGCCGAATTACTAGTCAGCCGGACTCAAAACCACTGGCGCGCCGCCCTGCGCCGAGACCAGCCTGGACAGCACGGCGAACAACTCGGCGCCATCGCGCGTGTCCCGCCAGGCCTTGCCGTCGTGGCAAAAATGGAAACCGCCTGATTTGGCCGCCACCCAGATCTCGCGCGCGGCGGCATGCCGGTTCACGATCATCTTGCTACCGTCCTGGAACTCGATTTCCAGCACTCCGGCCCCTTTGAGCTGAAGATCGACGTCCAGTCCGGTCGCCTCGACGGCGTGCTCCACCCCCGCCAGCACGCGCTCCGCCAATGCTTCGAACTCGGTGTCCGTCATGCTCATTTTCCCTGCTAATATCAGTATTTTAGCGAGCCTTGGATGCGTGCCGCCGTAATTTTCCTCGCCGCGCTGATCCTGGCCACCGGCTGCGGCCAGAAGGGTCCGCTGTACCTGCGCGACAAGCCCCCGGCGGGAGTCAAGCCGCCCAAGCAGGAAGCGTACAAGCCGACCCCCTACCCGGCTGAGCCTGAAAGCGCGACCGAGAAGAATTAGTCCAGCAATGGCATTCGAGTACCGCAAGGGCGTGCTATGCGCCGAGCAGGTCCCGCTGGAGGAAATTGCGCGGCGCTTCGGCACGCCCTGCTATGTCTATTCGCGGGCAGCGATTGAAGATCGCTACGGCGAGTTCTCGCGCGCGCTGGGCGGGCGCGCTGCGCTGATCGCTTACTCGGTCAAGGCAAATTCGAATCTCGCCGTCCTTGCTGTGCTGGCCAAGCTCGGTGCCGGCTTCGACATCGTCTCCGGCGGCGAACTCGCGCGCGTGCTGGCCGCGGGCGGCGATGCGCGCAAGACGCTGTTCTCGGGGGTAGGCAAGACGGAGGACGAAATCGCACGCGCGCTCGAGGCGGGCATCCTGTGCCTGAACCTGGAGTCCGAGGGAGAACTGCAGTGCGTGGCGCAGGTCGCGGGGCGCCTCGGCAAGCGCGCGCCGATCGCGTTCCGCGTCAATCCCGACGTCGACGCGAATACGCACCCTTACATCTCCACCGGTCTGAAGCAGAACAAGTTCGGCGTTGCTTATGCGGACGCGGAGCGTTTGTATCGCGAGGCAGCGCGCATGGCACAGGTCGAAGCGATCGGCATCGGCTGCCACATCGGCTCGCTGATGACGGGCGCCGGGCCGTTCATCGATGCTGCCGCGCGCATCCTCGCGCTGACCGAGCGGCTGCAGCGCAGCGGCATCGAACTGGCGCACATCGACCTCGGCGGCGGATTCGGCATCCGCTACCGCGACGAATCGCCGGCCCCGATCAGCGAGTTCCTCGACGGCGCGCTCGGCGTGCTGGCGGACCGCAAGGAAAAGCTGATCGTCGATCCTGGGCGCGCGATCGTGGGCAACGCGGGGGCGCTGCTCACGCGCGTCGAGTACGTCAAGCCGGGCGCCGAGAAGAATTTCCTCGTCGTGGACGCCGCGATGAACGACTTGGTCCGCCCTGCGCTGTACGGCGCCTGGCATGACGTGCTCCCGGCGCAGCACGCGAATGAATCGGCAGCGAAGGCCGTTTACGACGTCGTTGGCCCGGTGTGCGAGAGCACGGATTTCCTCGCCAAGGACCGCCTGCTTGCGGCGCGTGCCGGCGATCTGCTCGCCATCATGTCCGCGGGCGCCTATGCCATGGCGATGAGTTCGAACTACAACACGCGGCCGCGCGCGGCGGAGGTCATGGTGGCCGGCGACCGGGCGCACCTCGTGCGGCGCCGTGAAAGCGTGCCGGAACTGTACGCAGGCGAGAGCATCCCAGCATGGTGAATCCGGCGCCCTGGCTGTTGATTGCATTGGCCGCCGCCTGCGCCGCGTTGGCCGGCTGCGGCCGCGAAGCCGAGTCGTCCAAGCGGCCCGCCGGCCCGCCGCCCGCGCTCATCACCGCTACCGTGGTGCAGCCGCGCACCATCGAGGTCGGCGAGCAGGTGGTCGGCTCGCTCGAGTCGGTAGTCGACCCGAGCCTGGGCGCCGAGGTCGCAGGGCGGGTGATGCGGGTGCACGCTTTCACCGGCAAGAAGGTCGCCAAAGGCGACCTGCTGGCGGAAATCGATTCGCAGGATTTCGAAATCCAGGCGCGCGCCGATGCCGCCGAGATCGCGCGCCTGGAATCGCTGCTCGAGCAGTCCCAGCGCGTGCTTGAGCGCCAGCAGAAGCTGGTGGCGCAGGGCTTCATCTCGCAAAACGCGGTCGACGACGCGGCCGCGCAGCGCAACGCGCTACGCGAACAGATCGCCGGCGCCAAGGCGCGCGCCGACCAGACGCGGCGCAGCCTCGGCAAGGCTCGTGTCAGTTCGCCGATCGATGGCGAAGTCGAGGTGCAGATCGTCGCCGCGGGTGATTTCGTAAAGGTGGGCGATCCGATGTTCAAGCTGGTCGGGACGCACCGCTTGCACGCGCACCTGCCGCTGCCCGAGAACGCCGACCGCATCATCAAGCCCGGCCTCAGGGTGCGCCTCTCGGTGCCGGCCGAGCCGGGGCGCGAGCTCGAGGCGAAGATCGACGAGATCAGGCCTACGGTGGGCGCAGCCAACCGCTCGCTCGACGCGATCGTGAAATTCGACAACGACGGCAGCTTCCGCGGCGGCGGCAGCGTCAACGCCAGGATCGTGATCGCGGTGCGCGAGAAAGCGCTCACCGTGCCAGAGCAGAGCGTGGTGCTGCGGCCGGCGGGCAAAGTCGTATACGTGGTGGCAGAGCAGGACGGGCGGCTGACCGCGCAGCAGCGTTTGGTCGAAACCGGAATCCGGCAGGAGGGCTACTACGAAGTGCTCAGGGGCCTGGCACCGGGCGAGCGCGTGGCGGTTGACGGCGCAGGCTTTCTCACCAACGGCGCGGTGGTGGCACTGCCTACGCCCGCGGCAGGCAAGGGCGTGGCCAAAGGCGAAAAGGGCAGCGCCGAAAAGCGCGGGGCCGAAAAGAGCGGCGACAGGAAGGGCTGAGCGATGACGCTTCCCGAGCTTTCCATCAAGCGCCACGTGTTCGCATACATGCTGAACGCGGCGCTGATCCTGTTCGGCCTGATCGCCTACAGTCGCATGGGCGTGGATCGCCTGCCCTACATCGAGTTTCCGGTGATCTCGGTGGTCACGGCGCAAAAGGGCGCCAATCCGGACGTGGTGGACGCTTCGATCACCAATCTGATCGAGACCTCGGTCAACAGCGTGCCCGGCATCGAGCATATCGCCTCGACCTCGTCGCCCGGGGTTTCGGTAGTGGTGATCACCTTCAATCTCGAGAAGCGCATCGACATCGCCTTCAACGAGGTGCAGGCGAAAGTGAACCAGGTGCTGCGGCGGCTGCCGAAGGACGCGGACCCGCCGGTGGTGGCCAAGGTCGAGACCAACACCCAGCCGATCATGTGGACCGCGCTGCAGGGCGACCGCACGCAGCAGCAGCTCAACCAGTACGCCATCAACGTCATCAAGAAGCGCCTCGAGACCATCGACGGCGTGGGCGAGATCCGCATCGGCGGCCGGCGCGACCGTACCATCCGCGTCAACCTGCTGCCGGCGCGCATGACCGCGTACGGCATCGCGGCACAGGACGTCGCCAACGCGTTCGCCGCCGAGCACATCCAGTTCTCCGGCGGCTTCCTCACCGGGCGCGCCACCGAGCACCTGGTGAAGCTGGATCTCGAGTTCCACCGCCTGGACGAGCTGGAGAAAATGATCGTCGCCTACCGCGACGGCGCGCCGGTGCGGGTGCGAGACATCGCCGAGATCGAGGACGGGCTGGCGGACTTCAGGCAGCTGGCGCGCTTCAACGGCAAGCCCACGGTCGGCGTGGGCATCGTCAAGGTACCGAACACCAACACAGTGGACATCATCGAGCGGGTGCGCGAGCGCATCGAGAACGAAATCCGGCCGCAGCTGCCGCCGGGCCTCGAGCTGCACTACGTGCAGAACGACGCCATTTTCATCGGCGAGATGGTGGATGCGCTCAAAGCCCACCTACTCGAGGGCACGATCCTCGCCGCGCTCATCGTCTGGCTGTTCCTGAAGAGTTTCCGCTCGACCTTGATCATCGCCACCGCGATCCCGGTGTCGCTGCTGGGCGCCATCGCGGTGATGTACTTTTTCGGCTACACCTTCAACTCGGTGACGCTGCTGGCGCTGCTGCTGCTGATCGGCGTGGTGGTTGACGACGCCATCGTGGTGCTGGAGAACATCTACCGCCACCGCGAACACCTCACCGAGGACAACCTGGCGGCGGCGGTCAACGGCAGCCGCGAGGTGACCTTTGCCGTGTTCGCCGCTTCGATCTCGCTGGTGGCGATCTTCGCGCCGGTGATCTTCGTCTCCGGGATCCTGGGGCAGTTCCTTCGCTCGTTCGCGGTGGTGGTCACATTCGGCGTGCTGGTGTCGCTGTTCGTCTCGCTCACACTGACCCCGATGCTGTGCTCGCGGTACCTGCAGGTGCGTGAAAAACACGGCCGCGTCTACTGGCTGCTGGAGCATGCATTTGCGCGGCTGGACCGCTTCTACCGTGGCTCGCTCGCCTGGGCAATGGCACACCGCTGGAAGGTGCTGGCCGGTGCCGCCGTGATCACCGCCGCGGTGGTGCCGCTGTTCAAGTTGCTGCCGACCGAACTCGCGCCACAGGCCGATGAAGGGCGATTCCTGGTCGGCATCCGCACTCCTCTCGGCTCCTCGATCCACTACACCGAGTCGAAGCTGCGCGAGGTCGAAGAGATCGTGTTCCGTTACCCCGACGTCGTGACCGAGTTTGGCGTCATCGGCCTGGGCTCCGCGGGCCAAGTGAACCAGGCGACGCTGGTCGGGCGCATGAAGACCAAGTCCGAGCGCCGCAAGAGCGGCGGCCTGAGCCAGGCCGAGGTGCTGGTGGCGCTGCGGCGCGACTTGGCGCAAGTCGCCGGTGCGCGCGCTTTTCCGCGCGCCTTCGGCATCGTACAAGGGGCGCGCTCCGAGCCGCTGCAGTTCGTGGTCAAGGGCCCGAACCTGGAGCAAATGGGCCGCCATGCGGCAGAGCTGCAAAGGGCGCTGCAGGTCGATGCGCAGATCGGCCGCATGGACACCGACCTGCAACTCGACCTGCCGCAGCTGGTGCTCGAGCCCGACCGGGTGCGCGCCGCGGGCGTCGGCCTTACCTCGCAGGACCTCGCGCTCGCGATCAACATGCTCACCGGCGGCGTGGATATCGCCAAGTACAACGACCAACCCGGAGACGGTGAGCGCTACGACATCCGCGTCAAGGCGAAGGAGGGCGAGTTCGCCTCGCAGATCGATCTCGCCAAAATCTACCTGCGCAACCGCCAGGGGCAGCTGGTGCGCCTGGACAGCGTGGCCGCCTTCCACGAGCGCATCGGTCCGGCGGTGATCGGACGCTTTGACCTGCAGTACGCGGCCACCTTCTTCGCCTCGCCCTCGATTCCGCTCGCGACCGCGATGGAGCGCGTGCGCGAGGCCGCCAAGCAGTTGCCGCTCGGCTATACGGTGGTGTTCATCGGCGAGGCCGAGCAGCTGGAGAAGACACGCCAGGCGACCGCCTTTACCTTCGCGCTCGCGCTGGTACTCCTTTTCATGGTGCTTGCGAGCCAGTTCAACTCGTTCCTGCAGCCCTTGTTCATCATGCTGGCGGTGCCGCTCGCCATCGTCGGCGGCGTGTTCGCGCTGTGGCTGTTCGTGCCGCTGTCGCAGTTCGGGCAAGCGGTTGGCCTGCGCATCCCGATGCACACGCTCAACATCTACTCGATGATCGGGCTGGTGCTGCTGATCGGGCTGGTGGCGAAGAATTCGATCCTGCTGGTGGACCTCACCAACCAGCGCCGCGCGCAAGGCCTGGCGGTGGACCAGGCGCTGCTCGACGCCTGCCCGATCCGCATGCGGCCGGTGGTGATGACCTCGGCTACCATCGTGCTCGCGCTCACACCCGCCGCGTTCGGCCTGGGCGCCGGCGCCGAGACCAATGCGCCGCTCGCGATCGCGGTGATCGGCGGCATGGTCACCTCCACCCTGCTCACGCTGCTGGTGGTGCCCGCCGCCTACTCGCTGGTGGAAAACTGGCGCGAACGACGCCGCGCGCGACACCGGCTTGCACCAACCCAGCCACAACAACAAGGACCGGCATGACCGAAACACGCAACCTCGCCGTATTCTGCGACTTCGAGAACGTCGCGCTCGGCGTACGCGACGCGAAGTACGAAAAATTCGACATCGGCCGGGTGCTGGAGAAGCTGCTGCTGAAGGGCTCGATCGTGGTGAAGAAGGCCTACTGCGACTGGGACCGCTACAAGGAATTCAAGGCGGGCATGCACTCCGCCGCCTTCGAGCTGATCGAGATCCCCCACCGCGGCCAGTCGGGCAAAAACTCGGCCGACATCCGCATGGTGGTGGACGCGCTGGACCTCTGCTACACCAAGCAGCACGTCGATACCTTCGTCATCGTGAGCGGCGATTCCGACTTTTCGCCGCTGGTGTCCAAGCTGCGCGAGAACGCGAAGAACGTGATCGGTGTCGGGGTGAAGAATTCTTCCTCCGACCTGCTGATCGCCAACTGCGACGAATTCATCTACTACGACGACCTGGTGCGCGAGGACGAGGCGAAGCGCCGCGCGGCCAAAAAGCGCCGCGAGGCGCGGCCGCCGGGAGCGCCCAAGGATGCCGCGCCGCCCGACGACAAGAAGCAGGAGGCTTTCGACCTGGTGATCGAGACCTTGCAGGCGCTCATCGCCGAGCGCGGCGAGGGCGAGAAGATCTGGGGCTCGATGGTGAAGCAGGCCCTGAAGCGCAGGAACCCGGGCTTCAACGAGTCCTATTACGGCTTCAAAGCCTTCTCCGACCTGCTCGAGGATGCGGAGAAGCGCAAGCTGGTTACCCTCGAGCGCGACGAGAAGTCCGGCGGCTACATCATCCGACCGACCACAGGGACGTGAAGACGGAGATCCGCGCAGCGCTTAGGGATTGAGCTGGCGGTAAACCACGTTGGCGAGCTTTAGCAGCTCTTCGCGCTCCAGGTCGGCCGACGACAGGGCGTAGCCAAACTTGCGGTCTATCCAGTAGAACACGCGCACGTTGCCTTCGCTCGCGAAGCGGAATGCCGTCTCTCGCTGCTCGGGCCCTTCGGTGCGCACATAGAGCGTCACGCGCCGGCCTTGCGCGGTCTGGTACATGAACTGCGCCACCGGACCCGGGTCCCGTGGCAGCAGGCGCCCGCCCACCAATGCCATGCCCTCGGCGTCGAGCTTGGGCGCGCGTACTTCGCCACCAAGCCGTTTCGACAGCCAAGCGACCAGGTGCTCCTCCTGGTCCGCGCCCACCTCCACGGGGTGACGCACCTCAGGGGAGTAGGTGGCGTGTGCCAGCGCCGCACGGCGTGCGATGACCGGCGTCTCGGACTTGGCAACCGGTGCCGGCGCCTGCAGCGCATGCAACTGCCAACCGGCTACGGTGCCGATCGCGATGCCCAGCGCCACCCAACCGGCGACCATGGCCAGCGGACGCAGGCGCGAGCCGTGCCGCGCCGCGCGCTCCAAGCGCGCCGGCACGGCTTCGTCCACCACCGGGTTGTAGTGCATTTGCAATTGCTCGTTGAAGCCGCGGTAGGCGGCGGCGCGCTCGGCCTCTTCCGGATGCGCCGAGAACCAGGCCTCCACTTCCGCGCGCCGCGATGCGGCAAGCCGGCCGTCGGCCCAAGCCTGGATTTCCGCTTCGCTGATCGGTTGCAAATCGCTCATTTCACTACCTGCAGCTTGACGCCGCCTTTTCCTTCCATCAGATCACGCAGTTTCTCGCGCGCGCGCGCCAGCCTCGACATCACCGTGCCGATCGGGATGCCAAGCACGCGCGCGGTCTCGTCGTAGCTCAGGTCCTCGACTGCCACCAGCAGCAGTACCTCGCGTTGCGCCAGCGGCAGCGCAGCGATGCCGCGTTCCAGATCACGCACCAGCAGCGCGTCGCCCTGCGTGGCGCGCTGCGCGAGTTCCGGCATTTCGTCCTCGAGCGGGTCGGTGGGCCGTGCCGCGCGCACCCGGTTCACGTGCACGTTGTGCATCACCGTGAACAGCCAGGCGCGCAGGTCGGTGCCGTGGCGGTAGAGGTGAAGTTTCGACCAGGCGCGCTCCAGCGTGTCCTGCACCAGGTCGTCTGCCGTAGCGCGATCACCGACCAGCGCGCGCGCGTAACGTCGCAGCCGCGGAATCTGCTCGATCAGGCTTTGCGCGTCGCTCATTGCACTGAACAGTGCCTTGCGGGGCGCTATTCCGTCAACATCGGCAAAGGCTCAACGCGGCTCGTCGGGGAGTGCCGGCAGTGAGCGCAGGTAGGCAATGATCGCCGCGAGGTCTTGCGGGGTCAGCTGGCTGGTGGTGTTGCGGATCACTTCCCCCATCGTCTCGGCAGCGACATCGCCGTCCGGGGTGATGCCAGCAAGCAGGAACTCCCTTAGCTCGTTGTCATCCCACTTCTTCAGTCTCGCCGGCGTCAGGTTCGGCACGCTCTTGCCCTCGGGGCCTTGCGCCGCTCCGGCAAGCAGCCGGTCCCGTCTTGGCCCGCCGAGCGCCGTGCGCGGCGTGTGGCATTCGCCGCAATGTCCGAGCGCGCCGACCAGGTAGGCGCCGCGATTGAGCGCCGGCGTACGCCCTGCGTCCGCGACGAACGGCCCGGGCGAGAAGTACAGCCATTTCCAGAAGCCGACCAGGAAGCGCAGGCTGAAAGGGAAACTCAGATCGTGGGGGCGGCTGGCCCGGCTATCCGGCGGCAACGAGCGCATATAGGCCCAGAGGTCGCGCGCGTCCGCGTCGGCGATCCGGGTGAAAGACGGATACGGAAACGCTGGAAAGTAATGTTCGCCGTCGGGGCGGACCCCCGAGCGCAGGGCGCGCAGGAAATCCGCCTCGCTCCAGCGCCCGATCCCGGCCCCGGCGTGCGGCGTGATGTTCGGCCCGTAGAACGTGCCGAAAGGCGTCTTCAGTTCGCGCCCGCCGGCGTAGGGCACCGAGTCCTTCTTCGCCTCCGTGTGGCAACCGGCGCAGCCGGCCGCCTTCGCGAGGTACGCGCCGCGCTTTGCGTCGCCTTGCGCCAGGGCCGGGTACGCAAGGGCACACATCAGCACCGCAGAAAAGAAAAACCCCGCGCGGGCGGGGCTTCTCCTGGCGCCCAGGTCTCTATTGCTTCTGACGGAAGTCGTCGTGGCAGCTTCCGCAGACCTTGCCAACAGCGCCGATCTGCGCCTTCACCGCGGCCTCGTCTCCGCTCCTGCTCAGCGTCACCAGCGTGGACGTTTCGTTCTCCAACCGGCTCGCGTATTCCTTGAACTTCGCGTTGTTCTCGTAGATCACGGGCAGCGCGCGCGTCTTCTCGTTTCTCGTGCTGGGATCAAAGGTATCCCAGGGCATTCTGCTCAGGTTGTCGAGAAATCCCGCATTGCGCTGAACGGCCGCGGCGTTGTACGGAGCCTTACCTTGCGCAACGGCGACAAGCGGACCCAAGTACTTGCCCTGCAGGGTCATCACCGCTTGACGCTGCTTCACGAGAATCTCGGGTTTCACCTGCGCGAACGCGTTCTGCGCGACGCCCGCGCCCAGAACGACGGCTACCGCCGCTGCAAACATGCCTTTCTTCATCGGGTTCTCCTCAAGTTGGCCCACGTGTCGGTTAACAGCGCCCGCAGGCTTTTATTTCGCCCCTGGGCCTATCGCAATCCGGCCGCGTACTCCGCGACCGCCTTGATCTCCTGATCGCGCATGCGCGCGGCAACGCCGCGCATCATGCCGTTCGGGTCATTGGCGCGGCCGCCGGCCCGGAACAGCTTGAGTTGCGCTTCCACGTACTCCGCGAACTGGCCGGAGAGGCGCGGATACTGGCTCGGGATGCCGGCCCCGTCGGGACCGTGGCAGCCGGCGCAGGCGGGAACACCGCTTGCCGCATTGCCGCCTCGCCAGAGCTTCTGTCCCTGCGCCGCGAGTTCCTTGCTGGCCGCCGCCGCCGGCCGCAGCTTCTGCGACGCGTAGTACGCGGCGACGTTGCGCATGTCACCATCTGACAAGCTCGCTACCATGCCCGCCATCACTGCGTTGTCGCGCTCCGCCGTCTTGCCGCCTTGTGGCTTGAAGTTGGCGAGCTGCTTGTGCAGGTACTCCGGAATCTGGCCCGCCAGCTTGGGGTTGGCGGCAATCGCGCTGTTGCCATCGGCGGCATGGCAGGCTGCGCAAACCTGCTTCGCAATCTGCTCGCCCTCCGCTATGTCGGGCTTGGCGGCACCTTGCGCGGCGGCCTGCGCCGCCCACAGCAGCCCCATGGCGGCGACTGACGCCAGCATACGATTCATTCTGGATCTCCCGGGAATCCTTGGAAACGCCTCATTTTATTAGAATTTCGGGCATGCCGGAATCCGACAGCGCGTTTTCCCGGGTGGAATTCCTGATTTCCGCCGGAATCACCGGCGGCCTGCCGCCCGAGGACTTGCCCGAACTCGCCTTCGCCGGGCGCTCCAACGTCGGCAAGTCGAGTGCGATCAACGCACTCACGCGGCGCAAGCGCCTCGCGTTCGTCTCGAAAACCCCGGGACGCACGCAGACCATCAATTTCTTTGACCTTGGCGGCCGCGGCAGGCTCGTCGACTTGCCGGGCTACGGCTATGCGCGCGTCCCCCAAGCGGTGCGGGGCGAATGGGACCGGCTGGTGGGCGGGTTCATGAGCACGCGCAGCTCGTTGGCGGGAGTGGTGGTGCTGATGGATGCCCGTCATCCCTTTACTCCGCACGATGAGCGCTTGCTCGCATGGCTGAGGCCTGCCGGGCGGCGCCTGTTGGTGCTGCTGTCGAAATGCGACAAGCTGTCGCGCCGGGAGCAGGTCAAAGTCTTGAAGGAATGCCGCATACGCCTCGCAGCACGGGCCTTCGACGCGGAGGCCCGGCTGTTCTCCAGCCTGTCCGGCGAGGGGGTGGAAGATACGCGCGTGCTGCTGGACGATTGGCTGCGAGCAGCAAGCGCTGGGCATAAAAAACCCCCGGCAAAGGGGATTTAAACCGGGGGCGAAACGCCTTAATTGGAGTTAAGGCAACCCGCTCAGGGAGGAGAAGCGGGAGACGATCGACATCGTCTGAAGGTAAGATTGCGCCGCGAGGGGAAAGTTCCGCGCCCTGAAACTCTCAGGAAAATCAGCACCATGAAGATCTATGGCCAGTTCCCCGCCGTGCGCATGAGGCGAATGCGACGAAACGAATTCTCGCGGCGGCTGATGCGCGAGCATCGCCTCAGCGCAGACGACCTGATCTATCCGGTCTTCGTCCTCGACGGAAAAGACCGTACTGAGAAAGTGGCTTCGATGCCCGGCGTCGAGCGCATGACCGTGGACCGCCTGCTGGCGGTGGCCGAGGAATGCGTGAAACTGCGCGTGCCGGTCATCGCGCTGTTCCCGGTGATCGAGCAGAAGCTGAAGACGCTCGACGGCCGCGAGTCGTTCAACGCCAGGGGCCTGGTGCCGCGCGCGGTCGCGGCGCTGAAAAAACGCTTTCCGGAGCTGGGCATCATGACCGATGTCGCGCTCGATCCTTATACCTCGCACGGCCAGGACGGCCTCATCGACAAGGCCGGTTACATCGTCAACGATGTCACGCTCGATATCCTGGTCAAACAGGCGCTGTGCCAGGCGCAGGCTGGTGTCGACATCGTCGCACCTTCGGACATGATGGACGGCCGCATCGGCCGCATCCGCGGCGCGCTGGAGAAGGCCGGGCACATTCACACCAAGATCCTCGCCTACTCGGCGAAGTACGCCTCGGGCTTCTACGGGCCGTTCCGCGACGCGGTCGGCTCGGCGAAGAACCTCGGCAAAGGCGACAAGAAGACCTACCAGATGGACCCGTCGAACTCCGATGAGGCGCTGTGGGAAGTGGGGCTCGACCTCGCAGAAGGCGCCGATATGGTGATGGTGAAACCCGGGCTGCCTTACCTCGACATCGTGCGTCGCGTGAAAGACGAGTTCAAGGCGCCGACTTACGTCTACCAGGTGTCGGGCGAGTATTCGATGCTGCGCGGCGCGATCGACAACGGCTGGCTGCCGAAGAGCTGCGTGATGGAGACGCTGCTGGCAATGAAACGCGCGGGCGCCGACGGCATCCTGACCTACTTCGCGCTGCAAGTTGCGCGCGAACTGAAAAAGGCAGGTTAGCCGAACACCACGGCGACGCCGTGCGCGTCCTGGGCGCTGACCGCGAAAGAACCGTCCGCCAGCGCGGCCGGTTGCAATCCGTTCTTGCGCAGCACCTTGGCCGTTGCTGCGCGATCTGCGACGCGGATGAAGAGTGCGGCGACCAGCGGCCGCGCACGCAGCGGCAGGCCGACTCCGTGTAGCCGGTGTCCCAGTTTCCCGCGCCAGGCGAGCGCGATGGGCGCGCTGCCGCTCTGCACCACCAGACCCTCGTCGATCTTCTGCGGCATCGCGGCCAGCAGCTTGCCGTAACTCGCTGCAGCCGCCTCGGGATCGTCGGTCACGACCGCGACGGCCGCGATCTGCGTGGCGCCGTTCGCATGGCGCTGGTACTCCGGCCGCCACACGACATCGCGCGTGAAGTGCTGGCAGGCGAAAATGCGGCAACCTGGCGACACGTCGGGCGGCAGGGTGACGATGCGAAAGCGCGCTTCGCCCAGGCCTTGCACCGGGCGCGAGAAGTCGAGCGGCGCGTCCGCTGCGATGCCATCCGCAGCAAGACTGGCATGCAGGCCACCAGAGTCATCGGTGGCAAGAGCGATTGCACCCAGGCCTTCGCCCTTGGCGAGGAAATCCGTGAAGGTCTGCAGCGCCGGATGCGGCTTGGGTACTGCGAGCAGTTCCACATAGTCGCTGCCGAACATCAGGCAATGGTTCTGCGAGCCAAGGCTATGGAAACCGCGCGGCGTGAGCGTGAATCCCATGCGCGCGTAGGCCTGCTGCGCCTGGTCGAGGTCGCGCACCAGAATCACGGCGTGGTCGATGCCTTGGACGTGGCGCCGCATTGGCGCGCTCAGTCGGAATCGGCGAGTTGCAACGTCTTGAGGAAGCGCTCGGCGTTCTGGTAACCGATCACGCGCAGGCCGCGCAATTCCTTGCCCTGGGCATCGAAAAAGATAATTCCCGGCGGGCCAAAAAGCGAAAAGCGCTTGAGCAGCGCCTTGTGCTCCGAGGTATTCGCCGTCACGTCGGCCTGCAACAGGAGCATGCGGTCGAGCTGCGCCTTGACGCGCGCGTCGCTGAAGGTAAAGGCTTCCATCTCCTTGCACGAGACGCACCAGTCGGCATAGAAATCCAGCATCACCCGCCTGCCCGGCGCGGCGAGCTTGGCGTCCAGTTCCGCGACGCTGTCCACGCGCACGAACTTCGTGTCTCCCTTGCCGTCGAGGAACAGCGGCGAAACGATCCACGCCGCTACCGCGAGCAGCAGCACGCCGAAGAGCTTCTTCACCACGTGCATCCAGCGGCCCGCCTTGGGCAGCAGCGCCCCCTCGGAGATGCCGATGGCGAGCAACGGGATGCCCATGCCGAGCGCCATGGCGAACAGCGCCGAGGCGCCGAGCGCGACGTCGCGCGTCTGGCTGATATAGAGCAGCGCGCCGGCGAGCGGCGCGGCGACGCAGGGACTGACGATGATCGCCGACAGCACCCCCATGCCGGCCACCGAAGCGAGCTTGCCGCCCTCGAGCCGGTGGTGCGCAGCGGAGAGCGGCTGGCGCAGGAATCCCGGCAACTGCAGCTCGTAAAGCCCGAACATCGACAGCGCCAGCAGCACGAACACCAGTGCGAAGCCGGCAAGCACCCAGGCGTTCTGCAGCGACGCGGCGATGAGCGAGCCGGAGTAGGCGGCGGCGACGCCGGCGGCGGCGTAAGCCGCCGCCATGCCAAGTACGTAGGACGAGGAAAGCGCGAGGGCGCGCGTCTTGTTCACGCTGCCGCCCTCGCCGGCGATGATGCCCGAGAGGATCGGGATCATCGGCAGCACACAGGGCGTGAACGCGAGCAGCAGGCCGAAGCCGAGGAAGCTCGCCAGCACCACCCAGGTGTTGCCCTGGAACATCGCCGCGATGTCGAAGTCGCTTGCCGTGAGCGACGCGCGCCTTGCCGGCGAATCGGCCGGCAAAGACGCCAGGCGCAGCGACGCGATCGACTCCATCGGCACGTAGCACACGCCGACGTCGGCGCAACCCTGCGAGGTGACGACGAGCTTCAGCGGATCGCCTGCGCCTGCCTCCACCGGCACGCGGATGCGCACTGCCTTGCGGTAAGTTTCCGTGTCGCCGAAGAACTGGTCGTTCTTCCTCTCCCCCGCCGGGTACTCGGGCTTGCCGAGGCGCGCGTTCTCGGCCGAGAACTTGAAGCGCTCGCGGTACAGGTAGTAGCCCTCGGCGATGGCGAACTGCACCTCCAACGCATTGCCGTCGAGCGCGCGGGCCGAGAAGCGGAAGGCCTGTTCGGGTTCGAGCAGGTCTGGAGGCGACGCCGCTGTCGCTGGCAGCGCTGCGAGCGCAAGCCACAGGAGAAGGGAGTGTTTCATCGGGAAAGCGTCGTTTCCATGGCTACCCAGTCCAGGTAGGCGGGCAGGCCACGCTCGATTGGGACCGCCACGATCTCGGGAAGTTCGTAGGGATGAGTCTCCCGGATCGCCGCCTCGAGTGCGGCGTAGCACTCTCGCGTCGTCTTGATCAGCACCGGGTGCTCTTCATCGTGCTGCACAGCCCCGTTCCAGCGGTAAACCGAGCGGCAAGGCGCCAGGATGTTGACGCAGGCGGCGACGCGTTTCTGGATCAGCGCATCGGCGAGCTTCTCGGCGGCGACGCGGTCCGGCAGGTTGGTCAGCACCAGCAGCGCATTCATGCGACCCCCAAGGAGCGCGGCAGGCCCTCGAACACCGTCGGGTATCGCAGCCGCACGCGCAGGCTCTCCTTCATGCGGCGATTGGCGAGCCGCCGCGACTCGCTCATGAAGGAGAGCAGATCGGGCGCGATGCGGCCCGCCGCCTCGGCACGCGGGATACGCGGCGGACGCGGCAGCCCGGTGCGCTCCGCCACCAGGTCGAACCAGTCGCCCACGCGTATCTCGCTGTCGTCGCTGGCATTGTAGGTGCCGGCGGGCGCGGCTTCCTCCAGCGCCCGTACCACGATCGACGCCAGGTCTTCCGCATGGATGTGGTTGGTGTAGACGTCGTCCTCCGCCCGCAGGACGGGGGTCCCCGCGCGCAGCCTCTCCAGGGGCAGGCGGTCGGCGGCGTAGATGCCGGGAACACGCAGGATCACCAGCGCCACGCCGCAGTCCCCGTACACGCCGCTGGTGCTGACGTAGACCACGCGCGCCGGTAAAATTCGCCCCTTTGCCAGCGCTGCGCGCAGATGGGTGGTGCGCGTGTCCGCTGCACCGCTACTCTGCGGCGGCGTGCAATGCAGCATGGCGTCCGCCCCTTGCAGGGCAAAGAGGGTCTCGGGGCGGTCGAGATCGAAGCCGTGGCGGCGCGACAGTGGCTGCACCGCGTAGCGGGCTTCGAGCCGCGGTGCGGCGCGGCGCGCGATGTCACCGTAGCCCGCGATCAACAGTTTCTTCATCGGTGCCATTTTAGCGACATGCACAGCGTCACGATCCAACCGAGCGGGCAGCAGTTCCAGGTGGAGGACGGCGAAGCCGTGCTCGCCGCTGCCCTGCGCCAGGGTTTCGTGCTGCCTTACGGGTGCAAGAACGGCGCCTGCGGCAGCTGCAAGGGAAAGATCCTTGCCGGCTCGGTGGATTACGGTGTGTACCAGCTGAAGGCCCTGCCGGAGGAAGACAAAGCGCAAGGCAAGGCGCTGTTCTGCCAGGCCAAGCCCCTCACCGATCTGGTGATCGAGGCGCGCACCATCGGCGCCACCAAGGACATCCAGATCAAGACGCTGCCCTGCCGCATCCAGAAGATGGAGCGAACCGCCGACGACGTCATGGTGTTGCACCTCAAGCTGCCGGCAAACGAGAAGCTCGTCTATCTCGCCGGGCAGTTCATCGAGTTTCTGCTGAAGGACGGCTCGCGCCGCAGCTTCTCGATCGCCAATCCGCCGCACGACGCCGAGCTGCTGCAGCTGCACGTGCGGCACGTCGCCGGCGGGCAGTTTACCGACCACGTCTTTGGCAAGATGAAGCAGCGCGACATCCTGCGCTTCGAGGGGCCGCTGGGAACCTTCTTCCTGCGCGAGGAGTCGGACAAGCCCATCGTCTTCGTCGCCTCGGGCACCGGCATTGCGCCGATCAAGGCGGTGATCGAGCATATGTTGCACAAGCCCATTGCGCGTCCGATGACGCTCTACTGGGGCGGGCGGCGGCCGCAGGACCTGTACCTGCACGCGCTCGCCGAAGCTTGGGCGGCGCAGGGCAAGCTGAAGTACGTGCCGGTGGTCTCCGACGGGTTGCCGGAAGATGCGTGGTCGGGCCGAACCGGATTCGTCCACCGCGCAGTGATGCAGGACTTTCCGGACCTCTCGCTGCACCAGGTTTATGCCTGCGGCGTGCCGATCATGGTGGATTCGGCACGGCGCGATTTCATCGCGCGCTGCAAATTGCCGGAAGACGAGTTCTACGCCGACAGCTTCACCACGCAGGCGGACCTCGCTCAGCCTGCACTTTCCCCCAGGTAGGCTTCGCGCACTTTCGGATTGGCCAGCAGCTGCTTCGCCTCGCCCGCCAGCGTGATGCTGCCTGACTCCATCACGTAACCGCGGTGCGCGAGTTCCAGCGCGAGCTTCGCGTTCTGCTCCACCAGCAAGATGGTCACGCCGCGCGCCGCCACCGCGCGCACGATGGCGAAGATCTTCGCCACCATCAGCGGCGCAAGGCCCATCGAGGGTTCGTCCAGCAGGAGCATCTTCGGCCGGCTCATCAGCGCGCGCCCGATGGCGAGCATCTGCTGCTCGCCGCCGGAGAGCGTGCCGGCGGTCTGGTTTCGGCGCTCCTTCAGGCGCGGAAACGACGCATACTGCTGCGCGAGATCCGCCGCAACGTCGCCGTCGTCGCGCGCGTACGCGCCCATGGCGAGATTTTCCTCCACCGTGAGCTGCGCAAACACGCCCCGCCCTTCGGGCACCATCACCAGGCCGCGGCGCGGCAGCTCGAACACCGGCACGCCTTCGAGCGCCTGGCCCGCGTAAGTCACCTTGCCGCTGCGCGCATGCAGGCCGCAGATCGCCTTCAAGGCGGAGGTCTTGCCGGCGCCGTTGGCGCCGATCAGGCACACGAGTTCTCCTTCGGCGACCGAGAGGTCGATGCCCTTCACGGCGCGGATGCCGCCGTAGCGGACTTCCAGCCCTTGAATTTCAAGCAGCATGCGGCGTGCCGAGGTAGGCTTCGATGACCTTTGGGTCGCGCTGCACCTCCGCGGGCGTGCCCTCGGCGATGCGCTCGCCGTAGTCCAGCACCAGCACGCGGTCGCAGACGTTCATCACCAGGCGCACGTTATGCTCGATCAGCAGCAGCGTTATGCCGTCCTTGCGGATCCGGTCAAGCAGCCTGCGCAGCGCCAGCGTTTCCGATGGATTCATGCCGGCGGCGGGCTCATCCAGCGCCAGCAGCTTCGGCTCGGTAGCCAGCGCGCGCGCGATCTCCAGGCGCCGCTGGTCGCCGTAGGGCAGGCTGCCGGCGGAATCGTTGGCGCGTGCGCGGATGCCGACGTAGTCAAGGAGCTCGAGAGCGCGGCGCTCGATGGCGGCTTCCTCCGCCAGCGTAGCGCGGTTCCTGAGGATGGCGCCAAGCACGCCGGCATGCGTGCGCACGTGGCGCCCGATCATCACGTTCTCGAGCACCGAAATATTGGCGAACAGCCGGATGTTCTGGAACGTGCGGGCGATGCCGCGCGCGGCCACCTGGTGCGGTGCGAGTCCCTTGAGCATCGCGCCGTCGAACTCGAAGCTTCCCGCGTCGGGGGCGTAAATGCCGGTCAGCAGGTTGAACAGCGTGGTTTTTCCGGCGCCGTTGGGCCCGATCAGGCCGTAGATCTCGCCGCGCTGGATGGAGAACGACACGCCGGAGAGCGCCTGCACGCCGCCGAAGCGCTTGCCGGCGTCTATGGCTTCAAGCAGCGCGTTCATCGGTGAGCTCTCTCTTGCGCACGGCGGAAGGCAGAAGCCCTGCTGGCCGGAACAGCATCACCAGCACCAGCGCCAGGCCGAAGATCAGCATGCGGATCACTTCGGGCTCGATCAGCACACGGCCGAACAACGCCTCCTGCAGCGGCTGCACCGTCCAGCGCAGGATCTCGGGCACGAAGGACAGCAGCACCGCCCCGAGCACCACGCCCCAGATGTTGCCCATGCCGCCCAGCACCACCATCGCCACCACCATGATGGACTCCACCAGGACGAAGCTCTCCGGCGAGATGAAACCCTGGATCGCGGAGAACATGCCGCCCGCCACGCCGCCGAAAGTGGCACCCATGGCGAAGGCGAGCAGCTTCATGCGCGTGGTGTCGATGCCCATGGCGCGCGCCGCAGTCTCGTCCTCGCGCACCGCTTCCCAGGCGCGGCCGATCCTCGAATTCTGCAGGCGCACGTTGACCACCAGGACCAGCAGCATCACCGCGAGCAGCAGGTAGTAATACTTGATCGGGCCGCTGAACGCGAGGCCGAGCAGCGACTCCGGTTTCGAGAAGTCGAAACCGCCAAACGAGAAAGGATCGATGCGTGCGATGCCCTGTGGCCCGTTGGTGATGTTGACGGGGCGCGACAAGTTGTTCAGGAAGATGCGCACTATTTCGCCGAAGCCCAGCGTGACGATCGCCAGATAGTCGCCGCGCAGCTTGAGCGTGGGCGCGCCCAGCAGCAAGCCGAAGAACGCCGCCACCAGCGCGCCGATCGGCAGGATCACCCAGAACGGCAGATGCAGGCCGAACTGCGGGCTGGCGAGCAGTGCGTAGGTGTAGGCGCCCACCGCGTAGAAGGCGACGTAACCCAGGTCAAGCAGTCCGGCGAAACCGACCACGATGTTCAGGCCAAGCGCGAGCAACACGTAGAGGATGGCGTAGTTGGTGATCCTCACCCACGTGGTGCCGACCTGCGCCAGCGCGAACGGCAGGTCGAGCAAGGAGAGCGCGATCACCGCCACCGCGGCCCAGACCAGCTTGGGGTTGCTGCGCGAGTCGAACAGCACGTTCACGCGCGGTCGCCGACCCGCTCGCCGAGCAGGCCGGAGGGCCGGAACACCAGCACCAGGATCAGCACCACAAAGGCGAACACATCCTGGTAGTTCGACCCGAACAGGATGAAATGCCCGCCGCCCGCGCAATGCTCGCCTAGAAGCGACGCCAGCCAGCCGTAGCGGCAAAGATCTGTCAGGTCGCCGATGTAGCCTGCGCCGAGCGCCTCCACGATTCCGAGCAGCACGCCGCCCAGCATCGCCCCCGGGATGTTGCCGATGCCACCCAGCACCGCCGCGGAGAACGCCTTCAGGCCCAGCACCGAGCCCATGGTGTACTGCGCAATACCGTAGTAGGTGCCGACCATCACGCCCGCCACCGCGCCGAGGGCGGCGCCGATGACGAAGGTGGCGGCGATCACGCGGTTGACGTCCACGCCCATCAGCCCCGCCACCTGCGGATTCTGCGCGGTGGCGCGCATCGCCGTGCCCAGGCGCGTGCGGTAAACGAGGAACGCAAGCCCGGCCATGATCGCCACGCACAGCGCGAGGATGGCGATCTGCACGTTGGTGATGGTGGCGCCTGCCACGGTATAGATCTGGATGTGGATGATCTGCGGGAAGGCGATGACGTTGCGCGTCCACACCAGCATCGCCAGGTGCTGCAGGACAATCGACACGCCGATAGCGGTGATCAGTGGCGCGAGGCGCGGCGCCCGGCGCAGCGGCCGGTAGGCGAGCCGCTCCATAGCGTAGCCGACCGCCATACACACCGGTACCGCGCAGCTGACGCCCAGCATCACCACCAGCAGCGGCGGCATGCCCACCGCGGCGAGGCTGGTGATCACCGAAAACGCCACCATTGCGCCGATCATCACCACTTCGCCGTGGGCGAAATTGATCAGCTGGATGATGCCGTAGACCATCGTGTAGCCGAGCGCCACCACGGCGTACACGCTACCCAGCGTCAGGCCGTTGACGACCTGCTGCAGGAAAATGTCCACGCGGAGGAGCCTAGCAGAAATGAAAACGGCACCCGCAGGTGCCGTCTACTCGATGCCGGAGTGAGGCGCTTACTTGCCGAACTCGGCGAACGGGATGGTCTTGCCGCCCTTGATCACCGCCAGCGGCTCGATCTTGCCCCCCTTCATGGTGAAGATGGTCATCTCGGCGTCCCTGCGATCGCCTTTCGCGTCGAAGGAGATTTCACCGGTAACACCCTTATGGCTGATTTTCGCGACTTCCGGCAGGTACTTTGCCGGGTCGGCCGAGTCGGCCTTCCTCATCGCCGCGATCAGGATGTTGGCCGCGTCGTAGGTGAATGGCGCGTACAGAATCGGGTCGACGTTGAATTTCTTCTTGTAGGCGTTGAGGAAACTCTTGTCCGCGGCGGACACCGGCAGGCCGGCCTGCGAGCACAGCAGACCTTCCGCGGCCGGTCCGGCCAGCTTGGTCATCTCGTCGGTGCAGGCGCCGTCGCCGAACGCGAACACCGCCTTGATGCCCAGTTCGCGCCCCTGCTTCATCAGCGGCCCGCCAGTAGCGTCCATGCCGCCGTAGAAGATCGCATCCGGGTTGCGTCCCTTGAGCTTGGTCAGCACTGCCTTCCAGTCGGTGGTCTTGTCGGTGCCTTTCTCGCGCGGGAGCACTGCGATCTTCGCGGCCTTGAGCGTCTTCTCGACTTCGTTGGCGATGCCCTCGCCGTAGGCGGTGGCGTCGTCAATCACCGCCACTGTCTTCGGCTTGTTGTTGGTCGCCAGGTAGCTGGCGACCGCCGGGCCCTGCTGGTCGTCGCGGCCGACGACGCGGAACTGGGTCTTAAAGCCCTGCTCGGTCAGTTTCGGGTTGGTCGCCGAACCCGAGATCACCGGGATGCCAGCGGCGCTGTACAGCGGCGAGGCGGGAATCGAGGTGCCCGAGTTGAGGTGCCCGACCACGCCGGCCACTTTGGAGTCCACCATCTTTTGCGCCACCGTGGTGCCAACCTTGGGATCGGCCTGGTCGTCCTCCGCCACGAACACGAACCTGACGTCCTTGCCGCCGAGCTTGATCTTGGCTTCGTTGGCCTGCTCCACCGCGAGGCGCGCGCCGTTTTCGTTGTCCTTGCCGAGGTGCGCGATGCTGCCGGTCATCGGGCCGACGTGGCCGATCTTCACTTCGATGGCGGTGTCGGCCTTCGCCGCGGGTTTCTGCTCGCCGCAGCCGATCAATGCAACGGCGGCGGCTATTAGGGTCAGTGCGATCTTGGGATGCTGCATAAAACCTCCTCAGTGATTTGGAATCTGACTTGACTACTTTGTTGAGAGTACCCACTTCACCAGCGTTCGCACGTCGGCGTCGGGGACGGCGGCGTTCGGCGGCATCGGCACCTGGCCCCAAACGCCCTGGCTGCCCTTCTTCACCTTCTCGGCCAGCTTGGCTTCGGCGTCCTTCTGCCCGGTGTATTTTTTGGCAACTTCTGCATAGGACGGGCCGACAGTCTTGGCGCCTTTCACTACGTGGCAGGCGACACAGGCGTGCTTCTTGGCAAGCTCCTCGCTCGCCTGCGCCGGCAGCGCGGCAGCGAGCGCCAGCGCTGCGGCGGCAATGACAAACAGCTTCATGGGTTCCTCGTCGAATTGAGGGCCGAAATGCTACCCGAACGCGGGCGCTTTGCAAACCTTTCGCAAAGCGTCGAGCTCAGTGATCACCGGCAGACAGACAACCCCCCGGCATAGCCAGGCGTTGACCGCCTTCCCCGCGGGCTTGTCGAGAATCGGAGGCAGGCCCGGCACGCCGGCGGGGATCGCCAGCACCAGCGTTCCGGGCAGGTACTCCCGCGCCATGGCCCGCGTCCACGGCACTAGCGCCTCCGCGGCCCCGCGCAGGATGGCGGTCGCGGGCGGCTCGAGCTGCTCCTCGAGCGCGAGCAGCAGAGTAGCGAAGCCGGAGGGGCGCTCGCGCATCGAGGGATAGAACAGCTCCAGCGTGCGCTCGGCGGCGCGCGCGTAGCGCGCTTCCCCGGTAACAGCGGCGAGGCGGTTAAGGGCAAGCGAGGCAGCGCCATTGCCCGATGCCATCGCGTTGTCGTGCCCCGGCTTGGGACGGTGGATCAACTGCTCGTGGTCGCGCGCGGTGAAGTAAAAGCCGCCCACGTCCCGGTCCTCGAACTGCTCGAGCAGCACTTCGGCCAGCGACTCGGTGAACTCCAGGTCCTCGCCGCGGTATTCCGCTTGCAGCAACTCGAGCAGCGCCTCGATGAGAAAAGCATAGTCATCGAGATAGGCGTTGAGATGCGCGCGCCCGTCCTTGCACGTGGCCAGCAGGCGGCCATCGCGCCACATGTGCGTGCGTGCGAACTCGAGCGCGCGCCGCGCCGAAGCGATCCACTCGGGCTTGCCGAACACGCTGCCGGCGTGGGCCATGCCGCGCATTGCCAGCGCGTTCCACGACACGAGCATCTTCTCGTCGCGCCCCGGGCGCACGCGCGGCGCGCGCGCAGCGAAGAGCTTCGCCCGGGCCGCGTCGAGAATCGGCCGCGCCCCGTCGGGCAGCGGCTGTGCGACGTGCAGGTGCCAGTGCTGCTCCTCGAAGTTGGCGCGGCCATCCAGGCCGTAGTGCGGCGCCGCGACCTGCCACTCCTCGGCCGTGAGCAGTGCACGCACTTGGTTCGCGGTCCAGACGTAGAACTTGCCCTCCTGGCGTTCCGAGTCGGCGTCCAGGGAGGAGTAGTAGCCGCCCTCGGGCGACTGCATCTCGCGCAGGATCCAGCCGGCAGTCTCTGCGGCGCAGCGCGCGTAGAGCGCGTCGCCCGTCACTAGCCACGCGTCGGCAAGCAGCCCGAGCAATGGCCCGTTGTCGTAGAGCATCTTCTCGAAGTGAGGAATCATCCACTGCGCGTCCACGCTGTAGCGGCAGAAGCCGCACCCAGCTGGTCGTAGATGCCGCCTTCGCACATGCGGCGCAGCGTCGTATCCACGATCGCCACCTCACCCTTGCGCAGGCACAGCTCGAGGTCGGTGGGATGCGGAAACTTGGGCGCGCCGCCGAAACCGCCATGACGCGCATCGAAGCTCGCGCGCAGCACTTCAAGCGCCGCGCGCACCGGTTGCGCGTCGAGCGCCGCGCGCTGCGCCGCCGGCCCGGGCTGCATGCGCGAGAAAGCGAGCTTCACCTGCTCGCCCTGCTCGGCGATGGCGGTGCGCTGCTCGCGCCACAGCGCCGCGATGCGCTCGAGGATTTCGCCGAAGCCAGGCAGCCCGTAGCGCGAAGTCTTGGGAAAGTAAGTGCCACCCCAGAATGGCGTGCCGTCCGGAGACAGGAACATGGTGAGCGGCCAGCCGCCCCCG
Organism: Betaproteobacteria bacterium; assembly: GCA_031394435.1. GTDB lineage: Bacteria > Pseudomonadota > Gammaproteobacteria > Burkholderiales > SG8-39 > JAABQT01. The sequence goes on from JANNTQ010000109.1 coordinate 33,567, forward strand.
CGTTGCGCCAGCATCTGGTGCGCGCTTTGGTAGACCTGATCGAGGTCGGGCCGCTCCTCGCGGTCCACCTTGATGTTGACGTAGTGGCGGTTCATCACCGCCGCCACCTCGGGATTCTCGAAACTCTCGTGCGCCATCACGTGGCACCAGTGGCAGGCCGAGTAGCCCACCGAGAGCAGGATCGGCTTGTCCTCGGCGCGCGCGCGCGCCAGTGCCTCCTCGCCCCAGGCGTACCAGTCCACCGGATTTCCTGCGTGCTGCTGCAGGTAGGGCGATGTCTCTTTCGCCAGCCGGTTGCTCATGGTGTACGCAGGATCCCGTCGAGCGTTTCGCGGTAGGCCGGCAGGCGCGGCCCGCCCAGTGAGACTGCGCGCCGGGCGGCCGCGATCGCTTCCGCGCGGTTGCCCAACTCGTGCAGCGCCTGGGCAAGATTGTTCCACGCATCGGCCGCTTCCGGATGATCCATCGTCGCGCGCAGGTAGGCGGCAGCGGCTCCCGTCAGGTCGTGCATGACATAGCTGGTGTTGCCCAGGCCGATTAGCGCGGCGACGCTGCCTGGCCAGCGCGCAAGTGCGGTTTCATAACCCTGCCGTGCGGCGGCCGGCGCAACCCGTTCGAGCGCCACGACGGCAGCGAGGTATGGGGATTCAGCAGCGGTGGCCGGAATGCGGCCGGGTGGCAACGCCGCCATCGCCCAGTGGCTGCTTCTCGCCCAGGTATGTTCGAACGTATCGATCGACATCGTCAGCCGGTGCGTTACCCCTGAACGCAGGACGATCTGTCTCGCATCAAAGTCGTAGCCTATTGCCACCGCGTAGTGCCACTGCGGCCACCAGTCTAGGGCCAGGTTCTGCAGCACCACCACCGGCGTGCCCGCGGCGAGCTCGCGCAACAGATCCCCAATGCGCGGTGCAAGCGGATAGGCGACGAGCCCGTGGCGCCTCGCGGTCGCGAGCATCTCTGCTTGCAGCGACCCTTTGCGCCCGGGCAGGTAGACCTGCGGCAGCAGCGATTCCGGGGTGGCGTCGCGGCCGGCGTGCACGAGGACGGCGGCCAGCGAGGCTGGCCCGCACTGATAGTCCTCCTGCGGGAAAAATGGAGTGGCTGCGATCTCGACGGCAACGGGCAGCCCGGCAGGGCGCTGTTCGATGAGGCCGGAGACCTGCGGTGCCGCGCAACCTGCCAGCAGCGCCGCCGCCAAAACGAAAACCCCCGCCGCAGCGGGGGTCGCCTGGAACCTCACCGCCGTTCAGCGCATGGACCGCGTGAACGGAAATATCTTCGTGTAGCCCATGATATCGGTGAACAGGAGCACCAGGAAAATCAGCACTGCGGCGCCGACCAAGTCACCGCCGGCCGGCAGTTCGTCCAATTGCGCGGCGAGCTTCGCAGCCTCCGCGTCGGAGAGCGCCGCGACCCGGGCCTTGGCGTTCACAGGGTCAACGCCCAACGTCTGGAGCCGCGCGCGAACCTCGCTCCGATCGAGCATGTTCGCGAGGCGTTCGCGCTCCGCGCCCGCCACGACCGTGTCGGTACCCACAATCCCGGCCAGCGCTGGCAGGGGCGCCGTGAGTCCGCCCATGCAAACGATCAGCAAACCAGCCATCACGCGACGAAAGCGGATTGTCATTGTTCGATTCTCCTTTGTGGATTGTGGATCAAAAAAGACTAGTCTGTGCTCGCAGGTAGCGTCAACTGCGGCCTGTCGGCCAAATACGACAACATGGTGCACCGAATGAACGACCCTAAGGCAGCTGACATTCTGCGCTTCTGGTTCGAAGAACACCCGAAGAATTGGTTCGTGAAAAACCCGGACTTCGACACGCAGATCCGGTCCCGGTTCTTGGTGCTGCACGAGGCGGCGGTCGCGGGCCAGTGCGCGCACTGGGTAGACGCGCCACACAGCTGCCTCGCGCTCGTCATCCTGCTCGACCAGTTCCCGCGCAACATGTTCCGCGGCGAGGCGCGCGCCTTCGCCGCGGACTCCCAGGCGCGCGTGGCCGCCCGCGAGATACTGGTGCAGGGCTGGGACAAGCAGATGACGCGATCAGAGCAGTTGTTTGCCTACCTGCCGTTCGAGCACAGCGAGGCGCTGGCGGACCAGGACCTGTCTTGTGACTTGATGAAGGAGTTCGATCCGGAGCAGGTGCGCTACGCGATTCGGCACCGGGAGATCATCGAACGCTTCGGCCGCTTTCCGCACCGCAACGGCATTCTCGGTCGCGAAAGTACTGCGGCCGAGATCGAATTTCTCGCGCAGCCGGACTCAGGTTTCTGAGTCGGTAATCGCGCCCATCGAGGCGGTCGAAACCAGCTTCATGTACTTGGCCAGCAGGCCCCGGGTATAACGCGGCTTGGGCGCTTTCCATTTCTTCTTGCGCGCCGCCAGTTCTTTCGCCGGCACGTTGAGTTGCAGAAGCCGTTTTTTCGCGTCGATGGTGATCGAGTCGCCCTCCTTCACCAGCGCGATCGTCCCGCCGACGTAGGCTTCCGGCGCGACGTGGCCGACCACCATGCCCCAGGTGCCGCCGGAAAAACGCCCGTCAGTCAGCAATGCCACCGATTCGCCCAGCCCCTGCCCGATCAGCGCCGAGGTCGGCGCCAGCATCTCCTGCATGCCGGGGCCGCCCTTCGGGCCTTCGTAGCGGATCACGATCACGTTTCCCGGCTTGATCTTCTTCGCCATGATGGCCGTCATGCACGCGGGCTCGGAGTCGAACACGCGCGCTGGCCCGGTGATTGAGGTGACCTTCAGGCCGGAGATCTTTGCCACGCAGCCCTCGGTGGCCAGGTTGCCCTTGAGAATCGCGAGGTGGCCCTGCGCGTAGATCGGCTTCGACCACGGCCGGATTACGTCCTGATCCTTCCTCGGCTCGGCCGGCACCGCCTTCAGCATCTCGGCCATGGTCTTGCCGTGGATGGTCATGCAGTCGCCGTGCAGCACGCCGTTGGCGAGCAGGATTTTCAGCACCTGCGGTACGCCGCCCGCGCGGTGGAAATCCACCGCGACGTATCGCCCCGTGGGCTTGAGATCGCACAGCACCGGCACCTTGCGGCGCACGCGCTCAAAGTCGTTGATGGTCCACTTCACCTCGGCGGCGGACGCGATGGCGAGAGAGTGCAACACCGCGTTGGTCGAGCCGCCGGTGGCCATCACCAGCGCCACGGCGTTCTCGATCGACTTCCGGGTGATGATGTCGCGCGGCTTGAGGTTGTTCTTCACCGCTCCAACCAGCACCCGTGCCGACTCGGCCGCGGAGTCCGCCTTCTCGGCGTCGGGCGAGGCCATCTGCGAGGAACCGAGCAGGCTCATGCCGAGTGCCTCGAAGGAGGACGACATGGTGTTCGCGGTGAACATGCCGCCGCAGGCGCCGACGGAGGGACAGGCGTTCTTTTCGATGCCGGTGAAATCCTCTTCACTCATCCTGCCCGCGCTGTATGCGCCCACCGCCTCGAAGGCCGAGACGATGGTGAGGTCCTGCCCCTTCCACTTGCCCGGCTTGATGGTGCCGCCGTAGACGTAGATCCCCGGCACGTTCATGCGCGCGAGGGCCATCATGCCGCCCGGCATGTTCTTGTCGCAGCCGCCGACCACCAGCGCGCCGTCCATGGCCTGGCCGTTAACCGAGGTCTCGATGGCGTCCGCGATCACCTCGCGCGACACCAGCGAATACTTCATCGCCTCGGTGCCCATGCCGATGCCGTCGGTGATCGTCGGCACTCCGAATACCTGCGGCTTGGCGCCAGCGGCCTCCAGCGCGGTCATCGCCCGGTCCACCAGCGGCTGGATACCGGCGTTGCAAGGATTCATCGTCGAGTGGCCGTTGGCCACGCCGATGATCGGTTTATCGAAATCGCCGTCGGCGAAGCCCACGGCGCGCAGCATCGCGCGGTTGGGCGAGCGCGCCACGCCCTGCGTGATCAGCTTGGAGCGCCGGTTCGCCGCCTGCGCCGTTTTGTCTGCCATGGCCTGCCTCCTTTGACTGTCGGCGGCAGTCTAAGCGACGGCCTGTGTTGCGATCCAATACAATAAAGGTTCACTACTGATACCTCTGGAGCATGAATAGCCCGGAGCTGCGCCAGCTGCGCCACTTCGTCGCCGTCGCTGAGCAGCTGCACTTCGGGCGCGCCGCGGCGGCGCTGCACATGTCGCAGCCGCCCCTGTCGCGCTCGATCCAGGACCTGGAACGGCGCCTGGGCGCAACCTTGCTCGCGCGCTCGCGCCGCAAGGTCGAGCTGACGCCGGAGGGCGCGCGTTTCCTGGAGGAGGCGAAGCGCGTGCTGGGGCAGCTCGAGCGCGCAGTGCTCGAGGTCGGCCGCATGGCGGCCGGCGCCGGCGGGCGCCTGCGCCTGGGCTTCGTCTCGCTCGCCGACTACGGCGTACTGCCGGAATTGCTCAAGGCCTACAAGGCGTCTCGCCCTGGGGTCTCGCTCGCCCTGCGCGAAATGCTGTCTCCCGAGCAGGGCGCGGCGCTCGCTGCGGGCGAGCTCGATTTCGGCCTGCTGCTGCCGCCGGTTGCCGGAGACCTGGAACATCTGGTCGTGCAGCGCGAGCGCTTTGTCGCCGCACTGCCCTCCCGACACCAGCTGGCGCGCGGGCGCGGCCGCATCTCGGTACGCGAGCTCGCGGGCGAAGCTTTCGTCATGGCGCCGCGCGCCATTGCCCCGGGGCTGCACGATATCGTCGCAATGCTGGCTGCGCGTGCAGGCTTTTCTCCGCGCGTCGCCCAGGAAGCCATCCAGATGCAGACCGTGGTGAGCCTGGTGTCCAGCGGCCTTGGCGTCGCCGTCGTTCCCGCGTCCGTTGCCAACCTGGGCCGGCGCGGCGTGGCCTACCGCGAGATTGCCGACCCGCATCCGCGGCTCGACCTTTGGCTGGCGTGGCGCCGCGGCAGCCTCGGCGCGGCGGGACGGGAGTTCGTGCAGCACGCGCGGCGCATTGCGCGCTAATCTTCAACCGGTCGCCATGCTCACGCACCCGAATTTCGACCCGGTCGCGATCTCCCTCGGCCCGCTCGCCGTGCGCTGGTATGGCCTCATGTACCTGGCGGCCTTCGGCATGCTGTGGTGGCTGGGACGGCGCCGCATCGCGCAAGGCGCGGCGCCGGTCACGCGGCAGCAGTTCGACGACCTGATCTTCCTCGGCGTGCTCGGCACCATCCTCGGCGGGCGCCTGGGCTACGTGCTGTTCTACAAGCCGGCGTACTACGCGTCGCACCCGCTGGAGATCTTCGCCATCTGGCAGGGCGGCATGGCGTTCCACGGCGGCTTTCTCGGCGTGCTCGCCGCGGGCGCCTTTTTCGCCTGGCGGCAGCGCTTGGACTGGTGGCGGTTGATGGATTTCATCGTTCCGCTGGTACCGCCGGGCCTCGCCGCCGGTCGCCTGGGAAATTTCATCAACGGCGAGTTGTGGGGCCGCACGACCGACCTCCCCTGGGGCATGGTGTTCCGCGGCGCGGGCGAGGTGCCGCGCCATCCTTCGCAGCTCTACCAGTTCGCGCTCGAGGGTGCGCTGCTGTTCGTGCTGTTGTGGTGGTATTCGTCCAAGCCGCGCGCGCGTGGCGCGGTCTCCGCCCTATTCCTCGTCGGCTACGGCGCGTTCCGCTTGCTCGCCGAGTACGCGCGTGAGCCGGATGACTTCCTCGGTCTCCTCGCGCTCGGCCTGTCGATGGGTCAGTGGCTCAGCCTGCCGATGGTCGCGGCGGGCATTACGCTGCTTGCCTGGAGCCGCAAGCAGCGATGAAGTGGTTCTTTCTCCTTTGCGCCCTGACCTGCTCTGCGGCGAACGCCAACGAAGCTTTGTGGAAACTCGTCGCGGGCGGTGGGCAGGTACTGTTCATCCGCCACGCCGAGACCACGCCCGGCGTCGGCGATCCGCAAGGGTTCAAGCTCGAGGACTGCGCGACCCAGCGCAATCTGTCGGCGGCGGGCCGTGATCAGGCGCGTCGCATGGGTGCGGAGTTCAGGCACCGCGGCATTCCGATCGGCGAAGTGTTGGCGAGTCCCTGGTGCCGTTGCATCGACACGGCGAACCTCGCTTTCGGCGGTTCCCGTCCGTGGGAGCCCCTGTCCAACCTCTTCGCGCGGCAAGCGCAGGCCGAACCGCAAGTGCGCGGCATGCGCCCCCGCATCGCCGCGCACCGCGGCAAGGCAAACCTGGTGCTGGTGTCGCATGGCTCCACCGCGATGGCGCTCACTGGCGAGAACCTTGCGATGGGAGAAGTGGTTGTGCTAACTCCGGCAGGCAACGAGTTCCGCATAGCCGGCAGACTTTCCGTGCCATGAGGCTTTGGCTTACGGTCGCGCTGCTCGTTTCCGCCCTGGGGGCCCGCGCTCAGCTCGCGAGCCCGTACGCGATCGACATCCCCGCCTGGTTCACGGAGACCTTGCTCGACATACCCGAAGATGCGCGGGATGCTGCGCGCGAGCGCAAGCGCCTGATGTTGTACTTCGGGCAGGACGGCTGCCCTTACTGCAAGGAGCTGATGCAAACCAGCTTCACGCAGCGGCCGATCGTGGAAAAGGCACGCAAGCACTTCGTCGCCATTGCGCTCAACGTCTGGGGCGACCGCGAGGTGACCTGGAGCGACGGGCGCAGGATGAGCGAGAAGGAGCTGGCACGCGCGCTGCGCGTGCAATTCACGCCGACCTTGCTGTTCTTGGACGAGAAAGGTGCGCTTGTTGCCCGCTTGAACGGCTATTACCCGCCGCAGCGTTTTTCAGCGGCGCTCGACTTCGCCGCCGGCATCGCAGGCAAGGGCCTGAGATTCGAGGACTACATGCAGGCTGCTGCGAAGGAGGCTGCAAGCCCGAAGCTGCACGACGAACCCTTCTTCCTCAAGCCACCGGTGGACCTAGCGCGCAAGAAGCCCGTCGCCCTGGTCTTCGAAACGCCGTACTGCGCGGGCTGTGACGAGCTGCACCGCGAGGGCTTCAAGCGACCGGAAGTGCGAAAACTCCTCGAGCGTTTCGACGTCTACCGGCTGACGCTCGACGACCGGCGCGACGCCAAGGCGACCTGGGCAGGTTCGCTGCGCGTCTCATACACGCCGACCATCGTCTTGTTCGACGGCGGCCGGGAAGTGTTCCGCGTCGAGTCGTACCTGCGTCCGTTCCACCTGGCGTCCGCCCTCGAGTATGTAGCGGGCAAGGGGTACCGATCCGAGCCCTCCTTCCAACGCTATATCCAGGGGCGCGCCGACCGCATGCGCGAGCGCCGCGAGGACGTGGACCTGTGGAAGTAGCGCCTAGCCGGCGAGCGCGCGCTCCAGCACCCGGGCGACATGCAGCGCGCGCCGCTCGGTGCCGTCGGCAATCTGCTGGCGGCAGCTCGTGCCGTCGGCGACGATCAGCGTCTCGGCACCCGCCCGCCGCACCGCGGGCAGGAGGCTCAACTCGGCCATCTTGAGCGACACGTCGTAGTGCTCGGCTTCGTAGCCAAAGCTGCCGGCCATGCCGCAGCAGCTCGATTCCACGCTCGACACCTTGAGCCCGGGCACCAGTGCAAGCACGCGCTCTACCGCGCCCATCGCGCCGAATGCCTTCTGGTGGCAGTGCCCGTGCAGCAGCGCATCCTGTGCGAGCGGATTCAGCGGCAGCTGCAGACGGCCTGCCTCCGCTTCCCGCGCGAGGAACTCCTCGAACAGGAACGCGTTCTCGGCAAGCGCTGCGGACCCAGGCAGCAGCACCGCGTACTCGTCGCGCAGCGTGTACAGGCAGGAAGGTTCGAGGCCGATGATCGGTACGCCGTTGGCAACCCAGGGCGCGAGGGCATCGATCATGCGCTGCGCCTCGCGCTTGGCCTCCTGCAACAGGCCGACCGACAGGAAGGTGCGGCCGCAGCACAAGGGGCGCTCGCCGATCAGCGGTTGCGCGACATGCACCCGGTAGCCGGCCGCCTCCAGCACGCGCACTGCGGCGCGTGCGTTCTCCGGCTCGAAGTAGCGGTTGAAGGTATCTACCAGCAGCACCACCTCCCGGCTGCCGCGCTTGGACCACACCCGGTCTACGAAATAATTGGACCGCCACGCGGGCAGTTCGCGCCGCGTGGAGAATCCAAGCGCGGGCCGCAACCAGCGCGACGCGAGGTTGGCGAAGGGCGCCAGGCGTGCCGCCCATGGTGCGTAGCGCGGCAGCCATGCGACGGCGCGGTCGCGCAGCGTCAGGCCGTGCCGCGCCTTGTACTGCGCGAGGAACTCGAGCTTCATGCGTGCCATGTCCACGCCGGTCGGGCATTCGCGCTTGCAGCCCTTGCAGGATACGCACAGGTCGAGCGCCTGCATCACGTCCGCTTCGGCGTTTGACCCAAGCTGGCCCGAGAGCGCGAGGCGCAGCGTATTGGCGCGGCCGCGCGTGACATGCACTTCGTCTCGCGTGACGCGGTAGGACGGGCACATGGTGCCAGCGTCGAACTTGCGGCAGTGGCCGTTGTTGTTGCACATCTCGACTGCCTTGTCGTAGCCGCCCCATGCCGACCAGTCGAGCAGCGCAACCGGCGCCTTCGTCGCGTAGCCCGGCGGGAAGCGGAACAGCCGTGCGTCGTCCATCTTCGGCGGATTGACGATCTTGCCCGGGTTCATCAGGCCCTTGGGGTCGAGCCAGGCCTTGATCTGCGCGAGGCAGTCAGTGAGCCGCGGCCCGAAGAACGGCGCGATCCACTCCGAGCGCACCAAACCATCGCCGTGCTCGCCCGAATAGGCGCCCTTGTATTGCTTGACCATGGCGCAGGCTTCCTCGGCGATGGCGCGCATCTTGGTGGCGTCGCCGGCGCGCAGGTCGAGGATCGGCCGCACATGCAGCGTGCCCACGGAGGCGTGCGCGTACCAGGTGCCGCGCGTGCCATGCTTCGCGAACACCTGCGTCAGCCGATCGGTGTACTCGGCGAGGTGCTCGAGCGGCACCGCGCAATCTTCGATGAACGACACCGGCTTGCCGTCCCCTTTCATCGACATCATGATGTTGAGGCCCGCCTTGCGCACCTCCCACAGTTCCTTCTGCAGCTTCAGCTCGGTCACTCGCACCACGCTTCCCGGCAGGCCAAGGTCGCCCATCAGCCCTACCAGCTGCTCCAGCTTGGCGAGTTGCGCTGCATGCTCGTCGCCCGAGAATTCGACCAGCAGGATTGCATCCGGGTCGCCGCGGATCACCGTGTCTACCGTGGCGCGGAACGCGGCGATGTCGCGCGCCAATCCGATCATCGTGCGGTCCACCAGTTCCACCGCCGAAGGACCGAGCTTGACGATGTGCTGCGTGAGGTCCATCGCCGTATAGAACTTAGGAAAGTGGCAAACGCCGAGCACGCGGTGCGCGGGTAGCGGGCTGAGCTTGAGGTGGATGCGCTCGAACCAGGCCAGCGTGCCTTCCGAGCCGACCAGAATGTGGGCCGAGTTCCGGTGCGGCGGGCCCAGGTGGTCGAGGTTGTAGCCCGCGACCCTGCGCATTACTTTCGGAAACCGAGCGGCGATCTCGTCTTTCTCGCGCTCGTAGAGCGCGCGCAGATTTTTCGTCAGGTCCGAGTCGTCGGTCATCGGTCCGAAGCGCCGCGCGCGGCCATCGCTGGTCACGGCGTCGATCGCGAGCACGTTGTGCACCATGTTGCCGTAGGCGATCGAGCGCGAGCCGCAGGAGTTGTTGCCCGCCATGCCGCCCAGCGTCGCTTGCGCACTGGTGGAAACGTCTACCGGGAACCACAGTCCGTGTGCGCGCAATTGCGCGTTCAGGGCATCGAGCACCAGGCCGGGCTGCACCACCGCGCTGCGACGAGCTGCGTCGACCTCGAGCAGGCGGTCGAGATGCTTCGAGCCATCGATGATCAGGGCCGCGCCCACCGCCTGCCCGCATTGCGAGCTTCCGGCACCGCGCGGCAGCACCGGTACGCCTGCGTCTACGGCGATGGCGAGTGCCGTGCGCGCCGCTTCTTCGGTGCGCGGCAGCACCACGCCGACCGGCATTACCTGGTAGATCGAAGCGTCGGTCGCATATCGGCCGCGCGAAGCGGCATCAAACAGGATCTCGCCGTCGACTTCCTTGCGCAGCCGCTGCGCGAGTGGGAACGACGGCGCGTTCACGCGGTTTGGCGCCCCGGCGCCGCGAGCAGCGACTTGATGCGCACCACGTCCCTCGCGGCTAGCGCATCGAGAATTTCGCTATGTTCGCGCACGGCGCTATCCCAGCGTTCCCGCGACAGATTCGCCATGGTGCGCACGCGCCGCACGTTTGCGTTCAGTTGGCGGTAGGTGTTGAACAGCACGTTGTTGCCGGAGTATTTCACGATCTTCAGGTGGATCGCCTGGTTGAACTTGAAGTAGCCGGCCAGATCGCCGCGCGCATGGTTGGCGAGCATTTCGTTGTGCAGCGAGCGGATCTCGTTGATCTGGCCGTCGGTGGCGTTGCGGCAGGCGAACTCCCCGGCCAGCGCCTCTAGCGCGCCCATGACTGCCACTGTCTCCGCCAACCGCACGGGATCGACCTCCGAGACGATCGCACCGCGATTTGGCAGCAACTCGACCAAGCCTTCGGTAGCGAGTACCTTGAAGGCCTCGCGCAGTGGGGTGCGTGACAAGCCTAGCTGCGCGGTGAGGAGCCGCTCGTTCAGACGGGCGCCCGGCGCGAGACGCCCCTGGACGATCAGATCCCGCAGTTTTTCAGTGGCCTCTTCGTGCAGGGGCCGACGGGAAATTGGAGTTAGGTCTTGCGAGAGCGTCATTCTGCATGCAGAATACAAAAATTCTAAAATAAGCGCAACCTGCGCCCTATTTTCTACAGGATTGCATACAAAATTAGGAGATTTTGATGAAAAGAACCGCCGGACGGCATTTTCTGCAGATCCCGGGACCGACGAACGTACCCGACAGGGTCCTCCGCGCGATAGACCTCCCGACCATGGACCATCGTGGGCCGGATTTCGCCGAGTTGGGCAAGTCGGTGCTCGGCGGCATGAAACGGGTGTTCAAGACCAAGGGGCAGGTAGTGGTCTATCCCGCTTCCGGGACGGGTGCCTGGGAAGCCGCGCTGGTCAACACCCTGTCGCCCGACGACCAGGTCCTGATGTATGAGACCGGCCACTTCGCGAGCCTGTGGCAGAAGATGGCGCTCAAGCTCGGGCTGCAGCCCGATTATCTTGTCGGCGACTGGCGCACCGGGGCGGATCCAGCGGCGATCGAGAAGCGCCTGCGCGCCGATCCTGGGCAGCGCATCAAGGCGGTGTGCGTAGTGCACAACGAGACGTCCACCGGCGTCACTTCCCGCATCGGCGAAGTGCGCAAGGCGATCGACGCGGCAAAGCATCCCGCGCTGCTAATGGTGGACACCATTTCATCGCTCGCCTCGATTGATTACCGGCACGATGAATGGGGCGTGGACGTCACCGTCGGCGGCTCGCAGAAGGGTCTCATGCTGCCGCCGGGTCTGTCCTTCAATGCCATCTCGGAGAAGGCGCTCGCCGCCTCCAGGTCCGCGAAGCTGCCGCGCTCCTACTGGAGCTGGGACGAGATGATCGCCAACGGCAAGACCGGCTACTTCCCCTACACACCGGCCACCAACCTGCTCTACGGGCTGCGCGAGGCGCTGAGGATGCTGCTCGACGAAGAGGGTCTCGAGAACGTATTTGCGCGCCACCAGCGCCACGCCGAGGCGACGCGCCGCGCCGTGCGCGCTTGGGGGCTGGAAGTCCTGGCCACCAATCCCGCGGAATACAGCGGCACGCTCACTGCAGTTCTGCTTCCAGCAGGGCACGATGCGGACCGGGTGCGCAAGATCATCCTCGAGCACTTCGACATGTCGCTCGGCACCGGCCTGGGCAAACTCGCCGGCAAGGTGTTCCGCATCGGCCACCTCGGTGATTTCAACGACCTCACGCTGATGGGCACGTTGGCCGGAGTCGAGATGGGCCTGCAGCTCGCGGGCGTGCCGGTAAAGCAGGCCGGCGTGCAGGCGGCCATGCAGTACCTCGCTTCCGTCCACTCGGCCGAAAAACGCGCCGCAGCATGAGCGGGCCGCTCCGCGTTACGCCGTGTAAACTTGCCGAATGAAAAAAGCTGCTCCGACAGTTCCACAGGAGGGAACATGAACCGCACCCAAGCTGCACTAGCCGTGGTCCTGCTCGCGTGCGCCGCGGCCGCCACCGCACAGAGTTGGCCGACCAAGCCCATCACTTTCCTCAATCCGTTTCCCGCGGGCGGCGGCACAGATACATTCGCGCGGCCTATCGCCGCCAAGGTGTCGCAGACGATTGGCCAGCAGGTGATCGTCGAGAACCAGGGCGGTGCGGGGGGCACGGTCGGCGCGACGAACGTCGTCAAGCGCGCGCCGGATGGCTATAACTGGTTCTTCGGCGCCGTGCATCACACGATCGCGGAAAGCCTCTACACCCGCTTGCCCTACAACCTGGAGAAGGACTTTGAGCCGATCACGGTTGCGGCCTTCGTGCCGAACGTGGTGGTGGTGCACCCCAAACACGCCGACAAGATCAAGACGCTCAACGATCTGATCGACTACGCGCGCGCCAATCCCGGGCGGCTCAATTACGGCTCAGCCGGCAACGGCACCACACATCATCTTTCGGTCGAGCTGTTCAAGACCATGACGAAGACGTTCATGGTGCATATCCCCTATCAAGGCGCCGGTCCGCTGATGCTCGGCCTGCTGTCCGGAACAGTGGACCTCGCGTTCGACGGCATGGGGACCTCTTCGACGCAGATCAAGGCCGGCAAGCTGATCCCCCTCGCCATCACCAGTACGGCGCGAAATCCTGTGCTGCCGAACGTGCCGACGATGGGCGAGGCAGGCCTGGCGGGCTACGAGGTGCGCACCTGGTACGGCCTGTGGGCGCTCAGGGGCACGCCGAAGGAAGCCAAGGACCGCATGTACAAGGAAGTGGTAGCGGCGATAAATCAGCCCGACCTGAAGAAGATCTGGGCCGAGCAGGGCGCCGATCCCGGCGGCATGCCTCCCGAGGAGATGGGCAAGCTGGTGCGCAGCGAGATCGTCAAGTGGGCCAAGGTCGTCAAGGACGCCGGGGCGAAGATCGACAACTGACCGGCTAGATCGCTCCCTCGGCACGCAGCGCCGCGATCTGCGCGGCGCTTCTGCCGAGTCGCTCGCGCAGTATTTCTTCGGTGTGTGCACCAAGCAGCGGCGGCGCAAGCTTGTGTTCCAACGGCGTGTCCGAGAAACGCATCGGGCTCGCCACCGTCGGCAGCTTTCCCGCGACCGCATGGTCCAGTTCCACGCGTACGCCGCGCGCGCGCACCTGCGGCTCGTCGAATACTTGCGCTATGTTGTTGATCGGGCTGTTGGGCACGCCGGCGGCTTCCAGCAACTCGAGCCACGCCTGGGTCGGGCGGCGCGCAAAGATCTCCTGCAATAGACGCGTCAGCTCCGCACGGTTCTCCACCCGCTTGCCGTTGCTGGCGAAGCGCGCGTCGCCTGCCAGCTCCGGACAACCTGCCGCAGCGCAGAACTTGCCGTACAAGTTGTCGTTGCCGCAGGCGATGATGACTTCGCCGTCGGCGGTACGGAAAGGCTGGTAGGGCACGATGTTCGGGTGCAGATTGCCGATGCGCGAAGGCGGCTTGCCGGTCGCGAAGTAGTTGGTGTTCTGGTAGGCGAGCAACGCGATCTGGCAGTCGAGCAATGCCAGATCGAGGTGCTGTCCCTCACCTGATTCCGCGCGGTGCGCGAGCGCCGCGCAGATCGCGATCGAGGCATACATCCCGGTGATGATGTCCGCCACCGGGACGCCAGCGCGCATCGGCTCGCCGCCGGGCTCCCCGGTAACGCTCATCATGCCGCCCATGCCCTGGATCATGAAGTCGTAGCCGGGCCGCTCGCGGTACGGGCCAGTTTGGCCGAAGCCGGTCACCGAGCAGTAGACCAGGCGCGGGTTGAGGGCCTTGAGGTCGTCGTAGCCCAGCCCGTAGCGCGCCAGGTCGCCGTACTTGTAGTTCTCGATAAGCACGTCGGAAGCACGCGCCAGCTCCCGCACGATTACCTGCCCCGCCGGGCTCGAGATGTTTACCGTGATCGACTTCTTGCCCCGGTTCGCCGACGTGAAATAGGCCGAGTCCTTCGTCTCGCGCCCCTCGCGATCCTTCACCCACGGCGGCCCGAAGGCGCGCGAGTCGTCGCCCATCTTCGGCCGCTCGACCTTCAGCACTTCCGCGCCGAGGTCGGCAAGGTTCTGGCCGGCCCAGGGGCCGGCCAGTACGCGCGACAGATCGAGCACCCTGATGTGCGACAGCGGTCCTGGCATGTCACTCCTCCCTGATCACCACAAGTTTGCCAGCATGCGCAGTCCGAGCGCAAACAGCATCAGCGCAAACACCACCCGCAGGCGCCTCACCGGCAGCCGGTGCGCGAGGCGCGCGCCGAGGGGTGCCATCGGCATGCTGGCCGCCACGATCAGCAGCAGCGCCGGCAGGTACACGTAGCCAAGACTCCATTCGGGCAGCCCGCGGACACGCATGCCCTGCGCAACGTAGCCTACCGTCCCCGCAACCGCGATCGGGAAGCCGTTCGCTGCGGCCGTGCCGATAGCGCGCTTGAGCGGCATGTTGCACCAGGCGAGGAAAGGAATGGATAGAAACGCGCCGCCCGCCGCGAGCACGCTCGAGATGCTGCCGATTCCGGCGCCGGCGGCGAACAGGCCGGCGCGACCAGGCAGTTGGCGCGCAGCCCGGGGGTTGATCTCGACGAACATCTGCGCCGCGGCGTAGAACATGAAACCGGTGAAGAAAGCAGCCAGCGGCCGCGTCGGGATGAATCCGGCGACCAGCGCCGCCGCGAGCGAGCCGGCGAGGATGCCGGGCGCCATCGCGCGCGCCACCGGCCAGTCCACGCCGCCATGGCGGTGATGCGCGCGCACGCTGGAGAGCGATGTGAATACGATCGTGGCGAGCGCGGTGGCGAGCGCGAGATGCATCATGTGCTCGGCCGGGAAGCCCTTGGTGGTGAACACGAACACCAGCATCGGCACCATGACCATGCCGCCGCCGATGCCCAGTAGCCCCGCGAGGAACCCGACCGCCAGGCCGATCGCGAGGTAGGCCCACCACCAGTCCACTAATGCTCACCCAGCAAGTGCGCGACCAGTTCGGTGAAGCCCGCGCCGGCTTGCGCCTGCGTCACGTACTTCGGCAGCGCCGGCAGCTGCCCGGCGAAGCGCGCGATATTGGCCACGCCGATTGAATTCAGGAAGTAAGCGAACATCGGTGCGTCGTTGGGCGAGTCCCCGGCAAACGCGTAGTTGCCGTTCACCACATCCAGGCTGGTTCCGAACTTTTCCGCGAACAGCACCTTGGTCATCGCCAATTTGTCGTAATCCCCGAACCAGCCGTTTACGTGGATCGAGCTGATCTTCGCGTTGAGCCCGGCTCCACGCATCATTGCGCAGATGCGCTCGGCCGCCGCCAGTGACAGCGGCGCCACGTCCTCGCAATAGTCGATCGCCAGGTCGGTTTCACGGTAGGCTTGGTCCGACGCCAGCGCGCAGCCCTGCACAGTCGCGAGGATGCGCTGCGCGATCGCCGTGAGGCGCGCGCGCTGGTGCGCGCGCACGGCATCCGGATCCTGGAAGCGCCTGTGCAGCCTGCCGTTCTCATGGCGGAAGTAGAACGCGCCGTTCTCGCCCACCACCGCGTCCACGGGCCACATCCTTGCGATGTGGTCGCACCAGCCGGCGGGACGCCCGGTCACCGCAATCGCGATGCGTCCTGCGTGCTTGTACCGCTCGAGCGCGGCGTAGGCCTGCGCGCTCAGCCGGCCGTCGGTGGTCAGTGTGTCGTCGACGTCGAACAGCAGGCCGCGCAAGCGTTCTGCGCCGCGCATTTCGGCTAGCGGCTTCATGCAGGGCGCGATTCTAGCGCGCCAGCGGCAGCCGCACGCGCAGCACCACCCCGTCGCCGGAGACAACATCAGTTGCATCGATGGTACCGCCGTGGAACTCCGCGATCAGTCGCGCGACGTACAGGCCCAGGCCGAGATGCGGGCCCGCGCCCGCGCTGCGCACCGACACCATCGACTCGAACAGCCGCCCGCGCATTTCGGCGGGCAGCAGCGGGCCCTTGTTCTCCACCGACAACACCGCTGCGTCGTCGCGTTCCTCCAGCGAGATGCGTACCGGCTCGCCGGGCAGCGAGAACTCGACTGCATTCTCCACCAGCTTGTCGAGAAGCTGAGCGGCGAGGTCCGGCGCACCCGCCACGAGCAACGCGCGGCCGGGCAGCTCAAGGGCGAACGGGGACTGCGCGTAGGCAAGCCGGTATCCGTCGACGCAGCCGCGCACCAACGCGGCCAGCTCGAAGCGCTCGCGTTCGGCGGCGCGCAGGCCCTGCTCCAGGCGCGTGGCCTCGCTCATGCGCTGCAGGATCGTGTTCAACCGCGCCAGCCCCTGCTCCGCGCGTTCGATGTAGGTGCGCGCCTCCGCGGGATCCGGCGCCAGCTTGAGGTTCTCCAGCGAGGAGCGCACCACTGCAATCGGCGTGCGCAGCTCGTGCGACAGGCGCCCTGCCATGCTCTCCAGGTACGCATGGTGCTGCGAGAGTTTGGCTAGCATGGCCGAGAAGCTGCGCGACAGGTCGCCGATCTCGTCGCCCGCCTCCGAGCCGGCGGCGAGGCGCGTGATGCGGCCGCGCGCGTCGATAGCGCTTTCCGCCTCGTCGCGCAGGCGGCGGATGCGCAGCGACAGCCAGGAGGCATACGCGATCAGCAATGCCGCCGCGCCGAGGAACACCGTCAGCGTGAGGGCGAGAAGCCGCTCCAGCGCTTCGCTGCGCAGCGTGGCAATCGGGTTGGTCGTCTCCTCCACCACCACCGCTCCCGCGACCTCGTTGCGGTTCCACACGGGGTGCGCCGCGGACACCACCACGGCGCGGCCGTCGACGGTGCGGCGCGTCCGGCTGCCTGGCGTTCCCTGCAGCGCAGACGCGATGTCGCGCCCGGTGGCCAGCACATCATCTGGCACCGCCTCGGAGAAATCCTCGCGTGGGCGCTGGATCAGCCAGCCGGCGAGGCCCCGCCAGGCTTCGCGCAGCAATCCGCTTTCTTCGGCGGCCGGCTCGGGGCGGCGCAGACTGCCTGCCAGGGCGAGCACTTGGTAGCGGCGGTTCACCACCCAGATGCGCGATTCAGTGCGCTGCACGCCGCGCAGGATCGCCGCAATGTCCTCCTGCGCGGCGCTGGCGGCAAGCACCGCTTCGCGCGCCAGCAGCAGCGGTGTCGCAGCCGGGTCCGGCAGGCGTCCTTCGCTCTCCGCGATGCGCTGCAGCTCCAGTTCCGCCTCGCGTCGCATGGCGTCGTCACGCTCCGGCAGCGCGACCAGTAGTTGTGGGCGGTCGTGCAGTGCAGTGGCGATGGCGCGCGCAGTACCGATAAGCGCGCGCTGCTGGCCTTCCAGCAACACCTGCTCCAGCTCGTTCACATAGCGCGCGCCCACCCAGGGCAGCGCGAGCAGGACCAGCGACACCAGCGCCAGCTTGGCGCGCAAGCCGAGCGCCAAGCGTCGCCTCACTCCTTCCAACGGTAGCCCATGCCGTACGCGGTCTCGATGTGGTCGAACGCGGCGTCTACGCCCTGGAACTTGCGCCGCACGCGCTTGACGTGCGAGGTCACCGTGCCGTCGTCCACCACCAGATTGGCTTCGCTCATCAGCTGGTCGCGGTTCTTCACGTGGCCCGGGTGGCGGGCAAGAGCGTGCACCATCCAGAACTCGGTGAGGGTGAGCGGCACCGGCTTGCCGTGCCAATTGACGGTGAAGCGCTTCAGGTCCAGGGTCAGCGCCCCGCGTTCGATGGTTTCTTCGAGCGCCTGCGGCTCGCGCGACAGTTCGGCGCGGCGGAACAGGGCGCTGATGCGCGCCATCAGGTGCGGCAGGCTCACGTCCTTGGTCAGGTAGTCGTCGGCACCGAGCCGCAGGCCTGACACGACGTCGAAATCGCTATCGCGCGCGGTGAGGAAAATAATCGGCAGGGTGGCGGACAAGGCGCGCAGCTCCCGGCACAGCGCGAATCCGGCATCCGCGTCGCTGCCCAGGCCGATGTCGATGATCGCCAGGTCGGGCAGGCGCACACGCATTGCGTTCAGCGCTTCGGCACTGCCCGCAAAGGCACCGACCTCGAAGCCGTGCTTGCGCAGCGCTTCGCTGTAATTGGCGCGAATTGCCGGATCGTCCTCGACGATGGCGATGCGGCGGGACATGGCGGGCGACTATAGCCCAACGCCGCCGCCGCGGCGCTTGCCACGGGATTGCCAGAATTCTTCGCCGGCTTTGCCGCAGCCTGACGGTGCGCAGCCCCCACGGACCTCTTCAATGCACCCTCAGGAGCGACTCCAGCCCCGAGGACACCGCCGCCATGCACAGCCAGACGCCTTCCGCCAATGCCCGCATCGTCGCTTTCGACCTGTTCGCATTCGTCGCGCTGGCGGGGACCATCGCGCTGGCCACCGCGGCCGTGCTGATCGCCACAGTTCTGCTGCTGGCCGGCCGTGCCGAGGCGGCGCCGGCCACCGGGACGAATCAGGCGGCGTCGCTGCTGCGGAGTGCGGCGTGAAGCCCGACCTCGCCTGGGGCGCGGAATGCGCGTGGCCGGCGCAGCGCGTCGCGCCGACGCGCAGCTGGGCTTGGAAATCCCTGGCCCTCGGGCTATTTCTCATCGGCGCCCTGCAATTCGGCCATGGGGCCTGGATCCAGGCCAAGAGCTGGCTGGCGCAGGAGCTCATCGCTCGCGCCTGGCTACGTACGCTCAATGGTGAGAAGGAAGTGAAACCCTGGCCTTGGGCCGACACCTGGCCGGTCGCGCGGCTGTCAGTGCCAGCGCTGGGGATCGAGCGCTATGTGCTTGCGGGCGACAGCGCCATCACCTTCGGTCCGGGTCACTTTTCCGACACTCCCGTGCCGGGCGCTCCCGGTAACAGCGTGGTCGGCGGGCACCGTGATACCCACCTTGCCTTCCTGCGAAACGTGAAGCCGGGTGACCTGCTTCAAGTCGAGCGCGCAGACGGCAAACAAGTGGCTTACCGCGTTCTAGACGCGAGCGTGCTGGACAAACGTGACGTGTGGCTAGCCAAGCAGGAAGGACCCAACCGGTTGACTCTGGTGACCTGCTATCCGTTCGCTGCGCTGCACGCCGGCGGCTCGCAGCGCTATGTGGTGTTCGCCTTCGAATCCAGGAACCGCGGCGGCGAGCGCGGGACTCGGGGCTAGCCGCCTCCTCTAGCTTCCCTCCCCGCTCGCCTGCTTCGGCTCAGAACGTAGTGTAGGTCTTTACCAGGAACTGGGCCTTCTTGATATTGGCATCGGTATCGAGCGGCAACGCCACGTCCAGATGTATGACATTGCCGAATGCCGAACGGTCGCTGACCAGTCGCAGACCGAAGCCGATGTCGCGCAACCAGCCGGGATTGGCCAGGTTCTGGTAGTCGCCGCCCCAGGCGCGCCCGAAATCGAAGAAAACCGCGCCGCCTACGCGAAACAACCGGAATGGATACCAGTCGGTATAGAACCTTTCTTCTACGGTGAACAAGGCCCGTTGCGTGCCGCTCTGGTAACGCAACGGATACCCGCGCAGGCCGTTATCGCCGCCCAGCAAAAGTTGGTCGGCGGGACCGGGATTCCTGATTGCGTCGAGCAATGCAGCGGCATAGAACAGTCCGCCCCCCCCGTGCGGCAGGAAGTATCGGGTCGTGGCGCCAAGGAATTGGCGCTCGCTCTGACCGTCGGCGTACTGCCCGGAGAAAGTGAGTCCGGTCAGCAGCTCGCCGCCGCCCACCGACTCGAAGCCCTTGCTGATCGCGCCGGAATAAAGCCACAGATCCCGCGTCGAGCCGAAGCTCGTCGAGGCACGGCCCAATAGCACGCGCGAATTGAATCCCAAAGCGAAGAATTCGGGACGCCCGATCTTGTCGCGATTGCTGATCCTGGCGTACTTGTCTTCGATCACTTCATAGCGAAAGAACGGGTACGCCAACGTCTGGTCGGGCGGCAGTTGTGCGGGCAGGACGAGCGATGGATCGATCTGGTAGCTGTCGTCCGCGTAACCGACGCCGATGGAATAGCGCTGCACCCAGCCATCGACCAGGCCGTTTGACCAGCCACCGAAGATCTCGCCGGTTTTCTGCCGGTGGCGATACTGCTCGACGACCGCACTGTCGCTGTAGATGGAATCGATTTGGTCGGATCGTCCGGTGGAAGCGCCGAGCGCCCAGCGCGCGTCGAGAGCATGGAACGGGCGGGCCAGCGAGACCAAGTGGCTGGAGCCGTCGCTATAGTCGGCCCGTTTCAAGCTAAAGGCGGTCCAGCCACCGAAAACCTGTTGGTGCGCGAATTCGAATTCCGTGCCTGAGCGGTCCACCGTGGAGGTGTTCGCGATTCCGACAGAGACCCCTGTGCCGAACAGATTCTTCTCCTTCAGCGTCAATCCGCTCGTGTTGCTGCCTCCGCCACGGCTGAAGCTGATGCCGGGTTGCAGCGACCAGGTGTCGCGAGTGTGCACCTCGATGTCGACGATGCCGTCGCGGTAAGCGACCGGCCGGATGCTGACGTCGTACAGATAGCTGTTGGCGCGCAGCACGCGCTCCGCTTCCTCGATCACGCGCAGGGACACCCGCTCGCCGCTGCGGAACAGCAGCGAGCGGCGGATCACGCTCGGACGGGTCTTGACGTGCAGCTGGTTGGCGAGGCGATACAGCGCACTGTTCTCCCCGGGATCGTCCAGGTCGAAGATGTCCTGCGTAATGATGCGCACTTCGCCGATCACGGCGCCGGCGGCTTCGAGCTCGGCAAATGAAGGAACGGCGCTGGCGCGAACCGAATCGTCCGCAACTGCGGGTGCACAGGAAGAAAGGATGGCAGCACAGACCCAGGCCACGGGCCATCCGGCCGCCGGGCTTGCGCCCCAGCCGCGACCCACGCCAGACGACACCATGCGGCATGGTGGCGGGGAGGTGCGTGCCGGGTCAAGCCGCGCTCTTGCCAGCGCGCCGTAGCCGAGGTCAAATCGCGCCATGAACCCGGACCTAACGCTGATCGTCGGCAACAAGAACTACTCGTCGTGGTCCATGCGTCCCTGGATTGCGCTGCGCGGCTGCGGCGTCCCCTTCCGTGAGCGCGTCCTCAAGTTCGACTCGCAGGACTGGAGCGCGAACATCGGCAAGCTCTCCCCCTCGGGCCTCGTGCCCGTGCTCTGGGAGGGCGAGCCGGGGGCGGGGTTTTCGACCTGGGACACGCTCGCGATCATCGAGCGCGCCAACGAACTGTTTCCCGCCAGGCACTTGTGGCCCGCGGACTCGCAGGCGCGCGCTCGCGCGCGCAGTATTGCTTGTGAGATGCACGCGGGGTTTCGCGCCCTGCGTTCGGCCATGCCCATGAACCTGCGTGCCCACCATCCGGGCAAAGGCATGAGCCCGGACGTGGCAAAAGACATCGCACGTATCACCGCGATCTGGACCGATACGCGGGCGAAATTCGGCAAAGGCGGGCCGTATCTGTTCGGCGCGTTCAGCGCGGCCGACGCGTACTACGCGCCGGTGGCCACGCGCTTCGTCACCTATGGCGTCGAACTCGCCGGCGAGGCGGCCGCATACCAGAAGGTCCTGCTCACCAACGCTGCGGTCATGGAGTGGACCGCCGGGGGACTGAAGGAAACGGAATTCTTCGCGCCGGACGAACCGTACGCCACGCCGCCCAAGTAGGCGGTCCGTAGGGGAACGCTACTTTTTTCGCAGCTTGCGGATCGCGGCGAGTTGCGCGGCGAGCATCGAGAGCTCGCCCTCAACCACGGCGATTTCCTGTTTGTCCTTGGCGTTGCGGCGCGCTTCCTCGGCCTTTTTGATGGCCTCGTTCGCTTTCGCCTCGTCGAGGTCGTGGCCGCGGATCGCCGTGTCGGCGAGCACCGTGATCACCTTGGGCTGCACTTCGAGGATGCCACCCGCGACGAAAATCAGCTCCTCCGCCCCGCCGCCCGCCGGCGTGATGCGCACCGTGCCCGGCTTGATGCGCGTGATCAGCGGCGTGTGGCGCGGGTAGATGCCGAGTTCGCCCGCTTCGCCGGGCAGCACGACGAACTCCGCCTCGCCCGAATAGATCGAGGCTTCGGCGCTGACCACGTCGACGTGGATGGTGGCGGCAGCCATTACTGGAGTGTCTTCGCCTTCTCGAACGCTTCCTCGATCGCGCCCACCATGTAGAACGCCTGCTCCGGCAGCGCATCGCACTCGCCGTTGACGATCATCTTGAAGCCCTTGATGGTGTCCTTGAGCGAGACGTATTTGCCCGGCGTGCCGGTGAAGTTCTGCGCCACGGTAAAGGGCTGCGAGAGGAATCTCTGGATCTTGCGCGCGCGTGACACCGCCAGTTTGTCCTCGGGCGCGAGTTCATCCATGCCCAGGATCGCGATGATGTCGCGCAGTTCCTTGTAGCGCTGCAGGGTCGCCTGCACCGCGCGGGTGGTGTTGTAATGGTCTTCGCCGATGGTGTTGGGGTCCACCTGGCGCGAGGTCGAATCGAGCGGGTCCACCGCCGGATAAATGCCGAGCGACGCGATGTCGCGCGATAGCACCACCGTCGCGTCGAGGTGGCCGAACGTCGTGGCGGGCGACGGGTCGGTCAGATCGTCCGCCGGCACGTAAATCGCCTGCACCGAGGTGATCGAACCGGTCTTGGTCGAGGTGATGCGCTCCTGCAGGCGGCCCATCTCCTCGGCGAGCGTCGGCTGGTAGCCCACCGCCGAAGGCATCCGGCCGAGCAGCGCCGAGACCTCCACCCCGGCGAGTGTGAAGCGGTAGATGTTGTCGACGAAGAACAGGATGTCGCGCCCTTCGTCGCGGAAGTACTCGGCCATGGTGAGGCCGGTGAGGCCCACGCGCAGGCGGTTGCCCGGCGGCTCGTTCATCTGGCCGAACACCATTGCCACCTTGGATTCGGGCAGGTTGTCGATCTTCACGACGCCAGCTTCCATCATCTCGTGATAGAAGTCGTTTCCCTCACGGGTGCGCTCGCCCACGCCGGCGAACACCGAGAGACCTGAGTGCTGGGTCGCGATGTTGTTGATCAACTCCAGCATGTTGACGGTCTTGCCGACGCCCGCACCGCCGAACAGGCCGATCTTGCCGCCCTTGGCGAACGGGCAGATCAGGTCGATCACCTTGATGCCGGTCTCGAGCAGCTCCACCGAGGGCGAGAGCTCGTCGAACTTCGGCGCCGCCTGATGGATCGAGCGGCGCTTGTCCGACTTGATCGGGCCGACATCGTCGATCGGCCGGCCCAGCACGTCCATGATCCTGCCGAGCGTACCCTGGCCCACGGGAACAGAAATCGGCGCGCCAGTGCTTTTCACCTTCATGCCACGGCGCAAGCCGTCGGAGGAGCCAAGCGCAATGCAGCGCACCACGCCGTCGCCGAGCTGCTGCTCGACCTCGAAGGTGAGCCCCTTCTCGGCGAGACCCGCTTCGCCCGTGTCTTCCAGGATCAGCGCATCGTAGATCCTGGGCATCGCTTCGCGCGGGAATTCGATGTCGGTGACCGCACCGATGCACTGGACGATGGTGCCTTGTGTTTGTGCCATGAGTTTCCTTTACACGGCGGCAGCGCCGCCCACGATTTCCGATAGTTCCTTGGTAATGCCGGCCTGGCGATTCTTGTTGTAGATCAAAGTCAGCTCGTCGATCAGGTCGCCGGCGTTGTCCGAGGCAGCCTTCATCGCCACCATGCGCGCCGATTGTTCGGAAGACATGTTCTCGGCCACCGCCTGGAAAATGATCGCCTCGATGTAGCGCGTCATTACCTGGTCGAGCACCGCCTTGGCTTCCGGCTCATACAGGTAGTCCCACACCGTCTGCGGCGCGCCGAGGCGCTCGCCCGAAAGCGGCAGCAATTGCTCCAGCATCGGCTCCTGCTTCATGGTGTTCAGGAAGCGGGTATAGCCGATTACCAGGCGGTCGAACCGGTCTTTCGTATAGCCGTCGAGCATCACCTTGATGGTGCCGATCAGCTTGTCCATCTGCGGACGGTCGCCGATCTGGATCGCGTGCGAAACGATGTTGGCGCCCAGTCGCTGCATGAAGCCGAAGCCCTTGTTGCCGATACAGCAGACGTCGACTTCCTCGCCCTCCGCCAGCCATGACTTGTACTGGTTCAGCACCATACGCAGCAGGTTGGTGTTCAGCGCCCCGCACAGGCCCTTGTCCGTGGTGATCACGATCAGCCCGACGCGCTTCACGCTGTCGCGGGACACCAGGAACGGGTGCCGGTACTCGGGATTGGCGTGGCTGATGTGCGCGGCGACGTTGCGGATCTTCTCGCCGTAGGGTCGCGCCATGCGCATGCGCTCCTGCGCCTTCCTCATCTTGGAGGCGGCGACCATTTCCATGGCCTTGGTGATCTTCCGAGTGTTCTGCACACTCTTGATCTTTACCCGTATTTCTTTGGTTCCCGGCACTTTGCTCTCTCGCTAGCTCAGTAAGACCCGTTCTTCTTCCAGTCGCCGATCGCTTCCTTGAGCGCCTTCTCGTCGTCGCCGGTGAGGTCCTTCTTGTCTTCCATGCGCGCTACCAGCGCGGCGTACTTGCTCTTGACGTAGTCGCGCATCGAGCGCTCGGCGGCCAGCGCCTTCTTCACGTCGATGTCGTTGAAGAAGCCGTTGTTCACCGCGAACAGCGTCATCGCCATTTCCCACACCTGCAGCGGGTGGTACTGCGGCTGCTTCATGAGTTCGGTCACCAATTTCCCCAGCTCAAGCTGCTTGCGCGTGGCTTCGTCCAGGTCGGAGGCAAACTGCGCGAAGGCCGCGAGCTCGCGGTACTGCGCCAGCGCCAGGCGCACGCCGCCGCCGGTGTCCTTGCGCTTCATGATCTTGGTCTGCGCCGCGCCACCCACCCGCGACACTGA
>JANNTQ010000120.1:0-12384 GCA_031394435.1 Betaproteobacteria bacterium
CGCGTTAAGGGGTTTTCGGGCAAACTGGGGCAGTCCAAACATGAATAAGCGAGACGAACTATCGGAAGTGCTCTTCGATCCAGCTGAGCACCTTCCTGACTGCGTCGGAGAGATCCGCAACCACCAGACCGACCTTCCCCGGATCGCCAGAGATAAAAAGCTCACTGCGGCGATTGAAGCCAAGCTCGAGCAGCTCCCGACCCATCACGACCTCCACCAGCGCGACTCGCGCAAAATCAATTTCCTCGCGCCCGAAAGCTTGCACTTGGTCGTAACGTCGCCGCCCTACTGGACGCTGAAGGACTACAACGTCAGCGAAGGGCAGATGGGCTACATCGAGGACTACGACAAATTCGTCGGCGAACTGGACAAGGTCTGGAAGGCCTGCTTTGACGCCCTGGTTCCCGGTGGTCGCTTGGTATGCGTAGTTGGGGATGTTTGCCTTTCACGCCGCAAGAACAAGGGCGAGCATCTTGTAATGCCCTTGCACGCGTCGATCCAGGAGCACTGCCGGGCTTTGGGCTTCAACAATCTGTCGCCGATCATCTGGCACAAGATCGCCAATGCCGCCTATGAGGCGACAGGAAACGGCGGCGGGTTCCTCGGCAAGCCGTATGAGCCCAACGCGGTCATAAAGAACGACATTGAATTTATCCTCATGGAGCGGAAGCCTGGCGGATACCGCAGCCCGAGCGTGGCCACGCGGATTCTGAGCGTGATTCCCGGCGATCAGCACAAGGCCTGGTTTCAGCAAATCTGGACGGGCGTAACTGGTGCGTCAACCAGGGAGCATCCCGCCCCCTATCCGCTGCAACTCGCGGAGCGCCTCATCAGAATGTTTAGTTTCGTGGGTGATACGGTGCTCGATCCCTTCATGGGGACCGGGACGACAAACGTCGCCGCAGCCAAGTGGGGCCGAAACAGTGTCGGCGTTGAGATCGACCCGCACTACTTTGAAATGGCTGCAAAGCGCCTCGACAGAGAAACGCCGAGAATTCTTGCTGCAGACCGAATGATCCGTCACCACTGAGCGATGCTCGACTTCAAGAAAGAGCTTGCCAAAGCCGTTCAGCACTTTTGGCAAGTGCGGGGGAAGCAAAAGAAACGCCAAGGCGGTAAGGGTGGTAAGAAGGACGCAGGAAATCGCGGCGCGGTTACAGGTGGGAAGCATGCCGATGGTTTTGTTCAACTCATCGCGGCCATCGTCAAGGATGCTGGCTTGCGAAATGTGGCAATCCACGTTTCCGAGAAGAAGCAGCGAACCCTTCCGGGCTTCTATCGGCCGTCCAAGGAGTGGGATCTCGTAGTCCTGTCTAACAGCAACCTGGTTGCCGCAGTCGAAGTCAAATCCCAGGTCGGCAGCTTCGGCAACAACTTCAATAACCGAGTTGAGGAAGCGCTCGGCAATGCGACCGACTTCTGGGCCGCGTACCGAGAGGGCATCTTCAAGCCCTCGCAAAAACCCTGGCTTGGCTATCTTTTCATGTTGGAATCGCGCCCGGAATCGACGCGCGCAACGCAGCGAATAGATTTGAATCCATATGCGGTGGACGAAGCATTTCAGGAGCGCAGCTACGCGAAGCGTTACGAGCTGGTGTGCGAACGACTCGTTCGAGACAGACTTTACGATGTGGCGTGCTTCTTCACATCTAATGCCGATACCGGAAGGCGCGGGGAATACGCGGAACCAAACGAAGAACTTACCATTCGCAACTTCGCGATTTCCTTGCATGCAAGGGCCGCTGCTTTTGCTCGCGGTGGCGAAGGCGCACAAGCTTCGAAAGCTTTGTAGTGGTTCGGACTGGTAGCAACATGATCTGAAGCGCTGGATTCACAGGCTACAATGCCTTCGTTGTTGGGGGAGATAACTGTGCCAAAGGAAACGATTGCAGAACAACTTGCGACTCAGCGGCGCAAAGTGAACTTTGATACTTACGACATCATTGGCCTACCTTTCGACAGTAATTCTACGAAGGTAGGTGTCTCACCTTACATTGGCACAAACGGACATGATGGCCGTCGGTCACGCTCGAGAAGCGTACAGCGTTAGGTTGAGGTGTCCACATTATCGGATGAGGTTCACGGGCCGTTAATACAACAAGTTAGAGAATCGCTTTCAACTCATAATCCCTTGGTCGTTTGTTCGATTCCAACCCGGCCCACCACAATAGAAAAGGGCCGCGACGGCGGCCCTTTTCCGGTCCTTGTTGCAACTGGCTAACCGCGGCAGGATCCGATGCGGCCGTCGGTCACGGCCGGCGCGCTCTCGCGCGCCTCGTTGGTGTTGGGCATCGGAGAAACGACGATGTGCTGGGGAATCGCCGTATCGGCCACCGCGCTTACCGGTGCGGGAAAGTCCGCGTGCCACAGCGGGTACGCCGCGGCGAAGAGAGCGGTGAACAGGAACGCATGGTTCAGGCGGCGCGGTGTGCCAATCAGGCTGGCGGCGATCATGGACGGCTCCCCCAAGGGTTGGATGCATGATCCCCCGGCCGGTGCACCGGCGTTATCGAAAAAGTCATGGTTTTGCGCTTTCTGACGCCGGAGCGGGGCGTCGGCCGATTCCACACCAGTATCGCTTGTCGCCAATAACAATCCCTGGCTGTTTGGTTCGAATCCAACCCGGCCCAGTTGACCTCTTGCTGTCGCCCGGCTAGCATGTATCTACACGGCTATACAAAGGGGCATTAGGATGAAAGCGCAGAAAGTCGGCAGGCCGATGGGGCTTCTCGTATCGAAATGGGGCAACAGCCTGGCGGTGCGGCTTCCGGCGGAATCGGCAAGGCAGCTTGGCGTCGGGGAGGGCGATACGCTAGTCGGTGAGATTGCCTCAGACGGACGGCTTATCCTGAGCGCCGCGTCCCGCGCGATTGGAAAGGTCGAGGTTCGCCGGATGCGGGAATTTCTTGCTCGCCAGAAGGTGACTGCGCCAGTGGTAAGAGATATGCGCCGCAGCGCGCGTTACTGATGATCTATATCGACACCAGCGCGCTGGTTCCAGCCTTCATTCGCGAGCCGAAGAGCGAAGCGGTTCTGGCGTGGCTCGAGAACTCCGGCGAAAGCCTGCTGGTCAGCGAGTGGGCGATCACGGAATTTTCGAGCGCAGCAGCAATCAAGGTAAGAACGGGCGAGATCGCAGCCGCGATGGCGAAGCAGGCGCGTGGGCGCTTCCTCGACTTCTCGCAGGATCATTGCTCGATCGCCGTTCCACAGCGAGCGGAGTTTCGCCTTGCGGCCGAGCTTGCAGGAGACGTGAATCTGAAGCTTCGTGCCGGCGACGCCCTTCACCTTGCAATTGCGCAGGCGAGCAAAGTGCAAGGCATCCTGTGCCTCGATGAGACGATGGGCGCCGTAGCAAGGAAAATTGGATTGAACGTCGTCTCGGTTTGATCGATCATCAGCCGCGCTCGGCCCGCGCGCGTCTGTTGCCGAAACCAAAGGCCGGTTTGCTGCCGGCAGCGGAGGCGCCTTGCAGCAGGCGCAGTAACTCGCTCGCCGGCACAGGCTTGCTGAAGAAATATCCCTGCATCTCGTCGCATCCGTGCTTGCGCAGGAAGCGCAACTGCTCCTCGGTCTCGACGCTTTCGGCGATCACCTTGAGCTTCAGGCTGTGCGCCATCGCGATGATCGCCTCGGTGATCGCCGCGTCGTCGGCGTCCCCGGGAAGATCCCGGACGAACGAGCCGTCGATCTTCACGCTGTCGATCGGAAAGCGCTTGAGGTAGCTGAGTGAGGAATAGCCGGTGCCGAAATCATCGATCGACAGGTAGATCCCCAGGTCCTTGAGCTTGCCCAGCAGCCGCACTGCGTCCTGCGGATTGGACATCACCATGCTCTCGGTGATCTCCAGTTCCAGCGCCGCAGGAGCCATTCCGGTCTCGCCCAGAATGCGCGCCACGTCCTGCACCAGGTTCTCCTGGGAAAACTGGCGCGCCGACAGGTTCACCGCCATGCGCAGCGGCAGCAGTCCCTGATCCTGCCAGGACTTGTTCTGCGCGCAGGCGGCGTTCAGCACCCATTCGCCGATCGGCACGATCAAACCGGTCTCCTCGGCAAGCGGTATGAACTGCGCCGGCGGAATCAGTCCCTTGGCGGGCTGCTGCCAGCGTACCAGCGCCTCCACGCCCGCGATGCGCCCGCTGCGGATGTCAACCTTGGGTTGGTAGTGAAGCAGGAATTCCTGGCCTTGCAGGGCGCACCGCAGGTCCGATTCCATCGCCAGACGTGCGTGCGTGTGGACGTTCATCTGCGCCGAGTAGAACTGGTAGTTGTTCTTGCCCTGTTCCTTGGCGCGGTACATGGAGATATCGGCGTTCTTCAGCAGGCTTTGCATGTCCTTGCTGTCAGCAGGATAGGTGCTGATGCCGATGCTTGCGCTGATGTGGAATTCCTGTGCGTCAAGGAGGAACGGTTTGGCGACGGCGGCGAGGATTTTCTGCGCCACCACGGCGACCTGCGCCGACTGGGGCACCTCCTCGATCAGCACGACAAATTCGTCGCCACCGAGGCGGCCGACGGTATCGACCTCGCGCAGGCACCCGCGCAGGCGTCCCGCGATTTCCTTCAGCACGCGGTCGCCGGCTTCGTGGCCGAGCGTGTCGTTGATGTTCTTGAAGCGGTCGAGGTCGATGAACATGATCGCCAATGCCTTGTCATTGCGCCGCGCCTGGGCGAGGGCGCGAGTGAGCTGCTGGTTGAACATGTTGCGGTTGGGCAACCCGGTAAGCTCATCGTAATGCGCGAGACGCAGGACGCGCTCCTCCGCCTGGCGGCGCGCCATGAACTGGCCGATCTGGCTGCCGATCGAGCGCGTGCTTTGCACCAGCACCTCATCCGGCTGACGGCTGCCGCGGCTGTAAAACTCCATGACGCCGAGAATGTCATTGCCAAACCGGATCGGGAACGCGAAAGCCCCGTGCAATCCCGCCTTTGCCGCGAGAGGCGCGCGCCGGAAACTCGCGTCCTGAACCACATCTGTGATCCATGTCGCCTCGCCGCTGTCCCACACCCGCCTGAGCAGACCGCCCAAGGTTCGCGACGCAATCTTGAACTGGCGGCCGAGCACCAGGAATTCGGTGATCTCGGCAGACGCCTTGCTCCAGGTCTCGGCACATACTATTGCCTGCTCGCTCTCAACCCAGTTCCAGCGCGCACCGCATGCAAAGCCAAACGTTTCACAGATGGTCTGGATAATTTCCGGCATGACTTCTTCCGGCGCTTCGGCTTCGGACAACAACCGGGTCACCCGGTGCTCCATCGCTTGCCGCAGTTCCGCCTGCTTGCGCTGGGTGATGTCGGTTATCACCGCGATGATCCCGTTGACGTCGCCGGAAGCGTCCCGCAGCGGCGCGAGAAACGCATCGATGTCGATCGGGGCGCCGTCACGCCGCTGGCGCCGCGCCTCGTGCTTGATAAATGACTCCCCGGCCAGCAATCGCATGCGCAATCCGTCGGACTCTGCACGCGCCTCGCCCGGCACCGAGGGCAACGATTTGCCCAGCACTTCGGATGCCTTCCAGCCGTACAACTTTTCGGCGGCGGGGTTCCAGCTCGTGAGCAGCCCGTTTGTGTCGCGCGTGTAGATCGCGAGCGGAGAGGACTGGATTAGCAATTGCAACTGCTCATTGGCCGTGCGCAGCGTTTCTTCGCTCGTGCGCAGTCCCTCCTCTGCCCGCTTGCGTTCGGTGATGTCGACGATGGTGCCGATCAACCCCGCCACGCTGCCGCCGGCGCGCGTGAAAGTGGCCTTGTAATAGATCGCGTCGTGCTGCTGGCCGTCGGGGGTCGTGATGGCGGTCTCGTACACCTGCGGCGCGCCGGGGTTCTGCCACAGCACTTGGTCCATCGCGTGCAGCCGATCGGCGATTTCCGGGTTGTTCGGGTAGAGGTCGCGTACCGTCTTGCCCACGAAAGCGTCGCGCGACGTGCCGAAATAGGCCTCCCAGGCCTTGTTGACGCCCAGGTAGCGGCCGTCGGTGTCCTTGAAGAAAACCGGATTCGGCAACACCTCGATCAGCTGCTGGGTCATGCGTTGCGCCTCGGCGAGACCGGCCTCGCTTTTGCGCAAGTCGGCGGTGATGCGGTTGGCCAACTCGATCGATCTGCTGCCCGTGGTCGCGATCGAGCGCGTCAGGCCGAACAGCAGCAGGCTGATGGTGCCCCCGGCCAGCAGCACGATCCACGGCAGCCAGCGGTCGGAAAGCGCGCCGAGGTCCTGGCGCGCCGTGAACTGCAGGTTCCACCGGCGTCCACCCACCTCGATGGCCGAAATGCTGTTCAGGCTCCCCGGTTCCGCACCGCTCGGGCCTTTCTGCGCCGATGGCGGTTCGGCGAGCAAGCGGTCGCTGTCGAACATCAGGTTGTCCGCCGCAGGCGGCTGCAGCCCCTTCGGGCTGCCGAGGAATCCGGCGTCGTGGATGCGCACGTGGAGCTGTTTCAGGAACGGCTCGCTCAATACCCCGCGCATCAGGTCGATGACGATGAACGATGCGCTCACCACGCCCGTGAAAGCCTCGCGGCGCTGCGCTACGGTGGCAAGCGGCGCATTCTTGCGGTAGACGGCCATGCGCATAGCGAAACCCGGATGCCGCTTCGGGTCCAGCGCCAGCGCGATGGTCCCGGATGCCGTGATCTGGCCTGAATCGCGCACGCGTTCGAGCGCGGCGAGGCGCACCGGGTCGCCCCCGAGATCGAGCCCGAGCGCTGCCTCGTTTCCGCTCATCGGCTCGACATACTGCACGACCACATACTCCGCCCGTTCGCCCGGTGGCTTGATAGCGAAGCCCGGATAGCCGCGTGGCTCGACGCTGGTGTCGCCGCGCACCGTCGCTTCGAAGGCCAGCCTCTGCGCTGCGGCAATACGGCGGCTGTAATGAATTACCTGGATCCCGGGATAGCGTCGCTGCAGATCCAGGCTCTCGACATAACGCCTGAACTGGTCGCGGCTTGCCGACTCTGTGGCGAGGAGCAATCCCCTGGTTCCGCCCAGGACATCGGCGTAGTCCTGGATGCGCGTTTCAATGGCCCCTCGAGCGTCGCTCACGGTGCTTTCGAATTTCTGCCGCGCCTCGCGCTCCAGCTGGCGCGCCACTAGATAAGCGGCCGCGGCCGACAGGACGATGCCTACTGCGAGTACGGCGACCGCGGTCGGGGCTCGCCAGAAGGTGCCGGCCAGTTTGGACTTCATGCGTGAGGGCCTGGCGGAATTCTAACCCTTGACCCGATGCGCCCGGCGACAGCATGATTTGCCATGACCCCCAAGGTTAATCTGGTCGATTCGAGGTCGCTGATCGAGGCGCGCTTTGCCGCGCAGAAGATCGCCTTCGGACCCATCATCTTCCAGGCCGCGCGGCTGTTGCGCGACCTCGGCATCCTCGAGGCCCTGCGCGCGGCCCGCGCCGGCCTCACGCTAGAAGAAATTACCGCAAAGGCCGACACGCCGCGCTATGGCGTACTGGTGCTGCTGGAGGCCGGGCTCGCTGCGGACATGGTGCGCGCCGAAGGCGACCGTTTCCTGCTTACCAAAACCGGCGCCTGCGTGCTGCAGGACGAGCTGACGCGCATCAACATGGATTTCGTGCATCACGGGTGCTTCCAGGCCATGTACTACCTGGAGGACTCGATCCGCGACGGCAAGCCCACCGGCCTGCAGAAAGTGTTCGGCGACTGGGACACGATTTACCCGGCCCTGTCCACGCTGCCGGAACCCGCGCGAGCCAGCTGGTTCAGGTGGAACCAGTATTACTCCGACGCCGCTTTTCCGCACGCCCTGCCCATCGTTTTCGAACGCCCGCATCGCACACTGCTGGATGTAGGCGGCAATACCGGAAAGTGGGCCATTCAATGCGTGCAGTACGCCCCGGAGGTGGCGGTCACGATCCTCGACCTGCCCGGCCAGCTGGCGGTCGCGAAGCAGAACGTCGCCGCGCTCGGGATGCAGGCGCGCATCGCGATCCAGGCCGGCGACCTGTTGGATCACTCGAGGCCTTTCCCAACGGGCTTCGACGCCCTCTGGATGAGTCAATTCCTGGTGTGCTTTTCCGAGGCGGACGTGCACAAGTTGCTCGAGCGGGCCGCCGCCGCCATGGGACCGGACAGCCGCCTCTACATCCTGGATACCTTCTGGGACCGGCAGGACCACGAGATCTCGGCCTACTGCCTGCAGGCGATCTCGCTTTACTTCACTTGCCTGGCGAACGGTTGCAGCCGCATGTACAAGGTTTCCGACATCGCAGCGATGGCCGAGGCTGCCGGCATGCAGGTCGAGCGGGTCACCGGCACGCTCGGCATCTGCTCGTCGCTCATGGTCTGCCGACGGCGCTGATCGGCTCGCCGGAGGCGATGCCGAAGATGAACGCCCAGTGGCAGGAGATGCCGGCCAGCACGGCCAGGTGGAATATCTCGTGCGACCCGACGATCCCCGGCAGCAGCACCGGCCAGCGCAGGAATTCGACCAATGCCCCGGCGGTGTAGCAGACAGCGCCCCAAAGCAGCGGCTGGATGAAGCGAAATCCATGGCGGCGCCCCAGAGCCAGCGCGGAGATCACCCCCAGCCAGCCCAAGGCCAGGTACATCAGCAGCCCGAGCCATTCGGGCAGGGTGGCGAAGAAAAC
Source organism: Betaproteobacteria bacterium (assembly GCA_031394435.1). Classification (GTDB taxonomy): domain Bacteria; phylum Pseudomonadota; class Gammaproteobacteria; order Burkholderiales; family SG8-39; genus JAABQT01. The sequence goes on from JANNTQ010000120.1 coordinate 8,613, forward strand.
GGTCTTGAGGACCAGGCCGGTGGTCGCCGCCCCCCAGATGCCCGCCAGCATGCCCCAGCGCCACGCACCGCGGAACAGGATGGCATGCACCGGCGTAAAGCTGCCCGCGATCAGCACGAAAATGGCGGCGTGGTCGAGCTGCTGCAGGACCTCGCGCCCCGCAGTGCCCGGCGAGAGCAGGTGATACACCCCGCTCAAGCTCAGCAGCAGCACGCAGGAGAACGCGAACACGCACAGCGAGATCATGCGCCCCAGGTTGCCGCGACCGCGGCGCAGTAGAAAAATGCCCAGGACTGTGAACACCACCGCGCCGGACAGGTGGCTGAGAGAACTGACCGGGTCGCTGAATCCGGCAATGGAAAACCCGCGACCGGCCTCAGGCATGGCCCGCATCTTAATGGTCTAGGATATGGCATGGCGGAACAGGATCGCATCTACAAATTGACCGAGACTGGGCGCGCAGCGTGGGAAAGCGAGGACCTCGCCGTGCCCGCCGACTACCGGCGCATGCTGTGGCTGATGGACTTCCATGGCCACGCCGGCGTGATCCGCAACCTGCTGCGCCAGTACCCGAAGCACGTGCTCGACGAGTGGTTGGCGGAGATGGAGGAGCTTGGCCTGATCGAACAGGCGCTGGAGAGCGACGAGAGCGAGCGCGCCTTCTCCAGCCGCGATGCGGACCGGACACAGGCGATGGAACACGCCGAAGTGCGGCAGCAAGCCGAAGCCGTCGGCGTCTCCCTCGCGCACACCGGGGCGTATGTCGCGGCGGACCGCGTGAGCCTGCGGCCCGCGCCACACAAGGCAACGGCCGACATGGTGGTGCTGATCGTGGAGGACGATCCGGACCAGCTGGCGCTCGCGGACCTCAGGGTCAGCATGGCAGGCTACAAGGTGCGCGTCGCGAATTCGGTGAACGCCTTTCTGCACAGCATGCTGGAGGAGGGCGCGCCGGACTTGCTGCTGCTGGACGTCGCGCTGCCGGACGGGGACGGCTTCGAAGTGCTGGCGCGCATGCGCCGCCATCCGGTGCTCGGCTCGCTGCCGATTGTCATGCTCACCGCCAAGAACGATGCGGCCGACATCGGCAAGGGCCTGGTGCTCGGTGCAGACGCCTATGTCACCAAGCCCTACACCAAGAACATCCTCGCCGACGTGATCCGGCGCGTGCTGAAGCAGGACGGCGTGACGTAAGTTCCGCGAGCGCCAAAAAAGCGTAACAACGAGAACTGCGTCACAATCTGCCCCGGGTTGACAGTCGCCCGGCCGGAGTCCGGGCACAATTCCGGCAGGGAGGTGGCAGGGGGCAAGCATGAGGAGCATGCACCGGGGTTTCACGTTGATCGAACTGATGATGGTGGTGGCCATCATCGGCCTGCTCTCGGCCGTCGCGCTGCCGGCCTACCAGGACTTCACAGTGCGCGCCAAAGTGTCCGAGCTGATAATCGCGCTGAGCGTCTGCCGCAACGCAGTTTCCGAGGTCTACATGGCGGGCGGCGCGCCGCCGGGCGCCGGCCAGTGGGGCTGCGAGGCCGGCTCCTCGAAGTTCGTCGGCAGCATCAGCACGGACGCCAACGGCCTGATCTCGGTGATCGCGCAAAACGTCGGCATTGTCGTTGACGGAAGGATGATCCAGCTGGCCCCCTACATCGGCGGCGTGGCTGCCACTGACACCATGGTGGGCACGCCGATCACGGAATGGCGCTGCGGCCCGACGCCCCTGAACGGCGTGAGCAGGAAGTACCTGCCGGCGTCCTGCAGCGGCAGCTAAGGACACCCGGATAAGCCTATTCGGCGCGGCTGTGCGAGAGTTCGCACAGCGACGAATCGCCTTGTGGGGTGGGCATGAGCGACAACGGGAATGGCACCGGAGAACACCTTGCACAGTGGCTCAGAGAGGCGGGCAAACGCGCACTGCGCGCGGCGCCCGACGACGGCGACGGCGACGTCACCTTCAACTCGCCTGGCTCGCTGCATCGCTACCTCGAAGAACTGGCCGGCAGGCGCCTGGGCTCGCGCGCCGAAATCTTCGCCTTCCTGAACGAGGTTGCCGGCAGCCGGCCCCTAGATCACCGCGTGGCCGAGCGCGGGCGCACGCTGCGCGAGCTGTCGCTGCTGGGCCTGCTGGCGATGAGCTACCTGCACTACTACTACTGGGACGTGCAGCTGCAGATCGCGGCGCTGAACTCGGTGCGGGTGTTCGTCCCGGCGCCGCCGCTCCAGAGGAATGCCTAGGCGCGCAGCGCCGGTTGTGCTGTAAAATCCGCGACCTTCACCGGGGTGGTAGCTCAGCTGGGAGAGCGCCGCGTTCGCAATGCGGAGGTCGAGGGTTCGATCCCCTTCCACTCCACCAGATAGCAAAGGCCCGTCGCGCACGGGCCTTTGCTTTTCAGGTCTCGACCTGCATCGGCAGGATCACCATCTGCATGCCGGCCAAGTGCAGGCGCTGCTGCAGCACCAGCGCCGCCTGGTTGTGCAGCAGGCGGGTGAACCAGTTGTCCTGCCGGAAGATCAGCTTGGAAGTGAAGAAGATCGCCTGCGGAAATTCTTCCTGCACCCGCGCGCACAGCTCGACGAAGCCCTCGATCGGGTCAGTGCCGAAGGACAGGGTGGAGGTTGCCGCCAGGCCGTTGGAGTGGCAGAAGTTGACGAAGAACTTCAGCGCCACGTTGGCCTCCAGCTTCATCGCCTGCATCGCCTCGGCGCCGCCGTAACTCTGCGCGTCCACCGCGCGCGCGTTGATGAACACGAAATTGTGGAAATGTTCCGGGAACATGCGCTGCACCCACAGCAGCGTGTGCAGCCCGCCGCCGCGAGAGGAGCCGACCATGAACACCGCGGTCGGCGCCTGCCGGTCGATCGCCGGCGGCTTCGCCTCCGAGCCGAAGGGCACGTTCTCGAACTGCGCATCGATCTTGCGAAGTGCCTCCTTGGTGGCCTCGTAGTGGCGGCGGATGGCCAGGCACAGCGCCACGATCGCCGCGATGATCAGCAGCGCCGCCCAGCCGCCGTCGTCGAAGCGGTTCCAGCAAAGCAGCAGCAGGATCACCGCGCACACCACGAAGCCTGCGAGCGACAGTGCGAGGCGCCAGAGCCGCTGCGGCTCGCGGCGCGCGCGCCACCAGTACAGCGACAGCCCCCACAGCGACACGGCGAAGGTGAGGAACACGCTGATCGAGTAGAGCACCACCAGCAGGGTCACGCTGCCGGCGGTGGCCCACAGCACCGCGAAGGCGGCCAGGCCCATAACCAGGATGCCGTTCTCGGTCACCAGGCGCGTCGACAGGTACCTGAACTTGTGTGGTACCCAGGAATCGGCCGCCATGTTGGAGAGCACCGCCGGGCCGCCGAGGAAGCCGGTATTGGCGGCGACGAACAAGAGGCCCGCCTCCAGCGCCAGCACCACCGTCAGCGCGATCGGCTGCGATACCGGCCCGTCAAAACCCATGTCCGCCAGCACTGCGCCGAAGGCCACCGCGTTGTAGGTCTGGCCTTCCACGTGCTTCACGTCCCACAAGAGGTAGAGCAGGATGATGCCGCCGGCGGTGAAGGCGAGGGACGCAGCCATGTAGAGCATGGTGAGCTTGCCGGTGCGCTTGCGCGGCTCGGCCAGCACGTTGACGTTGTTCGACACGGCCTCCAACCCGGTGTAGGTGCCGCCGCCCTGCGCGTAAGCAAGGAGCAGGAACGCGGCGAGCGAGGTCCAGCCCATCTGCTGGCCGAGGCTGCGCGTTTCCTCCAGCGTGGCCGGCACCAGCGCGGCGAAGTTGCC
>JANNTQ010000128.1:0-22230 GCA_031394435.1 Betaproteobacteria bacterium
GCGATGTTGGCGAAGGGACCGCCGTGGATGAAAGCCGGATTGTTCTCCAGCGTCTGCACCAGGTTCGGCGCCAGCGCGTCCTTCAGCAACACCGTCATCGCGCCATGCGCCTGCAGGTCGCGGGCGTGGATCGGCTTGCCCCCGCGCGTGTAGCCGATCACGATGCTGCCGAGGCGCTTCTTCAGGTCTTCCAGCGAAGTCGACAGGCAGAAGATGGCCATCACTTCGGAGGCCACCACGATGTCGAAGCCGTCCTGGCGCGGATAGCCGTTGGCGGTGCCGCCCAGCGCAATGGTGATGTCGCGCAGCGCGCGGTCGTTCATGTCCACCACGCGCTTCCACTGGATGCGGCGCACGTCGATGCCGAGCTCGTTGCCGTGGTGGATGTGGTTGTCGAGCAGCGCCGCCAGCAGGTTGTTGGCGAGCGCGATGGCCGAGAAATCGCCGGTGAAATGCAGGTTGATGTCCTCCATCGGCACCACCTGCGCGTAGCCGCCGCCCGCGGCGCCGCCCTTCACGCCGAACACCGGCCCCAGCGAAGGCTCGCGCAGGCAGATGAGCGCTTTCTTGCCGATGTGGTTGAGCGCATCGCCCAGTCCGACGGTGGTGGTGGTCTTGCCTTCGCCCGCCGGAGTCGGGGTCATGGCGGTGACCAGGATCAGCTTGCCGTCTTTGTTCCCCTGCAGGCTATCGAGGTACTTGAGCGAGACCTTGGCCTTGTAGTGGCCGTAGGGTTCGAGGTGCTGCTCGGCGATACCCAGCCGTTCGAGCGCGACCTTGCTGATGCGTTGCAGCGTCGCCGCCTGGGCGATCTCGATATCCGAAGGCATGTGCCGGTCTCCCGAAATGTTGCGCGGATTCTCACCGCATGCCGAGGCGAACGGCCTTGACTGAAGTCAAGCGCAACCCGACAATCCCGCCACGGAGGTCTGATCGATGGCTTGGACGCGCGCGACGGCCGCGCTGCTGTTGGGGGCCTTGTTGGCTGGCCCGCAGGCGCAGGCGCAGCAGGCAATCGGACTGACCGCCACCACGGTGGTGCTTGGGCAGTCGGTGCCGCTCACCGGCGCCAACGCCGAGCTGGGCAACGATATCCGCAACGGCGCGCTGGCCTATTTTGCCAAGGTGAACGCCGCGGGCGGGGTGCACGGCCGCAAAATCGAGCTGAGCACGCTCGACGACGCCAACCAGGTGCCGCGCTCGGAGGCCAACACCAAGAAGCTGGTCGAGGAGGCGGGCGTGTTCGCGCTGTTCGGCTACGCCAGCGCGACGCTGTCGCGCCCCGCGCTGCCCACCGTAGCCAAGCACGGCGTGCCTTTCCTCGCGCCGTTCACCGGCGCCGACCCGATGCGCGTGTTCAACAAGCACGTCTACAACATGCGCGCCAGTTACGCCGACGAGCTGGAGAAGATCGTCGAGCTCTATACCACCATCGGCGCCAAGCGCTTTGCCATCGTCTACTACGACGACGTGATCGGCAAGGAGAACCTGACCGCCGTGGAACGCGCGCTGAAGAAACGCGATTTGGTCGCAGTGTCCTTCGCCTCGTTCAAGGACCGCGCCAAGCCCGACATCGCGGCTGGGGTGAGCGACGTGGTCAAGGGCAATCCCGATGTGGTGATCCTTACTACGCTGTACAAGGCGACTTCGGACTTCATCAAGGCCGCGCGCAAGGCCGGCAACGGCGCGCAGATGGTGAGCAATTCCTTTCCCGGCGCCAGCCCGCTCGCCAAGGAGCTTGGCAAGGACGGCGCCGGCGTCGCCGTGGCGCAGGTGGTGCCGCCGCCGAGCAAGCGCTCGGTGCCGGTGGTCAAGGAATACCGCGAGGCGATCGAGAAGCAGCTGGGCAAGCCGGACTACTCCTTCACGTCGCTCGAGTCTTTCATCGGCGCCAAGGTGACCGTGGAGGCGCTGCGGCGCGCCGGCCGCAACCTTACGCGCGAGGGCTTCATGCGCGCGCTGGACGGCATGAGCGATTTCGACGCCGGCGGCTACTGGCTGAGCTTTTCGCCCACCAACCGCAACGGCAGCTCCTTCGTCGAGCTGACGGTGATCGGGGCGGGCCTGAAGTTCAACTACTGAGCAGTCGAAGCGTGCGCCCCTTGCCGTAGCCCGGGTCTGCCGGGGGCGCGCCGCCCTTGCTCACCTTCACCGCGCAGTACTTGAACTCCGGGATCTTGCCGAAGGGGTCGAGCGCGGCGTTGGTGAGCAGGTTGGCCGCCGCCTCCTGGAAAGCGAACGGGATGAACACCGCGCCGCGCGGCGCGCCGGCGTCCGCGCGCGCGTAGAGCGAGATTGTGCCGCGGCGCGATGCCACCGTCACCAGCTCGCCAGGCTGCGCCTTGATCTCCGCGAGGTCGAGAGGATGCATGGACACCACGGGTTCGGGCTCGATCGCATCAAGTACGCCGGCGCGGCGCGTCATCGCGCCGGTGTGCCAATGCTCCAGCTGCCGCCCGGTGATCAGCACCATTGGATACTCCTCGTCCGGCCTTTCGTCGGCCCGAATCAGGTCCGCCGGCACGAACCTGCCGCGTCCGGTGGCAGTGGGGAAATGCGTCTGGAACACCACCGGCTGGCCCGGATCGCCCTCGTTCTCGCAGGGGTAGGTGACCGAGGAATCGCGCTCGAGCCGCTCCCAGGTGATGCCGCGGATCGAGTCCATGCAGCCGCGCATCTCGTTCCACACCTCCTTTGGCCCGGCGTAGCTCCACTGCAGATCCATGCGGCGCGCCAGCTCCTGGATGATCCACAGGTCGGGGCGCGCATCGCCGGGCGCATCGAGCGCCTTCCTGCCCAGCTGCACCATGCGGTCCGTGTTGGTGACCGTGCCGTCCTTCTCCGGCCAGGCGGTGGCGGGCAGCACCACGTCGGCTAGGTACGCGGTCTCGGTCAGGAAGATGTCCTGCACCACCAGATGCTCGAGCCTGGCCATCGCGGCGCGCGCATGCGCCAGGTCCGGGTCGGACATCGCCGGGTTCTCGCCCATGATGTACATGCCGCGGATCTTGCCGTCGTAGGCGGCGTGCATGATCTCGACCACCGTGAGGCCGGGCTTGGGATCGAGCTCTGCCTTCCAGAACTTTTCGAAGCGCTGCTTCGCCTCGGGCGCCGCGACGCGCTGGTAGTCCGGGTACATCATCGGGATGAGGCCCGAGTCGGACGCGCCCTGCACGTTGTTCTGGCCGCGCAGCGGATGCAGCCCGGTGCCCGGGCGCCCCACCTGCCCGGTCATCAGGGTGAGCGCAATCAGGCAGCGCGCATTGTCGGTGCCGTGGATGTGCTGCGAGATGCCCATGCCCCACAGAATGATCGAGGCCCCCGAAGTCGCGAACAGGCGCGCCACCTCGCGGATGGTGGGCGCCGGGATGCCGCAGATCGGCGCCATCTTCTCGGGTGAGAAGTCCCTGGCGTTTTCCTGCAGCGCCCGGTAGCCGCTGGTGCGGTCCTTGATAAAAGCCTCGTTCGCCAGGCCCTCATCGATGATCGTGTGGATCATCGCGTTGAGCAAGGCGACGTCGGTGTCCGGGTTGAACTGCAGGAAGTGCGAGGCGTGGCGCGACAAGTCGGTACGCCGCGGATCGGCGATGATCAGCTTGGCACCCTTTTGCGCCGCGTTCTTCAGCCAGGTCGCCGCCACCGGATGGTTGGACGTGGGGTTGGCGCCGATGAGGAAGATCACCTCGGAGTTCGCTACGTCGTTCACCTGGTTGGACACCGCGCCTGAACCAATGCCCTCGAGCAAGGCGGCGACCGAGGAGGCGTGGCACAGGCGCGTGCAGTGATCCACGTTGTTCGAGCCAAAGCCTGTCCTCACCAGCTTCTGGAACAGGTAGGCCTCTTCGTTCGAGCCTTTGGCCGAGCCGAAACCGGCAAGCGCGCCGCGATCCTGTGCGCGGATCCGCCTGAGGCCTGCCGCGGCAAGGCCCAGGGCCTCGTCCCAGGTCGCCTCGCGGAACACCTCGCCCCAGTTGCCCGGGTCCACCTTGCAGTCGGCCGACTTCGCCACGCCCGGCTTGCGGATCAGGGGCTTGGTCAGCCGGTGCGGGTGCTGCGCGTAGTCGAAGCCATAGCGGCCCTTCACGCACAGGCGCCCGTGATTCGAGGGGCCGTCCTTGCCGGTGACGAACTGGATGACGTTCTGCTTGACGTGGTAGGTGAGCAGGCAGCCCACGCCGCAGAACGGGCACACCGAGTCCACGGTCTTGTCGATTGCCTGCAGCCCGGCCTCGCGGGCCGGCATCAGCGCGCCGGTCGGGCAGGCCTGCACGCACTCGCCGCAGGCGACGCAGGTGGAGGCGCCCATCGGGTCGTCGAAATCGAACACGATCCTGGCGTGCTCGCCGCGCGAGGCGTAGCCGATGACGTCGTTCACCTGCTCCTCGCGGCAGGCGCGCACGCAGCGCGTGCACTGGATGCAGGCGTCCAGGTTGACGGCGATCGCGGGGTGCGAGAGGTCGGCCCTGGGCTGGTGGCGCGCCTTGAAGCGCGGCAAGCCCATCGCCAGCTTCCTGGCCCACTGGTCGAGTTCGGAGTCTTTCCGATACTCGCGCTCCGGCATGTCCGAGAGCAGCAGCTCGAGCACCATCTTCTGCGACAGCAGCGCGCGCGCGGAATCGCTGGTGACTTCCATGCCTTCTTTCGGCCTGCGGCAGCAGGCAGGAGCGAGCGCGCGCTCGCCCTTGATCTCGACGACGCAGGCGCGGCAGTTGCCGTCGGCGCGCAGGCCCGGCGCGTAGCACAGGTGCGGGATCTCGACGCCGTGGCGCTTGGCCGTCTCGAGGATGGTTTCGTCCGGACGACCGACCACCGTCTTGCCGTTCAGCTTGAATTCGATCGGCAGCGTCGCCAGTTGCCGCGTGCTCGCGCGATCCATCACGCCACCTCGTGAGCGAAGTACTTCATCACGCACTGTACCGGGTTCGGCGCTGCCTGGCCCAAACCGCAGATCGAGGCGTCCATCATCGCCTGCGAGAGCTCGCCGAGCAGCGGCTGGTTCCAGGTCTTTTCATGCATCAGGGCGAGCGCCTTGGCCGTGCCGACGCGGCAGGGCGTGCACTGGCCGCAGGACTCTTCCTTGAAGAACTTCATCAGGTTCCTCGCCGCCGCGGCCGCCTTGTCGTGCTGCGACATGATGACGATCGCCGCCGAGCCGATAAAGCAGCCGTGCGGCTGCAGCGTGTCGAAGTCGAGCGGGATGTCGCCTTTCGACGCGGGCAGGATGCCGCCCGAGGCGCCGCCGGGCAGGTAGGCGTAGAACGCGTGCCCTTCGAGCATGCCGCCGCAATACTCTTCGATCAGTTCCGTTACCGTAATGCCCGCGGGAGCGAGATGCACGCCCGGCTTGTTCACGCGGCCCGACACCGAGAAGGCGCGCAGCCCTTGCCTGCCGTGCCTGCCTTGGGAGGCGAACCACTGCGCGCCCTTCTCCACGATCTCGCGCACCCAGTACACCGTCTCCATGTTGTGCTCGAGCGTGGGATAGCCGAACAGGCCGACCTGCGCCACGTACGGCGGGCGCAGGCGTGGCATGCCGCGCTTGCCCTCGATGGATTCGATCATCGCCGACTCTTCGCCGCAGATGTAGGCGCCGGCGCCGCGGCGCAGGTGGATCGGCGGCAGCGCGCAGGGCGGGTTCTTTTTCAGCCTGGCCAGCTCCAACTCCAGCACCGCGCGGCAACCCGCGTACTCGTCGCGCAGGTAGATGTAGACCTCGCCCACGCCGGCGCACCACGCGGCGACCAGCATGCCTTCGAGGAAGCGGTGCGGATCGCGCTCCAGGTACCAGCGGTCCTTGAAAGTGCCGGGCTCGCCTTCATCGATGTTCATCGCCATCAGGCGCGGCGCGGGCTCGGCGGCGACCAGGCGCCACTTGCGGCCGGCGGGGAAGCCTGCGCCGCCCAGGCCGCGCAGGCCCGAGTCTTCCATGAGCTTGGTGAGGCCCGCGCGCTTGCGCTTGCCGGCGAGGCAGTCGGCGAGCAGCTGGTAGCCGCCACCCCTCCTGTAAGTGCTGTAGTCGATGTGCGCCGGCTCAGGGCACTTGACGGCCTTCTGCTTCACCGCCGCGCGCACGCCCGCGGCGTCCGCCCGGCCCAGCGGGTTCTGTCCCACCACCACGCAGGGCGCGGCCTCGCAGCGCCCTACGCAAGGCGCGGGGATCACGCGCACCTCCTTGCCGAGGATCGAGCGCAGCTTCTTCAGCAGAGCCTGCGCCCCCGCCATCTCGCAGGCGATTGAATCGCAGACGCGCACCGTGAGCGCGGGCGGCGCCTGCTCGCCTTCCTTCACGACGTCGAAATGGTGGTAGAAGGTCGCCACCTCGTACACCTCGGCCATCGACAAGCGCATCTCCTCGGCAAGCGCCGCCAGGCGCGCCGCGGAAAGGTGGCCGTACCTGTCCTGGATCCGGTGCAGGTGCTCGATCAGCAGGTCGCGGCGGCGCGGTTCCTCGCCGAGCAGCGCCCTGATCTCCTGCAGCGCCTGAGGATCGACGCTGCGGCCCTTCGGCGTGCCGCGCGCCCTGCCGCCTTTCGCAGGATTTGCCGGCGCTGAAACGCGATCGTCCATCGGCCCCATTCTACGGTCCGCTCAGGCATGGGACGCCTTGACAGCGATCAAGTTTCCTTGCGCGCTGCGTTACCATCCGTGCAGACAACAGGAGGATCCGCAGATGACTTCCCCCGTGGACCCCAACGAGGTGATGATGACCGGGGAGAACTCGTTCATCCGCTACAGCCCGGACGGCGGCAAGACCCAGACCGATCGCGTCAGCCACTGGCGCGTGCTGTGGTGCCCCGCAGGGACCGGCCACGCCCTGTTCGCGAAGAGCACGCTGACCGGCGGTGCCGTGCGCATCTGGTCGGACAATCCGCCGGTGGCGCGCTGGCTGCAGAAGGAGATCGAGTCCTACCTGTTCCCTGCGTTCGCCGATGCGGCGACGCCGGTGGCGCCGGCCGCGTTCACCCGCTCGGGCGGCGTCGACAGCAGGGCTGCGGAGCTCGTGACCGCGAAGGACGCGGAGATCCTGCTGTCGTGGGAGGACTTCCTCGCGCCTTTCGTGCTCAACATGCCGCCGGGTTCCGGCGGGCGGCCGATCGGCGTCTTCAGCACGTTCTTCCCGGCGCGCGCTGCGCGCATCGCGCTTAACGGCCGCAGCGCCGCCGGGCAGCCGTACGCGGAGAAGCGCGGCGAGCGCGATTCGACCAGCGCCTGCCTCGCGTGGTCGGAAACCTGGGTGAGGCCGAAAGGCTAGCGCGGCATGTCATATGCGGTAAAGGAAATCTTCTACACGCTGCAAGGTGAGGGCGCTAATGCAGGCACGTCCGCCGTATTCTGCCGCTTTGCGGGCTGTAACCTCTGGTCCGGACGCGAGCAGGACCGCGCGGGCGCGGTGTGCAAGTTCTGCGATACGGAGTTTATCGGCACTGACGGGCCGGGCGGCGGCCGCTTCGAGACCGCTGATGCGCTCGCGCACGCGATCGACGCGGCGTGGCCGGCGGGCGCCGGTTCGGGCCGGTTTGTGGTGTGCACCGGAGGCGAGCCGCTGCTGCAGCTCGATGACGTGATTGTCGAATCCCTGCATGCGCGCGGCTTCCGCGTGGCGGTTGAGACGAACGGCACGCAGGCCGTGCCGCGCGGAGTGGATTGGGTGTGCGTGAGTCCCAAGGCGGGTGCTGCGCTCCGGGTCGAATGCGGCGACGAGTTGAAGCTGGTGTTCCCGCAGACCGGTGCCGAGCCGGAATTATTCGAGCGCATGCGATTCAAAAATTTCTTCCTGCAGCCTATGGACGGCCCGGTGCGCGCGGCGAATACGCGGCTGGCGGTCGACTACTGCCTCGCGCACCCGCGCTGGCGGTTGAGCCTGCAGATGCACAAGTTCATCGGCATTCCCTAAGGCGATGGAGATCTGCTACCGGTTCGGCTTCGACGCTGCCCACTACTTCGGCAGCTACCCCGAGGGCCACCTCTACCGGGGCATGCACGGGCACTCGTTCCAGGTCGAGGTGGCGCTCGAGGGCGAACCCGACCCGCGCACCGGCTTCGTCGCGGATTTCGGCGCGCTCGAAGAGGCTTGCGCCGAGCTGCGCGCGGCGCTCGACCACCGGCTGCTGAACGAGATCGAGGGCCTCGCTCAGCCGAGCCTGGAAAACCTCGCGCTCTGGTTCTGGCGGCGGCTCGCTGCGCGCTTTGCTCCGCTCGCGCGCGTCACGGTGCGGCGCGATTCCTGCGGGCAGAGCTGCACTTATCGCGGACCCGGGAACCGCGCGGTCGGGCGCTCGACGACGGAGCTGTAGACGAACCATGTGCCGCGCCCTGCTCTACCTCGGACAGCCGGTGTTGCTCGATACCCTGCTGTTCCAACCCGACTCGGCGTTGATCCGCCAGAGCTATATGCCGAAGATGCTGCACATGCTCAACCTCGCCGGCTTCGGTTTGCGCGCCTGGGACGCTTCCTCGCACGCGCCGGAGAAGCCTTTCGCTTACGGCTCGCCGTCGTTGCCGGTGTTCGACCGCAACCTGAAGAGCCTGGCGGAGAAAGTGCGCGCGGCCTGCGTGCTCGGCCACGTACGCGGTGTCGCCTATTCGACCACGGTGGACATTTCGCTACAGAACGTCCACCCCTTCCAGTTCGAAGGCCTGCCCTGGTGCCTGGCGCACAACGGCGATCTGGCAGGAGTCGCGGACATGAAGCGCATCCTCGCGCAGCACGTGAAGCGGGAATACCTGCCGCTGATCCGCGGCTCCACCGACAGCGAGTGGATCTACGCGCTGTTCGTCTCCCAGCTCGCCGATCCGCGTCATCCGGCCGATGAGGCCGCCGTATTCGCCGCCATCGAGCGGACGCTCGACATCCTCCGCCAGACGCGCGCGCAACTCGGCATCGACGTGTCTTCGTCGGTGAACCTGTTCATCGCCAACGGCAGCCAGCTGGCCGCGGTGCGCTACTGCTTCGACTTCGGGCGCTATCGCACCGAGGACCCGTCGAAGCTGCACGAGGCGAATCTGGGTTTCCTGTCGCTGTGGTACACCCTCGGCCGCGATTACGCGCTGCGCGACGGCGAATGGCGGATGACCGGCGGGGCCGAGAACGCGGATTCCATCATCATCGCCTCGGAGCCGCTGACCAGGGACACCTCTGCGTGGGTCGAGCTGCCGGAGTACGGCGCCCTGTTCGCGGAAATTCGCGGCGGGCGGCCGCGTGTCGCGCTGCGGCTGCTCGACTAGCGAGCGCCGATCATGGACTTGCGAAAACTGCTGGGCATCGAGCTGCCCATCATCCAGGCGCCCATGGCGGGCTCGCAGGGCAGCGCGTTGGCGCTCGCGGTATGCAACGCCGGCGGCCTCGGTTCCTTGCCTTGCGCCATGCTCAGCGTCGACGCCATGCGCGCAGAACTGGCCGCCATCAAGGCAGGAACGCGCAAGCCCTTCAACGTCAATTTTTTCTGCCACGCGCCGCCCGAGCCCAGCGCCGAGCGCGAGGCAGCGTGGCGCGCGGCGCTGGCCCGCTATTACGCGGAGTACGGCATCGACGCCAACAGCATACCGGCTGGGCCGGGGCGTGCACCCTTCAGCCACGCGATGGCCGAGGCGCTTGCCGAATTCAAGCCCGCGGTGGTGAGTTTTCACTTTGGGCTGCCGTCGGCCGAGCTGCTGGCGCGGGTAAAGGGCTGGGGGTCGCGGGTTTTCTCCTCGGCCACCACGATCGAGGAAGCGCGCTGGCTCGAGGATCACGGCGTCGACGCGATCATTGCGCAGGGCCTCGAGGCGGGCGGGCATCGCGGCAATTTCCTGTCGGCGGACCTGGACGCCCAGCTCGGGACGTTCGCGCTGCTGCCGCAGATCGTGCAGCAGTCGCGGCTCCCGGTCATCGCCGCCGGCGGCATCGCCGATGCCAGGGGAGTCGCGGCCGCCATGGCGCTGGGCGCCGCCGGCGTGCAGATCGGTACCGCCTATCTGCTCTGCCCGGAAGCCACCACCAGCGCGATCCACCGTGCGGCGCTGAAAGGCGGCGCCGAACGCCACACGGCGCTCACCAACCTGTTCACCGGCCGCCCCGCACGCGGTATCGTCAACCAGCTGATGCGCGAGCTTGGACCGCTCAGCGACGCGGCGCCTGCGTTCCCCCTGGCCACCTCCGCCATTGCGCCGCTGCGCGCCAAAGCAGAAAGCCAGGGCCGGGACGATTTCTCGCCGTTGTGGTCGGGCCAGAACAGGAGCGGGTGCAAGGAGGTATCCGCTGTGGAACTTACGCGGGAGCTGGCCGCCCGCCTCTAGTCCGCGCGCCAGATCTGCCCGTGCAGCGCGGCCTCCAGTTCCTGCGCCTTGTCGCCCGCTCTCGCGAGGCGATCGTGGCTGATCAGCCGCGTGAGCAGGGTATTGGTGCGCGCCAGCGCCCTGAGCAGGCTGCGCTGGATGGCCTGCTGCAGGCTCACCGACGCAGCTGAAGCGCCGTTGTAGATTCCGAGCAGCGCCGCGCGCGGAGACTTAGTCGCGAACGACGCCGCCAACCTCTTCGCAACCCAGCTCAGATGAGCGCAATCAGGAAGCCGGCGATGATGGCCGCAGCAATGGCTGCGCTCAATATGCGTTGATATGGGTCCGCAAGCCAGCGCTTTCGGCGCATCGGGGAACGCATTGTGCGCGAGGCAGACGTCACTTCGTCCGGCACGGCGAGCCGCTGCAGTGCAGCCGAAGAGTCGAAGCGGCGCGATAGCGCGAGCTGCATCGTTTTCATGGCGAGAACGGTAGCTCCGAGTTTTTGCGTCTTGTCGGCAACGGCCTGGGTCTTCGCAAGCTCAAAGTCCAACGGCGCCTTCTGCTCGCCCTCGCCGGTCGTGGCGCCGTGATCGGCAAGCTCGGCCCGGCAGGCGCGCAAATCGGCCGCGAGATCGCGCGCGTTCTGGTAGCGGCCGTCCGGAAGCTTTTCGAGGGCTTTGGCGATGATCAGGTCGAACATGCCGGGCACCGCGGAATTGATGGAGCTCGGCGGGCGCGGCGCGGCGGTCGACAACTGGAACATCAACTGCGCCAGATCGTCCGCCGAAAACGGCGGCACCCCGGCCACCATTTCGTAAAGCGTCACCCCGAGCGAAAAAATGTCCGATCGATGGTCCGCCCGCTGTCCTGCGGCCTGTTCGGGCGACATGTACTTCGGCGACCCGAGCATCGAGCCCGCCTGCGTCAGCGCGTCCGACAGGCGCACCCTGGCGATGCCGAAATCCATGATCTTCGCGTGCTGGCCGTGCACCACCATGATGTTGGCGGGCTTGATGTCGCGGTGAACCACGCCGTGCTCGTGCGCGAAGGCAAGCCCCTCGGCCGCCTGGGCCCCGATGTCGAAGGCGAGAGCGAGCGGCAGCTCCCCGCGTTTCATGAGCTCGCGCAAGTCGACGCCATC
Source organism: Betaproteobacteria bacterium (assembly GCA_031394435.1). Classification (GTDB taxonomy): domain Bacteria; phylum Pseudomonadota; class Gammaproteobacteria; order Burkholderiales; family SG8-39; genus JAABQT01. Next base: position 11,399 of record JANNTQ010000128.1, read on the forward strand.
GAGCAGCTCCATCGCCATGTAGGCGACGTCCCCCTCGCGGCCGATGTCGTGAATGGTGACGATATGGGGGTGGTTCAGCCCGCCGGCTGCCTTGGCTTCCTGATTGAAGCGGGCTTCGTATTCGGCGCGCTCCTCCGTTTCGGCCGCCATCAGGATGGTCTTGATGGCGACGGTGCGGTTGAGCGAGGGATCCTCAGCCTTGTACACCACGCCCATCGCCCCGCGGCCGAGCTCCGCAATGATCCGGTAACGGCCGAGCTGGGTGATGGACGGGGCGCTCATGCGTTACAGACCGAGCCGCCGGCGCACGTCGTCGATGAACCTTTCGCCCTTGCTGTCCTTCCGCGCTTTCTTCTCGGTCTTTTTCGCGGCGAATTCGTGCGTCACCTTTATTTCTTCTGCCGGCTTCAGGCTCATCTCGAGTCGAAGCGGCGGATAGCCCGCGCTGCGGACCTCGATGGTGTGGACGCCGGGAGGCACTTCGAGCCGCGTCAGCGGCGGACTTGTGCCTTTCAGTTCGCCGTCGACGAAGATGTCCCCTTGCGGCGCTATTTGGAAGCCGATGATCGCGGGGCGTTTCGCGCTGCTGCGCATCACGCGAGCCGCCACGCCCGCACCTACGGCGACAGTTACGGCGAGCGCCCCGATGATCATCAGCCGGCGCTTTCGCGCGACCCGCGCTGCGGGATCGAGCGTGAAAAGCTCGTGTGTCCGCACATTGTCATCGGTCACGACCCCGACCGAGCTGAAGTCGGAAGCCCGGTGCGGCGCGAAGGCGGCGAGCGCCTCGCGAAACGAGCGCGAAATCAGCAAGCGCCCCCGCGTCGCAAGATTCGACAGGGTCACGGCGCCGACGATGCCGTCTCCGATGAGCGACTGCCCGCCGCCGGGATCAGAACCCAGCTTGACGGGCCCATGATTCACCCCGATGCAAAGCGGCAAATCCGCCGCGCCCGCTTGCGCACGCTCGGCGACCTGCAACGCGTCCTCGGGGCTGCCGAGGACCGTGACCACCAGCCCCTCCGGCGCCTCCAGGACGACTCGATCGGCAGCGCCCACTGACTGGATCGCGATGGCCGCCAATGCCTCGAGTTGCGCCTTGAGCCTTGCCTGGTCCGCGACGGGCTGGCGAGCAAATTCCCTGATGGTGAGGCCAATCACGCTCACATCTGCCGGCGTCGCCATCATGTCGTTCATCCGGTGCCCGTTATCGGCGCCCGTCCCGGGCCGTGGCGCTTACTGCTTGCCAAACTGATCGCACATGTTGGCAAGCTCTGTCTCGACCTTGTCTTTCACTTCGGCATCCGCGGGGTAACACAATACCCAAAGGTCCGGGAACCGGCCTTTGATTTCGTTGGCGCCGCCGTGCATGACAAGATCGAATGCCGCGTCCGTCAGCGTGCGCGAATTGGATAATTTCCCGAGGCCGCGCCAGCGAAACGCGAGGCTCGAGTCGCCGCGGTACGCCGTGTCGCGGACCAGCATGGCAATCAGCTGCCTCCTGATCAGCGCCAATCCTCGCGTGCGGCGCTCGAGGATCTTCGCCCCCGAAACCTTCAAGCCAAGCTTGATCCGATTGACGTATTCGAGTTCTTCCGTCATCGCCGTGTGAGCGTTCGCCCTTCGTCTATACGAGTCAGGCCAGCTTCCGTGACATAAGTCCGCTACTGCTGCGCGAACTTAACACGCTGTTACAGATGTTGCATTTCCTGCGTACACAGCGGTCGGCGATGCGCGTGAAATGACGCAGGCACATTTCAACGGGAGCCTGCCATGACGCTGAAAAAACTATCCATTGCAATGCTCGCGGGTAGCGCGCTGCTCGCCACCGCCCCGGCGCTCGCGGACGACGATGATGACGACGACAGGAAGGAGCACCGCCGGCATCAGCACAGGAAAAAGCCGAAAAGTGAACTACACCACTATCAGTACTACTACCAGCCGCCGGTGGTGATTTATCGCTCTGCTCCTCCCGCGCCGCCTGTGTACCGCGATTCACCGGCCCCGCCGGCGGTAAAACCCGCCGGGAAAGCGGACCCGCGCTTCCCCACGGAATCCATGACGGAGCGTTCGCTTGCCAGGGAACGCCAGCGCAAGATCCTCGAAAAGGAGCTGGCGACCGAGCAGCAGCTGCTCGTCGACGCAAGCAGGGAACTCGCCGAGCAGGAAGCGATGCGCTCCGGCGATGAGCGCACGTACGCGCGCTTGCAGCCGTTCAGGGACCGCTTCGAAAGGCACGAGAGGAACATCGAAGCGCTCGGGCGCGAGATGAAGAACCTCAACCGCTGAATAGGCGAACGTCTTGCTCAGGCCCGATCATCCAGTTTTCCCTGACGCGAATCCGCCTTGCCGTGTGCGCCAAAGAGCGGGGCAAGGGATGACGAACCGGTGAACAGTGCCGCGACCAGCCAAACGGCGCTCAGGATGATCCCGGCAATGAACGTCCAGTTGTACGCCGGGAGCCAAGCCTTGCTCATCAGCGGGGCCAGAATCAGCAGAATCACTGAGTGCGCGCAAGCAACGACGATCAACGTCGCGAGCGGAACCAGGATGCTCTTGACTAGCTTCCATCGCTCGTCCTGGCCCGAAATCTGTGCGGCAGCTCGCTGCGCCAAGAGCCAGAAGACCAGCAGCGCCCCGCCATATCCGAAAAACTGCGCGACCCGCGACGCATTGAGGCCCGTCTTGCCGAATTTCGTCGTCTTGAACAGCTCCATCTCCCCCAGCGCCACGGCAAGAATCAGCGCCAGCACGATGACGACGGCGTACCGCACCAGCCAAATCCAGCGCTCGTTCATGGAAATCCCCCTGCGTTAAACGATCAATCGTCGTCGTCGGTTCCCATTTCCGCAGCCTGTCATTGTATATCACGGGCTCTACGATGCTCAGCTAGGTGGCTCGTCCGAACGCCACATTTGCCCGTGCAACGCCGTTTCCAGCTCTTTCGCCTTGCCGCTCGCCGCGTTCAGGCGGTCATGCGCGATCAGCCGCGTGAGCAGGGTGTTGGTGCGCGACAGGGATTTCAGCAGGCTGCGCTGGATGGCGTGCTGCAGGCTCACCGACGCAGCTGAAGTTCCGTTGTAGATCTCGAGCAGCGCCTCGCGCCGAAACTCCAGCAGCGCAGCAGACTCCCGCGCGCGCGCACTGCCGCCGTGCACCGCGCCATCGAGCGTCGCCATGTAGCCCACCAGTTCCCCCGGCCCGGCGATCGCCACGCGCCGTTCGCGGCCCTGCGCATGGACAAACACCTCGGCGGCGCCGCGCAGCACCAGGAAACACGTCGGCGCGGGTTGGCCCCGCGCGAACAGCCACGCCCCGCGCGGCAGTTCCAGCACCTTGGCCTGGGCGACCAGCTCATCCACCTCGTCGGCATCGAAGCCTTCGAAGAACGGCAGGATCGGAATGAACGCCTTCCAGTCGAATGCAGCGCGGTTTGACCGTTTCACATTCGCCAGCGGGTCGCCGGCAGGCGGCGGCTCGCGCTCCGGCCGGTCCTCCTGCGCCGGATGCTCGCGCACCGTCGCATTCAAGGCGCGCAGGCGCTCCGCCAGAGTCCGCGTGATTGCGCGCTGCACCTCGAGCGCGCGCGCATCGCGGCTCGCCACCATGGCGCGGAAATCGTCGCGGCCGACGAACCAGCCGTCCACGTCCGTCTTCGCCACCACTGTCGCCGAGCACACGCCGCGCTCGATCAAGGCCATCTCGCCGAACATCGCGCCGGCGGAAAACGACGCCACGCTCAGCATGCCGCCCCCGGGCAGGCTGATCTGCGCTTCGGCCTCGCCGGAGCGAATCAGGAACGCGCCGCGCGCCGTCTCGCCCTGCCGCACCAGCCGCGCGCCTTTGGTGAACGACACTGCGCGCGCCACCGCGAGCAGCGGCGCGAGCGCGGAATGCTGCAGCGCGTCGGCGGACATGCTGTGCACGAGTGTACACTCGCCTCGCCATGAATCAGGCTGCCGGCGCGATCGACGCGAAGAAAGTGCTCAGCGTGGTGCAGGCCGTGGCGCGAGAAGCGCGCCCGAACGTCGAGCCGCACGTCGCGCTCGACAGTGCGCTGGAAAAGGAACTGGGCCTGGACAGCCTGGCGCGCGTCGAACTGGTCCTGCGACTGGAGAAGGAATTCGGCGTCGCCTTGCCTGAACAGGCGCTCGCCACCAGCGAAACCCCGCGCGACCTGCTGCGCTTCCTGCTGGGCAGCGCCGGCCACGCGCCGCGCGCGGCCGACACCAGCGTCGCCAGCCTCTCGCTGTCCACCGACGTGCGCCCGCCGCTGCAGGCGCAGACGCTCACCGAGGCACTCGAATACCACGTGGAGCGACAGCCCGACCGCCTCACGGTGCATTTGTACGAGGAAGGCAAGGAAACTCCGCTCACCTACGGCCAGCTATACGACGGCGCGCTGGGTTACGCGGCGCGGCTGGCGCAGGCCGGCCTGCAGCCCGGGCAGATGGTGGCCATCATGCTGCCGACCTGCAAGGAGTACCTGTTCTCCTTCTATGGCGTGCTGCTCGCGGGCGGTGTACCGGTGCCGCTCTACCCGCCGGCGCGCCTGACCACCATCGAAGACCACATGACGCGCCATGTCGGCATCCTGAAGAGCGCCGGCGCGACGATCATGATCACCATCCCGGAGGCGAAGGCGCTGGCCTACCTCCTGCGCGCGCAGGTGGAGAGTCTGCGCGCCGTGCTGATGCCTCGCGATCTCGAGGGCAGCGGCGCGGGCTTCAGCCCGGTGCGCGGCAAGGCTGGCGACATCGGCTTCCTGCAGTACACCTCGGGCAGCACCGGCAATCCCAAAGGCGTGGTGCTGTCACACGCGAACCTGCTGGTCAACGTGCAGGCGATGGGCAAGGCGGTGAGCGCAGGCCCCGACGACGTGTTCGTGAGTTGGCTGCCGCTGTACCACGACATGGGCCTGATCGGAGGGTGCTTCGCCACCATGTTTCTCGGCTTCCCGGTGGTACTGATGTCGCCGCTCGCCTTCCTGTCGCGCCCTGCGAACTGGCTGCGCGCCATCCATCGCCACCGCGGCACCCTCTCGGGCGGCCCGAATTTCTCCTACGAGCTGTGCCTGCGCCGCATCCCAGACGCAGACATGGAGGGCATCGACCTCTCGTCCTGGCGCTTTGCCTTCAACGGCGCCGAACCGGTGAGCCCGGAGACGATCACCGCGTTCGCGGAGAGATTTTCCCGTTGGGGTTTCCGCAGGAATTCGATGGCGCCCGTGTACGGCCTCGCCGAATGCACGGTAGGCGTGGCCTTCACCACGCCGGGCGAACCCTGGCACATGGACGCGCTCGACCGTGAGATCTTTTCCAAAACCGGCGAAGCAGTGTTGGCGACACCTGGCGACCCGGCGCCGCTCAAGGTGCTCGGTTGCGGCCGCGTCATCGAAGGCCATGACCTGCGCGTAGTGGACGCGGCGGGCCTCGAGTTGCCCGACCGCCAGGAGGGACTGCTGCAGTTTCGCGGGCCTTCGGCCACCTCGGGCTACTACCGCAATCGGGCGGCGACCAAGGACCTGTTCGCCGGCGAATGGGTGAATACCGGCGACCGGGCTTACCTCAAGGAGGGCATGGTCTACATCACCGGCCGCGAAAAGGACATCATCATCCGCGGCGGCCGCAACATCAGCCCTTACGAACTGGAGCAGGCAGTGGGCGACCTCGCGGGCATCCGGCGCGGCTGCGTCGCGGTGTTCGGCAGCAGCGACGCGGCCACCGGCACCGAGCGCGTGGTGGTGCTGGCCGAGATGCGCGACAAGGACGATACGCGCCACGAGGCCCTGAAACGCATGATCAATGATCTGGCGGTGGGCCTGATCGGCGCGCCGGCCGACGATATCGTGCTGGCGCCGCCGGCCACCGTGCCCAAGACCTCCAGCGGCAAGATCCGCCGCGTCGCGGCGCGCGATTTCTACGAGCGCGGTCCCTCCACGGTGAAGCGACAAGCGGTATGGCTGCAATTGCTGCGCCTGGTGCTCGCCGGGGCCGCGCCGCAAATGCGCCGCGGCCGGCGCACCGCGCTCGGCGCGCTGTACGCGCTGCGCGTCTACCTGGCCTTCGGCCTGCTGTTCCCGTTCGCGCTGCTCGCCGCAGCACTGGCAAAACCGCCGGCCACCTGGCGCATCGGCGCGGCGGTCTGCCGCCTGTTCCTGCGCGCGGCTGGCATCCCGCTGGTAGTGCGCGGGGCGGAGCGCATCCCGCGCACGCCGGTGGTGCTGGCGGTGAACCACACCAGCTACCTCGACGCGCTGGTGCTGGTGGCGCTGCTCGGGCCGCGGGTGTATTCGTTCGTCGCCAAGCGCGAGTTCCAGGACAACCCGCTGATGCGCATGCTGCTCAAGGGGTTTGGCACGCTGTTCGTCGAGCGCTTCGATGTGCAAAAGAGCGCCGAGCATGCGGACGTGCTGGTGCAGGCGGTGCGCGCCGGCGCCTCCATGGTGGTGTTCCCGGAGGGAACGCTGACCCGCAACACCGGCCTGATGGAGTTCCGCGCCGGCGCTTTCCAGGTCGCGTCGCAAGCCGGTGTGCCGGTGGTGCCGGTGGCGCTGCGCGGCTTGCGTTCCGCGCTGCGCGACGGCACCTGGTACGCGCGCCGCGTGCCGGTGGCGGTGACCGTGTGCGCGCCAATCGCGCCGGACGGCGCGGACTGGGCGGCGGCCGTGCGGCTGCGCGACCGGGTGCGCGCCGAGATCCTGCAGCACTGCGGCGAGCCGGACCTGGCGCCCGCCGGCAAGGCCGGCGAGCTTACTTTCTGACCGAGTCCTCGAAGAATTTTTCCAGCGCGCGCACCGGCGCCGTGTCGCCGTAGAGCCTGGCGCGCGATGCGATCAAGCGATCGCGCACGCTGCCCCACCAGGCCGCGTCTTGCGCGAGCTTCACTGCGGTCTCCACGTAGGCCGCGTCGCTGTCCGCCACCAGTTCGTCCATGCCCATGCGGCGCAGCATCCCGCTCGCCAGCCGCCCGCGCAGGAAGCGGCCTTCCCAGGCAGCCACCGGCAGGCCGCACTCGATCGCCTGCAGTGCCGTGTTAAAGCCGGAGAATCCCATGGTGTCGAGCAACACGTCGGCCTGCGCCATCAGGCCGTGGAACTGCGCACGGCTCTGCCACGGCACGAATGCGCCGTAGGCATCCAGTTCGAGTCCGGCGGCGGCGAACGAGCGTGCCATGCGCTCGCGCAAGCGTTGCATCAGCTCGTCCGCCCTGCCGGGGGTGAAGAACACCAACTGGCATTCGCCCAGCCGCCGCGCGATCGCGGCCAGCACTGCGTCGTGCCGGGGCGTGTACTTGAACGGCGTGCCAGCGCACACCAGCAGCGGCACGCCAGAGCGAATGCCCAGCGCGGCGAGGTCAACCGCCGCCGGCGCGGCCTTGCCCGGTTCGAGGGTGCAGCCCAGGCCCGGCAAGCGCAGCAGACGTTCCGTGTAATGCGCCGCCGCACCCGCCGGCTCGAGCCCCTCGGCCGAAATAAAGCAGTCGATCGTCGGCAGCCCGCTGGTGTGCGGATGGCCCCAGGAAGTTGCCTGGACCGGCGCCAGCCGCAAGCTGGCGAGCTTGGCGGTGGTCGGGTCCATGCCGATCTCCGGATAAATCAGCACGTCGAGCTGGTGGCCGAGGATCAGCTGCGCCCACTCCGCCAGGTCAGTCTTGCCGTAGGTGTAGTGCGTGGCCATGGTCTTGGCGAGCGCGGTCTCGACATCGTTGGCCTTGCCGAGGTGGAACAGGCGCACGTCGAAGCGGCTGCGGTCCAGGCGCTGCAGCCAACCCTTGACGATGGCGTTCCACACCGAATGGTCGTGGATATGCGCCGAGACGATGCCGACGCGGATCTCCGCGCGCGTGACGACCGCCGTCCTGCGCAGGCCCGCCGCTTCCTGCCAGGTGCCCATCAATTTTGCGCACAGCGCGCCGTAGCGCGCAAGCACTTCGCGGTGGTCCTCCTCCTGGTAGGCGAGGTAGAACGGCTGCTGTACGCCCACCGCGCGCGCGGCATTTTCGGCGCCGCTCGCCTCGCACCAGCGCGCCAGCGCGGCGAGCTCGGCTGCGAAGCCATCGCGGCTGCGCGCCAGTTCCGCATCGTCGACGGCTACCATGGGCAACTGCGTCATGGCGCAGGCCCAGCGCGCCTCGGCATAGTCTGGCTTGATCTGCAGCGCCTTCTGGTAGCAGGCGAGCGCCGCGGCCGTGTCGCCACAGTTCTTCAGCAGGTTGCCGAGGTCGTAGTGCGCCTCGACCATCTCCGGGCGCGCTTCGAGCACGGAACGAAATGCGCCGATGGCCTCACTCACCTGCCCGCTGTCGCGCAGCAGCTGCGCGGCGTTGTAAAGGGCATCGGCGAAGTCCGGCTTGAGCGTCAGCGCCTGGCGGTAGCAGGCAAGCGCCTCCTGCGTGCTGCCCAACTCCTTCAGCACGTTGGCGAGGTTGTTGTGCAATTCTGCGAGTCCGGGTTCGATGTCGATCGCGGCGCGATAGGCAACCACCGCCTCGGCGAGGAAACCCTTCTCGCGTAGCAGGTTGCCGACGTTGAAGCGCGCCAATATCAGCCTGGGTTCGAGCGCCACCGCGCGCTGGCAGGCGGCCAGCGCATCTTCGAGCCTTCCACTCTCCCGCAGCGCCAGGCCAAGGCTGTTATGCAACGCGGCATAGTCGGGATGCATCGCCACCGCGGCCTCAAGCGCCGCGACAGCCTCCTGCGGTCGGCCCAGCGCGGTCAGCGTTTCACCGACGCGCAACTGCACAAGCGCCGATGCCGGGTTGAGCGACAAGGCTTGGCGGTACGTCTGCAGCGCTTCGTCCCCGCGGCCGGTCCGTCGCAGCAGCCCGCCGAGATTGAACAGCGCGTCCGGGTCGCCTGGAGCGAGCAGCAGGACTTCGCGGTAGCCGGATTCCGCCAGGTCCAAGCGGCCCGCCTGATGATGCGCCGACGCGCGCGCCAGCGCCTCGCGTGCCGGCGCGGCGCCTGCAGCAGCTGGCTGCGGCTGCGACCGCCCGCCGAACAGCCACTTCAGCACAGGCGGCGCCTCAGGCGCCCGGCTTGCCGGCCTGACGGGCCGCGCGTGACGCGAGCGTCGCCACGGTGACCAGCTCGTAGCTGAGCGCGTCGGTGAATTCGTTCGCATAGCCGGCCTCGCGCAGCGCCCACTTGACGCGATTGCCCAGGTGCGCCTTCTTGTAGATGTTGAGCCGGCGCGAACGCACGAACTGCTCGAGGCGGGCGAAAATCACGTCGTGCGTCTTGCGCAGCCGGTCCGCGGTCTTGCGCGTGTGCGGTCCCGGCGAAGGCGGCAGCCGCTGCACCAGGTCGGCGACGATGGCATCGGCGATCTCGTCGACCTCTTTGGTGTTGAACCAGTCGCCAAACATGCCCGCTCCTTCCTATTTCAGCGCCGACTTGAGCAGCCGGCCCATCTGCGCGGGATTGCGCGTCACCTTGATGCCGCAGGCCTCCATCACCGCGAGCTTTTCCTGCGCCGTGCCCTTGCCGCCGGAGATGATGGCGCCGGCGTGGCCCATGCGCTTGCCCGGCGGCGCGGTCACGCCGGCGATGAAGCCGACCACCGGCTTGTGCATGTGCCGCTTCACCCACTGCGCGGCGGCCTCCTCGTCCGCGCCGCCGATCTCGCCGATCATGATTACCGCGTCGGTGTCGGGGTCGTCGTTGAACAGCTGCAACACGTCGATGTGCTTGAGTCCGTTCACCGGATCTCCGCCGATGCCGACCGCGCTCGACTGGCCGATGCCCAGCTCGGTCAGCTGCGCCACCGCCTCGTAGGTGAGCGTGCCGGAGCGCGACACCACGCCGACGCGCCCTTTCTGGTGGATGTGTCCCGGCATGATGCCGATCTTGAGCTCGTCCGGCGTGATCACCCCCGGGCAGTTCGGGCCGAGCAGCAGCGTCCTGCGGTCTTGCTTGCGCATCCGGTCGCGCACTTCGACCAGGTCGCGCACCGGGATGCCTTCGGTGATGCAGATGGCCAGATCGAGGTCCGCCTCCACCGCCTCCCAGATGGCGGCGGCGGCGAAGGGCGGTGGCACGTAGATCACCGACACGCTGGCGCCCGTCTTCTGCTTTGCATCGCGCACCGAGCCGAAGATCGGGATGCCCTCGAAATCCTCGCCTGCCCGTTTCGGATTCACGCCTGCGACGAAACAATTGCGACCGTTGGCGTAGGCACGGCTGGTCTGCGTGTGGAACATGCCGGTCTTGCCGGTGATGCCCTGGGTCATCACGCGCGTGTTCTTGTTGACGAGGATGCTCATTTCTTTTTCTTCTTCACGGCCTTCTTCTTGCGGATCGCCGCGACCACTTTCTGCCCCGCCTGCGCCATGTTGTCGGCAGAGATGATCGGCAGCCCGGAGTCCTGCAGGATCTTCCTGCCGAGGTCCTCGTTGGTGCCCTTCATGCGCACCACCAGCGGCACCGACAGCTTCACCTCGCGCGCGGCCGCCACCACCCCGCTGGCGATGGTGTCGCATTTCATGATGCCGCCGAAGATGTTGACCAGAATCGCCTTCACTTTCGGATTGGACAGCATGATCTTGAATGCCGCGCTGACCTTCTGCGCGGTAGCGCCGCCGCCGACGTCGAGGAAGTTGGCCGGCGAGCCGCCGTAGAGCTTGATGGTGTCCATGGTCGCCATGGCGAGGCCCGCGCCGTTCACCATGCAGCCGATGTTGCCTGCCAGCGATATGTAGGACAGGTCATACTTCGAGGCCTCGATCTCGAGCGGGTCCTCCTCGTCGAGGTCGCGCAGCGCCGCGAGGTCGGGGTGGCGAAACAGCGCGTTGTCGTCGAAGTTGATCTTCGAGTCGAGCGCCACCACGCG
>JANNTQ010000139.1:0-14572 GCA_031394435.1 Betaproteobacteria bacterium
CCTGAAGACGCTCGCAGTGGCGCTGACTAAGATCGCCAACGACATCCGCTGGCTCGCCTCCGGACCGCGCTCAGGACTGGGCGAGTTGCGCATCCCGGAGAACGAACCGGGCAGCTCGATCATGCCCGGCAAGGTCAACCCAACGCAGGCCGAGGCACTGACCATGCTGTGCGCGCAGGTGTTTGGCAATGACACGGCGATCTGCTTTGGCGCCGCCTCGGGCAACTTTGAACTGAACGTCTACAAGCCGATGCTGATCCACAATTTTCTGCAGAGCGTGCGCCTGCTGGCGGACGGCTGCGCTTCGTTCGAGGAGCACTGCGCGCGCGGCATCCAGGCCGACGAGGCGCGCATCCGCGATCTGCTCGAGCGCTCGCTGATGCTGGTCACCGCACTGGCGCCGCACATCGGTTACGACCGCGCCGCGGAGATCGCCAAGAAGGCGCACAAGGAAGGCTGTACCCTGAAGCAGGCGGCGTTGGCGCTCGGCTACGTGAGCGCTTCCGACTACGACCGCTGGGTGCGGCCCGAAGCAATGACCAAACCCGCCGCGTGAGGCGACGCCGGTTCCTGCTGGCCGCGGCAGCTGTCGCGGCATTGCCGGCGGTGGCCGCGACGCGCTATGACCGCGGGCTGCTGTGGCGCGTGAGCGCGCAGGGCGCGCCGCCGAGCCACGTTTTCGGCACGCTGCACGCGGCCGATGCGCGCCTTGCGGAGTTGCCGGCTCCGGTGCGCAAGGCGTTCGACGGCTCAAAGTCGCTGATGCTCGAATACGTTGCCGATCCCTATGGCAGGGAGCGATTTCTCGAGGCGGCAATGTTCCTTGACCGGCGTACGCTGGAGGAGACCATTGGCCGCGAGGACTTCGAGCGCGCCTACCGCAGCATGCAGCCAGCCGGGCTGACGCGCGAGTTCGTCAACAAGATGAAGCCCTGGGGCGTGTTGCTGAACCTGCGCAGTTCTTGGCAGCCGGCGACGGCGGTGACGCCGGACGCCCAACTGCACGCGCTCGCCCTCGAACGGCGCATGGCGGTGGCCCGGGTCGAGGAGACCGAAGAGCAGATTTTCACTTTCGACGAATTGCCGATGGCGTCGCAGGTGGCCCTGCTGCGCCATGGACTGGCATATCGCGAGGAGCTGGCGGCGGTCGCCGAGCGCACGCTGCTGGCCTACCTGGAGCGCGATCTGGCTGCAATCTGGCGCGCGCAGGAGGAATTTGCGCAGCGCCATCCAGAGATTGCCGCGCACCATGCGGAAATGGTGAAGCGCGTATTGCTCGACCGCAGCGTGGTGATGGCATACCGCATGCAGCGCGAGTTGCGTCGCGGCCGAGCCTTCGTAGCGCTTGGTGCCCTCCACTTGTACGGCGCGAAAGGCGTGCTCGCGCTGCTCGAGCAGGACGGCTATCTGGCGCGGCGCTTGTATTAGACTGCGCGCCTCATGTCGGTCGTCGTACTCATTTCCGGCCGCGGCAGCAACATGCTGGCGATCCTCGAGGCCGGCATACCCGTTTCGGCGGTCATCAGCAACAAGGCTGATGCCGCGGGCCTCGTCGTGGCGGCGCACCGCGGCGTGGCCACCGGCGTAGTCGAACATCGGCGCTTCGCCACGCGCGCCGCCTTCGACGCGGCGCTCGCCGCCGAGATCGACCGGCACGCCCCGCGACTAGTGGCGCTGGCGGGATTCCTGCGCGTGCTCACGCCCGCCTTCGTGGCGCATTTTGCCGGACGGCTGGTCAACATCCATCCTTCGCTGCTACCCGAGTTTCCCGGCTTGTACACGCATGCGCGCGCGCTGGCGGCCGGGGCCAGGCGCCACGGCTGCACCGTTCACTTCGTTGCGGCGGAACTCGATCACGGCCCGATCATCGCGCAGGCGTCGGTGCCGGTGCTGCCGGGCGACACGCCGGATACACTTGCGGCGCGCGTGCTGCAGCAGGAGCACCAGCTGTATCCGCGCGCCATCCGCTGGTTCCTCGAGGGCGATCTGGTCATCGAGGGCACCAAGGTGCGCGTTAAGGGAAACCATGCACAAATGGTCATTAGCGATCGGCTTTAGCCTGTGCGCCGCGGTGCAAGCTGCGCCGCCGGCGCGCGTGGAGATTGCCTTTGAAGTGATGTACAACGACGGCGTGGTCGCCGACGTCACGCACCTGCTCGAGCACGATGGCGTCAACTACACGGTGACCGAGCGCTGGAAGGGCAGGGGCGTTTATGCGCTGGCGGGCGAGGCGCAGCGCTCGAGTCGCGGCACGATCGCCGCAGACGGACTGCGCCCGATCGAATACGAGGACCTGCGCAGCTGGCGCGAGCCGTCACGCGCGAGCTTTGACTGGGTGAAAAAAATGCTGACTCTGCAGTTTCGCGACGGACCCCAGTCCCGCCCGATGCCGGCGCATGCCCAGGACCGGCTCAGTTTTGCCTACGCGTTTGCTTTCCGCGCCCCGGGCAAGGGGCCGACTGAGTTTAATTTGGTCGACGGCAAGGGCGTGGCCGAATACGTGTTCGAGAATGCAGGTCGCGATCGCATCAGGATCCCGGCGGGCGAATTCGACGCGTTGCGCCTGGTGAAGCGCAAGGTACAGCCGGGCGACCGCGGCAGTGAGCTCTGGCTCGATCCGGCGCGCGCCTACCTGCCGTTGCGCGTCTTGTCGGTGCAGAAGGACGGTAAACGCATCGATCAGGTTGCAGTGCGCGTCACTGTCCAGTGATCGTCTACCGCGCCCAGCTGGCGCGCGCAGAGACGCTGCTCGCCGAGTTGCTGTCGACGTCCGGGCCGGCCGACGCAGCGGTTTCACGCTACTTCAGGGCACACCGCAACCTCGGCCAGCAGGACCGCGGGTTCGTCGCGGAAACCGTTTACGCGGTGCTGCGCCGCCGGCGCTCGCTGGAAGCCGCCGCGCAGTCGGGGGCGCCGCGCGACCTCGCCATTGCCGCGTTGGTGCGGGTGCGCGGACTATCGGGACGCGCACTGAAGGGTGCTCTGCGCGACGGAGAAGAAATTCTAGTGTCGCGCGTCAAGGCGGCCAAGGCCGGGGACTTTCCACCTGCAGTGCGCGCAGACCTTCCCGACTGGTTGTGGCAGCGGCTCGTGGTGGTGCACGCCCAGGACGAGGCCCTGCGCCTGGCACACGGCCTGCTCAATCCCGCGCCGCTCGACTTGCGCGTAAACCTTGCCAAGCTGAGCCGCGACGAAGCGCTCGAGCGGCTACGGTCGAGCGGCATCGAGGGAGAGGCAACGCAATACTCCCCTGCTGGCATCCGCCTGGCCGGCAAGCCGGCCATCAACCGGCACCCGCTGTTCACCAGCGGTGCGGTCGAGGTGCAGGATGAAGGCAGCCAGCTGCTCGCCTATCTGCTGGGGGCGCGCCGGGGCGAGATGGTCGCCGACTACTGCGCCGGGGCCGGCGGCAAGACCTTGGCACTGGCGATGCTGATGCGCGGTACCGGGCGAATCTATGCCATGGATGTGTCCGCTAAGCGCCTGGCAGAACTCGCGCCGCGCGCGGCGCGAGCCGGCGTGACCAGCGTGCATCCGCTGGTGCTCTCGGGAGAAGGCGATGCCCGCGCCAAGCGCCTGGCCGGCAAGATCGACCGGGTGCTGGTGGACGCGCCCTGCAGCGGGTTCGGCACGCTGCGCCGCAATCCAGATCTCAAGTGGCGCCACGGGCCGCAGGCCATCGTCGAGCTGGCGGCGAAGCAGGCGCGCATCCTGGAGGCGGCTGCGCGGCTGGTGAAGCCCGGCGGACGCCTGGTGTATGCGACTTGCAGCATCCTGCCCGAGGAAAACGAAGCTATCGCCGATGCGTTCGGCGCGGCACATGCGGAGTTCGCGCCGCTCTCCTGCGCCGAGCTCCTAATTGCGCAACGCATCGATCTGGACTGCGGCGAGCGCCTGCGGCTCTGGCCCCACCGCCACGGCTGCGACGGCTTCTTTGCTGCGGCCTACGAGCGGCGGTAGTCTGCAAATTCTCTTTCCGCAACGGGAGGTTAGGCCAATGTGGGAAAGTGTATGAAGAAGTAGGGAAATATCTGATTGCGCGGGGGGGCCAATCGCGTACAATCCAAGCCGCAGCTTGCACATAACTATCAGAAAGTACTGATGATTTTCTCCGGAATGCTCGATCTGCCGTGGTGGGGCCTGGTGCTCGTGGCCTTGGGGCTGACTCACGTCACCATCGCGTCAGTGACCATCTTCCTGCACCGGCACCAGGCGCATCGCGCGCTGGACCTGCACCCGATCGCGTCGCACTTTTTCCGGTTCTGGCTGTGGTTGACCACCGGCATGGTGACCAAGGAGTGGGCAGCGATCCATCGCAAGCACCACGCCAAGTGCGAGTCCGCCGAGGATCCGCATAGCCCGCAGGTGTTGGGAATCAACGCGGTGCTCTGGGGCGGGGTATTCCTGTACGTGAAGGAGTCGCACAAGGCGGAGACCATGGAGCGTTACGGCCACGGCACGCCAGACGACTGGTTCGAGCGCAACGTCTATTCTCGCCATGCCATCCTCGGCCTCACGATCACGGGCTTGGTCAATGTGTTGCTGTTCGGCCTGGTGCCCGGGGTCTTGATCCTGCTGACGCAAATTGTCTGGATCCCGTTCTGGGCGGCGGGCGTGATCAACGGCGTCGGCCACTATTGGGGCTACCGCAGCTTCGACATTGACGACGCCAGCAAGAACATAGTCCCATGGGGCATCCTGATCGGCGGCGAAGAGCTGCACAACAACCACCACGCCTATGCCACTTCGGCCAAGCTGTCCGCCAAATGGTACGAATTCGACATCGGTTGGATGTACATCCGCATCCTTGAAGCGCTGGGCATGGCCACGGTGAAGAAAGTGGCGCCGACGCCGCGCTTCGAGCCGGCGAAAACCATGTGCGACTACAACACCCTGCACGCCGTGATCGCCAACCGCTACGACGTGCTGGCGCGCTATGCCAAGGCGGTCAAGCATACGTGGAGTGACGAGGTGGAGCGGCTGCAGCACTGGTCGCCGCGCGATGCCGAGCTGCTCAAGTCGCTGAAGCGCGCGCTGGTGCGCATCGGCTACGGCTCGGAAGCCGACCGTGCGCGCGTCGCCGAGGCGCTGAAGCCCTCCAAGCCACTGCAGGTTGCGGTGAGCATGCGTGCAGAGCTGATCGCCCTGTGGGAGCGCTCCAACGCCTCCAAGGAGCAGTTGCTGCGCCAGTTGCAGGACTGGTGCCACCGCGCCGAGTCGAGCGGCATTGTACCGCTGGTGGATTTCTCCCGGCGCCTGCGTAGCTACGCCTGAGCGGGAAGCAAAAAGAAAAAGGCCCGCTTCGGCGGGCCTTTTCACTTGTGATTCCGCAGCGCGCTACTTGAGCTTGGTCTCCTTGTAGAGCACGTGCTTGCGCGCTTTCGGATCGTATTTCTTGATCTCGAGCTTGTCCGGCGTGGTGCGCTTGTTCTTGGTGGTGGTGTAGAAGTGGCCGGTGCCGGCGCTGGACTCGAGTTTGATTTTCTCGCGCATGTTCAGCCTCGCTTCGCTTCAGCTTTGGCCTTGGCGCGGATTTCCACCAGCACAGCTTCGACGCCCAGCTTGTCGATCTTGCGCAGGCCCGCCGTGGACACGCGCAGCCGCACAAAGCGGCTCTGGCTCTCCACCCAGAAGCGGCGGTAGTGCAGGTTCGGCTGGAACAGGCGCTTGGTCTTGTTGTTGGCGTGGGAAACGAGGTTCCCCTTCATCGGCTTCTTGCCGGTGACCTGGCAGACACGGGACATGGCGGACTCCGGAATGCGCGAAAGGCGCGGATTATAGCGATAAATCATGGCCGGAGGCCGATTTTCCTGTCATAGCAGCCCCCGCTCGGCGAACGACAGGGTCTGGTTGCCGGCAACGATGAAGTGGTCAAGCACCTTGACCTCCACCTGGGCCAGTGCTTCCTTCAGCTGGCGCGTCAACAGCTCATCCGCCTGGCTTGGCTGGGCTACCCCGGACGGGTGATTGTGCGCGAAGATCACCGCCGCCGCGTTGGCTGCCAGCGCCGCCTTCACCACCTCACGCGGGTAGACGCTGGTTTGCGTGAGCGTGCCGCGAAACAGCTCGGCACTTGACAGCACGCGGTGCTGCGCATCCAGGAACAGCACCAGGAACACTTCATGGCCGCGAGCGCCCAGGGCAAGGCGCAGGTAGTCGCGTACCGCGCCCGGGGAAGTGAGCACGCTGCCCGCTTTCAACTCTTCGCGCAGCGAGCGCCGCGCGAGTTCGATCACCGCCGCAAGCTGCGCCGCCTTGGCAGTGCCCAGGCCGTCCACCTGCACCAGGTCGGGCAGGTTGGCGGCAAGCAGGCCGGCGACGCCGCCAAAGCGCGCAATCAGCTCGCGCGCCAGGTCCACCGCGCTCTTGCCACGGATCCCCGAACGCAGGCACACGGCCACCAGTTCCGCATCCGAAAGACTCCCGGCGCCCTGCGCCAGCAGCCGTTCGCGCGGCCGTTCCTGCAGCGGCCAGTCGGCGATCCCCAAAGCGCCCCCCCTTGAATTCCCCTAGAATCCTGCTTCCCATAACGCGCCAGCCCGAAGCACGATGACCCTGAAGGGCAAGAGACTGTTGCTGGGTATCACCGGCGGCGTGGCCGCCTACAAAGCAGCCGCGCTCGCGCGCCTGCTGGTCAGGGCCGGCGCCGACGTGCGCGTGGCGATGACCGAAGCAGCGACCCGTTTTGTCACCCCGGTCACCCTGCAGGCGCTTACTGGTCAGACCGTGTGGACCGACCTGTGGGACCCGCGCGTGCCCGACAACATGGGGCATATCGAGTTGTCGCGCGACCGCGAACTGATCGTGGTCGCACCTGCGAGCGGCGACTTCCTCGGCAAGCTGGCGGGCGGATTGGCGGACGACCTGCTGTCCACCCTGTGTCTGGCTCGCCGCTGTCCGCTGATGGCGGCGCCGGCGATGAACGTCGAGATGTGGGAAAACCCGGCGATGCAGCGCAACCTGCACACGCTGCGCGGTGACGGGGTGTTCCTCGCGGGCCCGGCGGCGGGCGACCAGGCGTGCGGCGAGGTTGGCATGGGCCGCATGCTCGAGCCCGAGGAGATCGTCGAGGAGATCGAGGCTTTCTTCCAGCCCAAGCTGCTCGCCGGCAAGCGTGTGCTGGTGACGGCCGGGCCGACGGAAGAGCCGATCGACCCGGTGCGCTCAATCACCAATGCCAGCTCCGGGAAGATGGGCTACGCCGTGGCGCGTGCCGCGCGCGAGGCGGGAGCCAGGGTGACCCTGGTCAGCGGCCCGGTGGCGCTGGCGGCGCCCGCGGGAGTGGAACGCATCAGCGTGCGCAGCGCGGAGCAGATGTTCGAAGCAGTGAGGAAGGCCGCCGGGTCGAGCGACGTATTCATTGCCGTGGCGGCGGTCGCCGACTACAGGGTGAAGAACCGCGCCGCGCAGAAGATCAAGAAGGGTGCGGGCGGCATGACGCTCGAACTCGCGGAAAATCCCGACATTCTCGCCTATGTCGCGGCGATGAGGAATCCGCCGTTCTGCGTCGGCTTTGCAGCCGAGAGCGAGAAGCTGGCGGAAAATGCGCGCGCCAAGCGCGCGAGGAAGAAGATTTCGCTGTTGGCGGCTAATCTGGCGCAGCGCGCGCTGGGGGCGGACGACAACGAGATTACGCTGTTCGACGACGCCGGGGAGCATCCCCTGGGCCGCGGGCCCAAGCTGGAGCTCGCGCGCAAGCTGGTAGCGCATATCGCCGGCATGCTGGCGGGAGAGAAGCGGGCGCGTGCGAAGGCTTGAAGTCCGGGTCCTCGATCCCCGGATCCGCGAGAACTTTCCCAGATATGCCACGCCGGGCGCCGCCGGCCTCGACCTGCGCGCCTGCCTTGATGCGCCCCTCGACCTGCAGCCGGGCGACAGCCAGCTGGTGCCCTCGGGCATCGCTATTCATCTTGGCGACCCGGGCCTCGCGGCGGTGTTGCTGCCGCGCTCGGGCCTGGGGGCCAGGCACGGCATCGTGCTCGGCAATCTGGTCGGACTGATCGACTCCGACTACCAGGGCGAGATCTGCGTATCGGTGTGGAACCGCGGCAAGGTCGCGTTTACCATTCAGCCGCTCGAGCGCATCGCGCAACTGGTGGTGGTGCCGGTGGTTCAGGTGGAGTTCGAAGTGGTCGAGCAGTTCGCCGCCAGCGCGCGCGGCGCCAGCGGCTTCGGATCCACCGGGAAAGTGTAGCGTGGGCCCAGGCCCACCCTAGGTCAGCGAGTCAGCCCAGATCGCCCTGGCCCAGTTCCAGGCGTAAGTCGCTTCCGGCTCGCTGCGCGCGGCTGACACGCCGCCCGAGCCCTTCACCGCGATCAGCGTGCCCTGGCCGGCGTCCCACTGGTGCACGGACGACACGCGGATCGCCTCCGTCTGCGCGACGAAGCTGTAGCAGGTGTTGATGATCTGCAGCGGCTTCGCCTCGCGGCCGCTCAGCAGCTCGATCACCGCCGCCGCGGCGATCTTGCCGTGGTTGTTCGCCATGCTGGCCGACTTGGGCATGCCCGGCGCCGAGAGGGTCGAGTCGCCGAGTACGTGCACGCCCTTCACGGCCTTCGATTCCATGGTGCGCCAATCCACGTCGCACCAGCGGTTGTTGTGCGTGATCAGACCAGCCTGGACCGCGACGTCACCCGCGCGATGCGGCGGCACGATGTTCAGTACGTCGCCCTTCACGTCCTCGACCTCGAGCTTTACCGTCATTGTCTTGCCGTCGACGCCGATGGCCTTGGCATTGCCGCGATACTCGAGGATACCGCCGTAGAGGTCTTTCCAGGCGGCTTTGAACAATCCGCCCTTGGAGGTGACGTCCGGATTGGCGTCGAGCACCAGCACCTTCGAGCGCGGCTTGGCGGCCTTGAAGTAGGCCGCCACCATGCTCGCGCGCTCGTAGGGCCCGGGCGGGCAGCGGTACGGGGCGGTCGGGATCGACAGCACGTACACGCCGCCGTCCTTCATGCGCTCGAGCTGCTTGCGCAGTTCGATGGTTTGAGCACCCGCTTTCCAGGCGTGCAGCACGCGGTTCGTCTTCATCGCCTCGTCGTAGCCCTGGACGTCGCCGAAGGTGAAGTCGATGCCAGGCGAAACGATCAAGCGGTCATAGGCGAGGTCGCCGCCGCGCTCCAGCTTGACCACCTTCTTCGCCGCGTCCACGGCGACGACCTCGTCACCGACCAGTTGGACGCCGTACTTGCGCAGCCCGTCGTAGCTATGGCGCACCTGCTCCATGTCGCTGTAGCCGGCGAGCACCAGGTTGGAGATCGGGCAGGAGGTATAGATGTTGGCCCGCTCCACCAGCACCACCTCGATGGCAGGATCCCACAGGCGGACGTACTTCGCCGCGGTCGCGCCGCCGAAGCCTGCGCCAACCACCACTACGCGCGCCTTCGCGCCGAACGTGGCGCAGCCCGCCGCACTGAGGGCGGCCGTTGCGCCGGTGAGCTTGAGGAAATCGCGACGCTTGAGTGCGCTCATGGCCGCCTCGTCAGCGCTGCGCGGCGAAATACGCCGCGAGCTGCTCGATCTGCTGGTCGGTGTAGCCCTTGGCGATCTGGTGCATCACCGTCGCCGGGCGAGTGCCGTTGCGGAAGGCGGTCATGCGCGCAATGAACTGGTCTTGCGCCAGGCCGGCGAGAGGATTCAAGTCTTTGGTGACCGCGCGGCCGTCGGTGCCATGGCAGATGGCGCAGGCTGCGGCCAGGCTGCGCGGCGTGCTGTCTTGCGCCGCGACAGCGGATGATGCGGCGGCTAGCACCGCCAGCAGGGCAATTCTCATGGCATTCCTCCTTGTTACCGAATCAGGCGACCGGCTCAGCGGCGGCCGGCGGGGAGGTCGGCGCCGGCTCTTCGAACTGCAGCACGACCTTTTCGGCGTCGTCCACGTCCACCGTAACCTTGCCGCCGTGCGCCAGCTTGCCGAACAGCAGTTCATCAGCCAGCGCGCGCCGGATCGTGTCCTGGATCAGGCGTGCCATCGGCCGCGCGCCCATCAGCGGGTCGAAGCCCTTCTTTGCCAGGTGCGCCTTGAGCTTCTGCGTGAAGTGCGGCTCGACCTTCTTCTCCTGCAATTGCTCTTCCAGCTGCATCAGGAATTTATCCACTACGCGCAGGATGACGTCGTGGTCCAGCGCGCTGAACGAAATCATCGCGTCAAGCCGGTTGCGGAACTCCGGCGTGAACATGCGCTTGATGGCTTCCATCTCGTCGCCGGCCTGCTTGGCCTGCGTGAAGCCCATCGAGGTCCGGGCCAGCGACTCGGCGCCGGCGTTGGTGGTCATCACGATCACCACGTTGCGGAAATCGGCTTTCCTGCCGTTGTTGTCGGTCAGCGTGCCGTGGTCCATCACCTGCAGCAGGATGTTGAAGATGTCTGGGTGCGCCTTCTCGATTTCGTCGAGCAGCAGCACCGAGTAGGGCTTCTTGGTGATGGCCTCGGTCAGCAGCCCGCCCTGGTCGAAGCCGACGTAGCCCGGCGGCGCGCCGATCAGGCGGCTCACCGCGTGGCGCTCCATGTACTCCGACATGTCGAAGCGGATCAACTCGATGCCCATGCAGTAGGCGAGCTGGCGCGCCACCTCCGTCTTGCCGACGCCGGTCGGGCCGCTGAAAAGAAAGTTGCCGATCGGCTTCTGCGGATCGCCCAGGCCAGAGCGCGCCATCTTGATCGCCGCGGCCAGTGCGTCAATGGCCCGGTCCTGGCCGAAAACCACGGCCTTCAGGTCGCGGTCCAGTTTGGCGAGCGCGCTGCGGTCGTCACTTGACACGCCGCGCGGCGGGATGCGCGCGATCTTGGCCACGATCTCCTCGATCTCGGTCTTGCCGATGACCTTTTTCTGCTTGTTCTTGGGCGCGATGCGCTGCGCAGCGCCGGCTTCGTCGATCACGTCAATGGCCTTGTCCGGCAGGTGCCGGTCGTTGATGTAGCGCGCTGAGAGTTCCGCCGCCGAGCTAAGGGCGTTGGCCGTGTACTTGACGCTGTGGTGCGCCTCGAAGCGCGTCTTCAGGCCTTTCAGGATTTCGACGGTCTCGTCCACCGAGGGCTCGAGCACGTCGATTTTCTGGAAGCGGCGCGACAGCGCGTGGTCCTTCTCGAACACGCCGCGGTACTCGTTGTAGGTGGTGGCGCCGATGCATTTCAGTTGTCCGTTGGACAGCACGGGCTTGAGCAGGTTGGAGGCGTCCAGCGTGCCGCCGGAGGCAGCACCAGCACCAATGACGGTGTGTATTTCGTCGATGAACAGGATCGCGTTCGGGTTGTCGATCAGCTGCTTGAGTACCGCCTTCAGGCGCTGCTCGAAGTCGCCGCGGTACTTGGTGCCGGCGAGCAGGGCTCCCATGTCGAGCGCGTACACCGTGCTCTTGCCGAGCAATTCCGGCACGTTCGATTCGACGATGCGGCGCGCAAGGCCCTCGGCGATGGCGGTCTTGCCCACACCGGCTTCGCCCACCAGCAGAGGATTATTCTTGCGCCGCCGGCACAGCGTCTGGATGACGCGCTCGAGTTCACGCTCGCGGCCGATCAGGGGATCGATCTTGCCGGCCAGCGCCAGCGAATTCAGGTTTTGCGTGTAGTTGTCGAGCGGGCTGTTGGCAGGCTCGGCCGGCGCCTCCTCGCCGGCTTCCTGCTCGCCCTTGCCCTGGTGCGCCTGCGGCGTCTTGGTGATGCCGTGCGAGATGAAATTGACCACGTCGAGACGCGTCACTCCCTGCTGCTGCAGGAAGTAAACCGCGTGCGAGTCCTTCTCACCGAAGATCGCCACCAGCACGTTGGCGCCGGTGACTTCCTTCTTGCCCGAGGACTGCACGTGCAGGATGGCGCGCTGAATCACGCGCTGGAAGCCAAGCGTCGGCTGCGTGTCGACTTCGCGCTCGGCGGCGATGCGCGGCGTTTGCTCCGCCACGTGCTGGGTAAGGTGTTTGCGCAGATCGTCGAGATTGGCGCCGCAGGCGCGCAGCACTTCGGCTGCGGTCGGGTTGTCCAGCAGCGCAAGCAGCAGATGCTCGACGGTAATGAACTCGTGCCGCTTCTGGCGCGCTTCGACGAACGCCATGTGCAGGCTGACTTCAAGTTCCTGAGCGATCATGCTACGTTTCCTCCATCACGCACTGCAACGGGTGCTGGTGCCGCCACGCGTACGCGGCTACCTGCTGCACCTTGGTGGTGGCCAGGTCCCGCGGATAGACGCCGCAGACCCCGATGCCTTCCCGGTGCACCTTCAGCATCACCTGCGTCGCGCGCTCGCGCGTCATGCCGAAGAACTTCTGCAGCACCAACACCACGAATTCCATCGGCGTGAAATCGTCGTTCAGTAGCATGACCTTGAACATCGGCGGAGGTTTCAGCTTGCTCCGCTGGACCTCGAGCAGAGAATCGTCCTTGAACTGCGCCATGCTGCTTAATTTTCGCCGTAAAGCTCAATCCGTTCGGACACGCCTTTCCGTTTCCGGTTCCGCGCTGCCTGCACGCGCGAGGCTTGGGGCCGCCATCACGCGCTCGCAGCTATCCTAATCAATGTGTTCCAGCAGCGCAACGCGCCTGGCGGGGGGTCTTGACAGGGGGTGCGGCAGGCGCGTAAAAGCCGCCAGGAACGCAAGAAAAGGATGGGGCGATGGCGACAGGCACCGTGAAGTGGTTCAACGACGCGAAGGGCTACGGCTTTATCACTCCGGATGACGGTAGCGAAGACCTGTTCGCGCATTTTTCCGCCATCCAGATGGCGGGCTTCAAGTCCCTCAAGGAGGGCATGAAGGTGAGCTTCGACGTGGTGCAGGGGCCGAAAGGCAAGCAGGCCTCCAACATCAACAAGGCTTGACGCTTTGCGGCAACAAAAAAGCCGCCCGCAGGCGGCTTTTCCTTTTGCGGCAGCGGCCTACATGCGCTCGATCATCGCCTGGCCGAAGCCGGAGCATGACACCTGTTTGGCACCCTGCATCAGGCGCGCGAAGTCATAGGTCACCACCTTGTCGCCGATTGCCCGCTGCATCGAATTCACGATCACATCGGCGGCCTCGAACCAGCCTATGTGGCGCAGCATCATTTCCGCCGACAGGATCTCCGAGCCTGGATTGACGTAGTCCTTGCCGGCGTACTTGGGCGCGGTGCCGTGGGTGGCCTCGAACATGGCAATTGAGTCGCTCAGGTTGGCACCCGGCGCGATGCCGATGCCACCGACCTGGGCCGCCAGCGCGTCCGAAATGTAGTCGCCGTTCAGGTTGAGCGTGGCGATGACGTCATATTCCGCCGGCCGCAGCAGGATCTGCTGCAGGAAGGCATCGGTGATCACGTCCTTGACCACGATCTCCCGGCCGCTCTGCGGATTCTTGTAGCTGCACCAGGGACCGCCGTCCACCAGCTTGCCGCCGAACTCCTTGTGCACCAGCGCGTAGCCCCAATCGCGGAAGCCGCCCTCGGTGAATTTCTGGATGTTGCCCTTGTGCACCAGCGTCACCGATTTGCGGTCGTTGTCGATGGCGTACTGGAAGGCCTTGCGGATCAACCGCTCCGAGCCCTGGATGGAAACCGGCTTGATGCCGATCGCCGAGCTCTCCGGGAAGCGGATCTTCTTCACCTTCATCTCGTCGATGAGGAACTTGATCAGCTTCTGCGCTTCGCGGGTCTTGGCGGCCCATTCGATGCCGGCGTAGATATCTTCCGAATTCTCGCGGAAGATCACCATGTCGGTCTTCTCCGGCTCCTTGAGCGGGGAGGGCACGCCCTTGAAGTAGCGAATCGGGCGCAGGCAGACGTACAGGTCAAGCTCCTGGCGCAGCGCCACGTTGATGGAGCGGATGCCTCCGCCCACCGGGGTGGTGAGCGGGCCCTTGATCGACACCACGTACTCCTTGGCGGCCGCGAGCGTCTCGTCGGGCAGCCAAACGTTCTCGCCGTACACCTTGCAGGACTTCTCGCCGGCGTACATCTCCATCCAGACGATCTTCCTCTTGCCGCCGAAGGACTTCTTCACCGCGGCGTCGACCACCTTGATCATCACCGGGGTGATGTCGACGCCCGTACCGTCGCCCTCGATGTACGGGATGATCGGGTTGTCGGGCACCGCAAGCGAGAAATCCTTGTTGACGCGGATCTTTTCGCCGCCGGTGGGGATCTTGATGTGCTTGTACGCCATGGAGGCTCCTGCGCCTGCGCGCCGAAAAATGCGGATTATAAGAGCTTGAGGTTGAAAACCCGCTCCAGCATCCACGTCGCGGCGATCAGGGCGATGACGGTCGAGCCGCCGGCGAACACCGGCCGGCGGTACAACCAGTGGCGGCGCGCGAGAAACGCGGCCGGCAGGAACAGGCACACGATCACCAGCTGGCCGGCCTCCACGCCGAGGTTGAAGCCGACCAGGGAGACCAGCAGTGCGTCGCGCGGCAGACCAAGGTCGGCGAGTACGCTGGCAAAGCCGAAACCGTGCACCAGGCCGAAGCCGAAAGCGACGGCCCAACGCCTGCCCAGCACCAGCGGCTTGAGATTGTTCAGCGCCGCAAGCACCACCGACAGTGCGATCACCGACTCGACCAGCCGCGAAGGCAGCGCGATCAGGCCGAGCGCCGCCAGCGACAGCGTGA
>JANNTQ010000162.1:0-1965 GCA_031394435.1 Betaproteobacteria bacterium
TGCACCTTGCGCGCGAGCGCCGGGTTCTTCTCCCCATGGAAGCGCAGCCAGCGCCCGCCCATGTTGGCGCGCTGCACCTCCTCGCGCTTCAACGTGCCGAACTCCACCACGATGCAGGTGACCTGCGCCTTGGGCAGCGCCGCGGCGAACGCGTCGGTGAGCACGCCCTGGTAGTCGGCGAGTGCCTTGTGGGTCACGCCCGCGAGGTTCACCGCGCGCTCGCCCCACCAGGCGCGTGCGCGCTCGCGCGCCGGCGAGCCTTCCTTGTGAAAGCACAGGTAGATGTGTTCCATCCACGGGCCGATGCCGGTGTGGAAGTCGATGATCGCGGCGTGCTTCGCGTGCGCCACGTGCTTCGCCACCGCCTCGCGAAACGCGTAGTTGGCCCACTGCTCGCGCTGCCCGCCGAAGTAGATGCCGTCGCGGTGCGAATACTGCCCGCCGTTGAACGCGGTGGAGAACGCTTTCTCCCCCACCTTCTGGCGGTATGCATCCAGCCCGCGGAAGATCCCCCCGATGCTGGCGTCGTTCCATTCCTCGGGCGTGACGATAGTGTGCACGTCCGCGTATCCGGGATTCGCTGGATAGGGCCGAGCGTGGTCGAGAAAGTTGCGGTTCAAGTCCACGTTCTCCTCGGTGCCGCGCGCCTTGTGCGCGAAGCCCCAGGGATTGTGGGCGTGGAACAACACCATCGCCGTGCGCTTGGGCAGACGCCGTGCGCCGCCGGTGAGCAGCCATGCCGTTTGCGCCGCCGAACCGGAGTAACCCTCGATGCCATGCGTGCCGCTGCCCGCCACCAGCACGCGCTCGGCGTCCTGCGGACCCGCCACCGCCACGTCCAGGCATAGCGCCTCGCCGCCGGGTCCCTTCAGCGAGGGATGCCGATATTCGTAGACAGTGGCGTCCGCGCCGCGCGCCGCGTCGACGAACTTGCCGCGCGCCTCCGCGTAAGACCCGGAGAACACGGACAAGTCAGGCATCGATGCCCTTCCAGCGGGCGAGCTTCGCGGAATGGATGCCGAAGAGATCCAGCACCCGGCGTACCGTGTGCTCGACGAGATCCTGGATGGTCTTCGGCTTGGCATAGAACGCCGGCACTGGCGGAAAAATTACGCCGCCCATCTCGGTGACCTGCACCATGTTGCGCAGGTGCGCGAGGTTGAGCGGCGCCTCGCGCGGCAGCAGCACCAGGCGCCGGCGCTCCTTCAGCACCACGTCCGCCGCGCGCGACACCAAGTCGTCCGCGTGCGCGTGCGCCACCGCGGCGAGCGTCTTCATCGTGCAGGGCGCGATCACCATTCCCTCGGTGAGGAAGGAGCCGCTGGCGATCGCCGCGCCGATGTCCTTCGGATGGTAGGCCTGGTGCGCAAGGCGCTCGATGTCCTTCCTTTTCAGGCCGAGTTCCTGGTGCGCGTTGAGCACGCCGGCGTCGGTGAGCACGAGGTGCGTCTCCCAGCCCTTGAGCGCGCGCAGCTCCTCGAGCAGGCGGACGCCGTAGGCCGAGCCGGTGGCGCCGGTGATGCCGACGATGAGGCGCTTCGCTGCCATGCGCGCAAGCTTAGCCGATTACAATTCCCCGGTGAATCCGAAGCTGCTGCTGGTGGTGTTCTGCCCTTTCGCCGCGGGCTATTTCCTCTCTTTTTTCTTCCGCAACGTCAACGCGGTCATCTCCAGGGACCTGGCGCGCGAGTTCTCGCTCTCGCCCGCCGACCTCGGCTTTCTCACCTCTACCTACCTGCTCGCGTTTGCCGCGATCCAGCTGCCGCTGGGTGTGCTGCTCGACCGCTACGGCCCGCGCCGGGTGGTGGCGACGCTGATGTGCGCCGCCGCGGCGGGCGCGCTGACCTTCGGCCTGGCGCAGGATTTCATTACGCTGTCCATCGGGCGCGCGCTGATCGGGCTCGGGGTGTCAGCGGGCCTGATGGGCGCGATCAAGGCATTCTCGCTCTGGTTCCCGCTGTCGCG
>JANNTQ010000211.1:0-25284 GCA_031394435.1 Betaproteobacteria bacterium
CAACACCGTGAACGCGTCGGCGAACTCCGAGTTGATGTCGTTCACCGCCACCCGGTCGCGGTACAGCAGTTCGGCGGCGGCGCGGAATCCTGTCGGCGCATGGCGCCACGCGGCCTCGGCATAGAACTGGGTCTTCGGCACGGCGGGTAGTACGTTGCCCGCCACCACCGTCGCCGGCACGGCCGGCGTGCCGGTCCTGGTGACGAAACTATCGCGGAACTCGGCGCTCAGGTAAGTCAGCGCGACGCGCGCCTCGAACGGGCCGCGGACCAGGGATTCCGCGCCGATCTCGAAGCCGCGTCGCTGGGTGCGGCCGGCATTCTTGAACGTGGCGCGGCCGCCGCTTGACTGGTCGATGACGATCTCGTCGCTGGTTTCGACGTCGAACAGCGCGATGCTGGCTCGCGCCACGCCAGCCTTCACGGTCTTGTAGCCCACCTCGAAGTGGCGGCTGCGCGAGGGCTCGAGCGCAAAATTGAGCCCGCTGCCCGTATTGCGATAGGCCAGCTCGACGAAGGTCGGCGTCTCGAAGCCGCGGCCGAGGTTGGCATACAGACTGGAGGCGGTGTCGATGCGGTACACGATGCCCGCGACCGGCGTGGTGGCATTGTAATCCTTGCTGCCGCTGTCGTCCCCGTTCAGCGGGTTGCCGGTAATGAAATAATCGGTGGATGCGAATTCGACTTTGCTCGAGCGCAACCCCGCGTGCGCCGACCAGCGCTCGGCGAATTTCCACTCGGCCTGCGCGAACAGGTCGGTGCTGGAAACCACGTTGTCTTCGTCACGCTTCAGCGCACCCTGCACGCCGAGGTTATTGATATAGCCGCGACGTCGCTCGGCCATGCGCTCGTATTCGATGCCGGCAGAAAAGCGCAGCGGCTTGCCGTCCAGCCGCGCGTCGCTGAACAGCCGCAGCGCGGCGCCGCCGAAATTGCGGTCGAGGTTCACCACCCCGCCGGAATGTGTGTTGGCGCCCGCCACGAGGTTCGCATTCTGCGTCGCCAGCGGGATGGCGAGGTATTGTTCGACAAAGCGGCTGCCGGTCCACGCCGACGCTTGCAACCGCGTGGCACCGGACAGCGCATGGTCCAGCGTCGCGCCGGCCTGGTCGTGCTCGATGGTCTTGCGCGTGTTGAATTGGGTCGCCTGAACCACCGACTGCTGCGGGTTCTGCTGCACCTGCGCGCGCGTCAGGCCGAGCGGGTCCTGCGTATCGGGCTGGCGCAGGCTGTTGGCCACCAGCGTGAGCGCAGTAGCGGATCCCAGCGTGATCCTGCCCTTGGCGTTGAACTGGTCGCGCACTGCGGCGCTGTGGTCGCGGTAGCCGTCGGTGCTGAAGCGCGACAGATCACCAATCGCGTTCAGCGCACCCCACTGGCCGCCGAACTTAAGCGCGCTGCGCCAGGTGTCGTAGCTCCCGCCGTAGAACCCGGCCTCCAGCGTCGGCACCGCCGGCCCGTCCTCGGTGATCACGTTGATCACACCCCCCGCCGCATTGCCATACATGCTCGAAAAAGGCCCGCGCAACACCTCGACGCGGCTTGCCGATCCAAGGTCGAAGGTGGCCGACTGCCCCTGCCCGTCGGGCATCGACGCCGGGATGCCATCGGCGATCATGCGGATACCGCGCACGCCGAAGGTGGCGCGCGCGCCGAAACCGCGCGAGGAGATCTGCAGGTCCTGCGCGTAATTCTGGCGGTTCAGCACCACGATGCCGGGCACGCGGCCCAGGCTCTCCGACAGGTTCACCTGAGGGCGGCCCTCGCGCAGGTCCTCGCCGTAGAGCCGGTCGACCGAGGCGGGAATCTCGAGGCTGGGCTGGTCGACGCGGGTCGCGGTCACCACCACCGCATTCGCCGCCGGCCGCGCCTCGCCTTGAGCGAGCGACGAGCCCGGCGCGATGGCAAGAAGCAGCACGGCCAGAGTGCACGCTAGCGGATGATCACGCCCCACGGCAGCCTCCCGACTGGAATGTCGCGCAACTTGGTATGTGTCGCGGTATCGATCACCGAAACGTTGTCGGCCCGGCCATTCGCGACGTACAGCTTGCGGCCGTCGGGCGTGATCGCCATGTTCCACGGCCGCGCTCCAGTGGCGATGGTGGCGACGATGCGGTTGCTCGCCGTGTCGATCGCCGAGACGGTGCCATCGCGGCCGTTGGACACGTACACCACCTTCCCGTCCGGGCGCACGGCGATCCCGTTCGCGAAGTTGCCTGCCTTGATGACCGCGACGGCGCGGCCGAGCGCGACGTCCACGACGTGCACTTCGCTCGAAATTTCACAGGCGATGTAAGCCCGGCTGCCGTCGGGAAGGAAGCCGATGCCACGCGGTCGGCGACCCACCGCGATCGTGGCAACCTGCCGGCGCCCCGCGACGTCGATCACGTCCACCTGCTCGGCGTCCTCGGCACCCACGTAGACCAGCTTGCCATCGGGGCTGAACACGGCGTGCTCGGGGTTCTTGCCTGCCACTTTGACAGCGAACGCCTCTTTTTCAGTCGCTGCGGCGATGAACGCGACGCTGTTCGATTCCTCCAGCGCCACTGCGATCAGCCGTCCGTCCGGAGAGGCGCTCACGCCCTCGGGGGAAACGCCCAGGGGCACCTCGCCGACCGCCCTGCGCGCTGCAAGATCGACGACGACGAGCCGGTTGTTGGGCTGGTCCGACACATAGAGACGAGTGCCGTCGAGGCTCACCGCCAAGCCGCGCGGTTTTTTCCCGGCCTGGATTTCGCCGACCACCTGGTCGGTCGCCGTGTCGATCACCGAGAGCGACCCCGACCCCTCGTTCGGCACGTAGGCGAACGGCGCGGCGAGCGCCGATGCCGACGCCATCAGCGCCGCCGCGGCCAGAATCCGCGCCACACTGCAGCCCGCGTTCGACGAGCTAATTGCGCGCCCCGGCGGAGCGCAACGCCTCGGCGACTGCCGCATGCCCCTGCTCGAGCGCGATCGCCAACGCGGACTTGTCGCGCTCGTCCCGCGGCGCATGCTCGGCGCCCCGCGCGAGCAGCAGCTTCACCGTGTCGGCGTGTCCATAGGCCGCGGCCCACATGAGCGCCGTGGAGCCGTGGGCATAGCGCGCGTTCACCTCCACGCCGGCGTCGAGCAATGCCCGCACGCACTCGGTCCGGCCGTTGCCGGCGGCGTAGATCATCGCGGTCTTTTGCACCCGGTCAATCGGGTGCAGGTCCGCCTTGCGGGCGATCAGCAGCACGAGGATCTCGCTGTGGCCGCCGAAGGCGGCGCTCATCAGCGGCGATACCCGGGCCAGGTTGGCGATGTTCACATCCGCCCCACGCTCGATGAGCAGATTGGCGAGGCCGAGTTTTCCGTTGTGCGCCGCAATATTCAGCGGGGTATCGCCGAGCCGATTGCGCGAATTCGGGTTTGCGCCCTGATCGATCAGCGTACGCACGGAAGCTTCGCTCCCCGCGCGGGCGGCCAGCAGCAGCTCGAAATTGATATTCCGCGTTTGCGCCGCAGCATTGCCGCCTACGGCCGTAAGGGCGACGAAAACGAGACAGATTTGCAATAGCTTCATCGATTGTCTTCCGCGCGCCGTATGTTGCATTATGATTCCCTGCCCGGCAATCAAGATCCGCTTGTCGACCACTCAAGGGGAAAGCAAATGAAGATCTCGCACGTTCTAGCCAGCGGGCTCACGCTCGCCTTCGCGCTTGCCGCGACTGCGCCGTTCGCCCAGGAAGTCAAGCCAGCGCCCGGGGCCGCGGCCGCCGGCGTACCGAAGAATATCAACGTCACCCAGCAGCAGCTCACGGGCGCCGGCGGGCAGGCGTCGAACTGGCTGCACACGAACGGCAACTACGCCCAGACGCGCTATTACCCGGGCAAGGACATCAACACGGAAAACGTCGGCAAGCTCAAGGCGGCGTTCGTGTTCCAGACCGAAGTCGTGGAATCCATGGAGACCGCGCCGATCGTGGTGAATGGCGTGATGTACCTGACGACTTCGTTCAATCATGTGTACGCGATCGATGCCGTCAGCGGCAAGCAGTTCTGGCACTACAAGCACAAGATGGGGCCGGTGACCACCTTCTGCTGCGGCCCGAATAATCGCGGCGTCGCGATTTCAGGCGGCCGGGTGTTCATGGGCACGCTCGACGCGAAGTTGGTGGCCCTCGACGCCAAGTCCGGCAAGCTGGTCTGGGAAACGCAGATCGCCGATCCCGAGAAGGGCTACAGCGAAACCATGGCGCCGACCGTTATCGACAACAAGGTCCTGATCGGCACCAACGGCGGCGAGTACGGCGTGCGCGGATTCGTGAAAGCCTTCAACGCCGACGACGGCAAGCTGCTCTGGACCTTCTACACCATCCCGGAGAAGGGCCACGAGGGCGTGTGGGCGGTGAACGACGCGACCGGGCGCAACATGAAGCGCGATATCGCGGCCGAAAAGGCGGCGCTGGCGAAGGACAGCTCCTTCTGGCAGACGCTCGGCGGCGGCGTGTGGATGAATCCGTCGGTCGACCTCAAGGCGCGCACGGTGTGGTTCGTGGTCGGCAACCCTTCGCCCGACCTGTACGGCGCGGAGCGGCCCGGCGACAACCTCTACACCAACTCGCTGGTGGCGATCGACCTGGAAAAGGGCACCTACAAGTGCCACTCGCAGTACATCGCGCACGACGTGTGGGACCTCGACGCCGTCAGCCCGCCGATACTGGTGGATGTGATGAACAAGGCCGGCAAGATGATCCCGGGCGTGATCCATGGCGGCAAGACCGGCCACGTCTACGTCCACGACCGCAAGGACTGCTCGCTGATCCGTTTCTCGCAGGCGATGATCCCGCAGGAAAACATGTGGGTGCTGCCGACGGAGGCAGGCGCGCGCATGCTGCCTGGTGCGAACGGGGGCGTCGAGTGGTCGCCAATGGCCTACGTCGCGGAGTCGCGGCTCGCAATCGCGCTCAACCTGCACCAGCCGATGACCTACCACGTCGAGGCGGCGAAGTACCCCGGCGGTTCCAAGCTCTGGCTCGGCGGCGCGTTCAAGGCGATTGCGAGCGAGAAGCAATGGGGCCGCGTTGCCGCGGTGAACATCGACACCGGCAAAATCGCCTGGCGGCACGATACCGCGCAGCCGCTGATCGGCGGCGGACTGGCGACCGCGGGCGGCCTGTTCTTCTTCGGCGAGGGCAACGGCAAATTCAACGCGCTCGATTCCAACACGGGCAAGAAGCTGTGGAGCTTCCAGTGCGGCGCGGGGGCCAATGCGATGCCGGTGTCCTATACGACCGGCAAGAAGCAGTACATCGCCATGGGCTGCGGCGGCAACACGCAGCTCGATTTCAAGCGTGGCAACAGCGTGTTCGTGTTCGCGCTCGGCGACTGAGCGCAAGCACGCGGTAAACCGAGGCCGCCGCCGAGGCGGCCTCTTTTTTTGAGGACAGATCCAGTGCGACTGCGCCTCCGCGCCGCTGCATGCGCTGTTTTTTTCCTGGCCGCGTTCGCCGCCCGGGCTCAGGACGTCGAGGCCGGCCGCAAAAAGGCCGAGGCCTGCGTCGCCTGTCATGGTCCCAGCGGCAACTCGGTCGCGCCCCAGTTTCCCATCCTCGCAGGGCAGACCGCACGCTACCTGTACCTGCAGCTGAAGGATTTCAAGGAAGGCCGGCGCGCGGAGCCCTTGATGGACCCGTTCATTGCCGGCCTGTCGCGCGAGGACATGTTCGACCTGGCAGCGTTCTACGCCGCGCAGAAGCCGCGGCCCAACACGTTCAAGTCGGACCCCGCCCGCGCCGTGCGCGGCAAGGCGAAAGCGGACGAGGTCCTTTGCACCATGTGTCATCTCGGCGGTTTCCTGGGACAGAACGAAATTCCGCGCCTCGCCGGGCAGCACTATGAGTACGTCGTGAAGCAGATCCGCGACTTCAAGGCCGGCAGGCGCACCAACGATGCCGGCAACATGGCCAGTGTGGCCAAGACGCTGTCAGAGCGCGACATCGAGGATTTGGCGCACTACCTCAGCAGCCTGTACTGATGCGCATGGGTGGCCAAGCGGCAGCCGCGGCGGCGCTCCTCGCGCTCGCCGCCGCCGCGGCCGGTGCGGAGGACGCGGGCCGCTCGCTGCAACTGCCGGCGGTCATCGTCATCGGCACCACGCCGGTGCCGGGGATCGGCACGCCCCTGGAGCAGGTACCGGCGAACGTGCAAGTGATCCGCGAACGTGATCTGCGCGAGCAGCCGGGGCCCAGCGTCGCGGACCATCTCGGCAATGCGCGCGCCGGTTTCGCGGCCAGCACGCCGGGAGGCAACCCGTTCCAGCCCGACGTCAGCTTCCGCGGTTTTCTGGCGTCCCCGCTGTTCGGGGCGCCGCAGGGGCTGTCGGTCTATCTCGACGGCGTGCGCGTGAACGAGGCCTTCGGCGACGTGGTCAACTGGGACCTCATTCCACGCATCGCAGTTTCAGCGATCAACGTGATCCCGGGTTCCAACCCTGCATTCGGCCTGAATACGCTCGGCGGTGCGCTCGCCATCGATACCAAGAACGGTCTGCGCTTCCCGGGTACCACGGCGCGCGGCTATGGCGGGTCGTTCGGCCGGCTTGGCGCGGAGCTCGAGACGGGCGGTGCGCATGACGGCCGGCATTACTACGTGGCAGCAAACCGGTTCAGCGAGGATGGCTGGCGCGACTTCTCCCCGAGCCGGGTGGACCAGGTGTTCGCACGGTTCGGCACAGGCGACCCCTCGGGCCGCGTCGAACTGACCCTGTTGGGCGCGGACACGAGCCTCGACGGCACCCAGGCCCTGCCCTTGTCGATGCTGGCCGCACCGCGCCAACCCTACACCTGGCCGGACCGCACCGAGAACCGGCTGGCGTTCGCCAATCTATCGGCGCGGCGAATTTTCGGTGCCGACAACGTGCTCGCGGGCAACATCTTCGTGCGCGATCTGTCTACCCGCAACCTGAACTCGAACGTCAACGATGCATGCACGGCGGGCCCGTGCGCCTTCAACGCGATCAACGATGCGGCAAGCATTGATGAAATGCGCATCGGTTTCGCGCTGCAGGCCACTCTGGATGCCCCGGTGGCGAATCGCGAGAACCAGTTTTCGGTGGGCATCTCGTTCGAGGCCAGCCGGTCTGCATTCGACGGTTCGGCGCAAGAGGCGAATTTCAGCCCGACCCGCGAAGCACTGGGGCTTTCAGGTTTCGCGACCGAAACCGCCGTGCACACGCGCCAGCGCTACACCAGGCTCTACCTGCTCGATACGCTCACGCTCGCGCAGGACCTGTACGCGACCATGTCTGCAAGCTATAACGTGGCGCAGGTGCAGATCGAGGACCGGACCGGCACCCAGCCTGCGCTCGACGGCCAGCACCGCTTCTCGCGCCTGCTGCCCGCCGCGGGCCTGGCGTACGCGCCGCGCAGCGCAGAGAGCTATTACACCAACGCCAGCTGGGGCATGCGCGCGCCGACCGCGATCGAGCTTACCTGCTCCGATCCGAACGCGCCGTGCCGGCTGCCCAGCGTGTTTCTCGCCGATCCTCCCCTCAAACCGGTGCTGTCTCGCACGCTGGAAGCGGGGATGCGCCGGCCGCTGGGCGCCAACGCCATGCTCGCGACGGCGGTGTACCGGACCGACCTCGACAACGACATACAGTTCGTGAGCGCCGGCGGCGGCGCCCTGAACGCAGGATTTTTCCAGAACGTAGGCCGCACCCGCCGGCAAGGCGTCGAAATCGACCTCGAAACCAAGCGCGGGCGCTGGTGGCTCGCCGCGCGCTACGCGCGCGTGGACGCGACATTCCGCTCCCCTTACGCGGCGCATTCCCCGTTCAACTCCTCTGCGGATGGGAACGGTGACATCCTGGTGCGGCCGGGCGACCGCATGCCGGGGATGCCGCGCGACGCGCTGAAGCTGCGCGCCAAATATGCCATTGGCGCTGCCTCCATCGGCGCCAGCGTCGCCTTGTTCTCCGGGCAGTACGCGCGCGGCGATGAAAACAACGGCGACGCGAACGGCCGGCTGCAGGGATATGCGCTCGCAGGCCTGGACGCACAGTGGGAACTTGCGCGCGGCTGGAGGCTGTTCGCCAACTTCGAAAACCTGTTCAACAGCGACTACGCGGCGTTCGGCACGCTCGGCGGCAACTTCTTCACCGGCCCGCAGAATTCGTTCGATGCCGGCAACGTGCGCGCCGAGCAGTTCCGCACGCCAGGCGCGCCGCGCGGCGTATGGGTAGGGATCGCCTGGCGTCCGGACACGCCCGCCGACTGGCAATCACGACAGTAATGTCGGCTAAGGCCACATTCTGCGCACTATGCCGTCGCGGTCCAACAGCGCGTGCTTGAGCGCCGCTGCGATGTGCAGCAGGATCAGCGCCACGAACAGCAGCGCAAGCGCCTTGTGCGTGCCTTGCAACGCGGTGTAGACCTGCTTGTCTTCGTATGCCCACGGCGGCAGCATGACCAGGTCGAAGTACTTGATGCCGAACTTGCTGAAATTCGTCGCCACGTAGCCGGTGAGCGGCATGCCAACCATGCAGACGTAGAGCAGCGCATGGTTGGCGCGCGCCGCGATCCGCTCCCATGCCGGCATCGTCGCGGGCAGGGGCGGCGGCTGGTGCGTGATGCGCCAGGCAAGGCGCACGAGAATCAGCACCGCAAGCGTAATGCCGGTCGACTTGTGAAAATTGACCCACCCCGAGCGCTCCGGCGATCCGCGGGGGACATCATCCAGAAAAAACCCGAGCCAGATCTGCAGCAGGATGCCGAGGGCAAGGATCCAGTGCAGCGCGATGGCGACTTTCGTGTAGCGGTCTGTCATGGCCAAGTTCACAAACCGGAGGACTGCAAACATACCCCGTCGTGCGCGCGCGAGCTAGAATTCATGCATGCCGCCGCGCGGAAGCCGCCTCGCCTGCTCCCTGAAAACTGTCGACGGCTGCCACGGATCGTTCGACGTCACGCCGGGGGAGCAGCCCGGCTCGGTCGCCGCCGTGGGCCCGGTCTCATGGAATAAACCGCCGGAGAAGCCCGTGCAGGAAGGCGCCTTCACGGTGATCGGCGACCTCGGCATGACCGGCCAAGTGATCCTGGTCAATTCCTACCAGTGGCGCGCGCTTACCGAGGCCAAGGTGGAGAAGTTCTTCTACGGCGCGATCCTGTGGGGCAGGAGCCCGTTCAAGGTGATCGAGGACGCGCAGATGATGCTCAAGCGCGGGAAGTAACCGACGCGCCCACCGGGCAGCTCACCCCTGTGCCACCCAGCCCGCAATAGCCGCCCGGGTTCTTCCCGAGGTATTGCTGGTGATAGTCCTCGGCGTAGTAGAACTCCGGCGCCGCCCGGATCTCGGTAGTGATCTTCCCCCTGCGCGCCTTGTCCAGCGCGCCCTGGAACGCGTCGCGCGTGGCGAGCGCCGCCTTCATCTGCTCTTCGCCGCTGGTATAGAGCGCCGAGCGGTACTGCGAGCCGCTATCGTTGCCCTGGCGCATGCCCTGCGTCGGGTCATGCCCTTCCCAGAACACCTTGAGCAATTCCAGGTAGCCGATCTTTTTCGGGTCAAACACCACCAGCACGGCTTCGGTGTGGTTGGTGAAACCGCTGCAAACTTCCTCGTAGCTCGGATTTTGCGTGTTGCCCCCGGCGTATCCGACCGCCGTGCTGTAGACGCCCGGCGCCTGCCAGAACAGGCGCTCCGCGCCCCAGAAGCAGCCCATGCCGAACTGCGCGAGTGCGAGCCCCGCAGGAAACGGCGGCACGATGCGGTTGCCGTTGACGAAATGCTTTTCCGCCACCGGCACCTTCTCCTTGCGCCCGGGCAGCGTGCTGGCCTCGGGCAGGAGCTGGGTCATCTTCTTCATGAAAGCGAACATGGGTGACTCCTTGTCGAACGATAGAATAGCACCATGAAAATCTGCATTTACGGCGCGGGCGCAGTCGGCGGGCTGATGGCGGGCTGGCTTGCGCGCGCGGGCCACGAGGTGTCGGTCGTGGCGCGGGGTGCCAACCTGACGGCGATCCGCGAAAAAGGCCTGCGGGTACGCGCGCAGGGCAACGAGGGCGTGTTCCGGGTGCAAGCCGACAGCGACTCCGCAAAGTTCGGACCGCAGGATTGCGTGATCGTGGCCGTGAAGGGCCAGAGCCTGCCCACGGTCGCGCCCGGTATCGCCCCTCTCCTCGGCCCCGGCACCTCGATCGTCACCGCGATGAACGGCGTGCCCTGGTGGTTTTTCGACCGCTTGCAGTTCGGCGACGGCAGACTGCGGCTGGAGAGCCTCGATCCCGGCGGCGTGATCTCGCGCGCCATGCCCACCGAACGCGTCGTCGGCTGCGTTGTCCACCTCGCCGCCTCTACGCCGGAGCCCGGCCTCGTCACCCACAACACGGGCCGGCGCCTGATCCTCGGCGAGCCGGGAGGTAAGAATACCGATCGCACCAAGAGCGTCGCGGCGGCGCTTACGCAGGCGGGTTTCGAATGCGTGCAAAGCCCGTTCATCGAGAAGGACTTCTGGGTGAAGCTGCTCGGCAACACGAGCTTCAATCCCGTGTCGGTCCTCACGCTCGCCACCGCCGACCGCCTGATCGCGGACGCGGAGGTGAAGGCCTACATGGTGGCGATCATGCGCGAAGTGCTGGCGATCGGGCGCGCGGTGGGCGTGGACGCGGACATCGACCCGGAGGCGAGAATTGACATGGCGCGCCACCTCGGGAAATTCAAGACCTCCATGCTGCAGGACCTCGAGGCGGGCAAGGCGCTCGAGATCGACGGCCTGTTGGCGGGCACGCTGGAAGTGGCGCGCAAGGCGGGTGTGCCGGCGCCTTACACGCAAAGCCTCTCGGGCCTGGCGCGCCTGCGCGCGCAATCCACCGGGCAATACGCATGAGCCGGCTCCTCCTGTTGCTGCTTTTCCAGCCGCTGGCCTCGTTCGCGCAGTATTCCGGCCCGGCGCTGGAGACCTGCCGTGCCCACGGCGAGCGCGAGTTGAAACGGGGCGGGGGCGACGTCAAGGCGCTGGTGTTCGATGGCGACCGCGCCCTCCGCATCGAGCGCCATGCGCGAAAACTCGGCAACCAGTTGGTCAGCTCGATCCTCAGCGGCAACGGCGCCATCGCGCGCGCCGTCGGGCCGGCGGTGGAGTTGTCCTTCGTCTGCCTGCTGGCCAGCGACAAACAGGCTCTGTTCTTCTTTTGGTCGCTGCGGCGCGACGCGCCGGCGCTCGCCCAGTGCAAACGCGGCGCGGCGGCGGGTGACTGCCTGCAGCTGCTGCTCGACCTCGCGGAGCGCGACGTGGTCGAGGTGGCGGCTTTTCGCTTCCAGGCTTCGCTCGAAGCCGATGCCAAGGCGGGCAACGAGAATGCCTCGAACGCCTACCGCAACGCTGCCGTGGCGTGGCGCGCCTATCGCGACGCCGAATGCGCGCGGCGCGGCGCCGGGGGCAGCGACGAGTGGCGCGGCTGCATGGTGGACCTGACCAAGCGACGCTACCTCGACCTGCAATGAGCCATCGCCTGTCGGCCGCTGGCCGGGAGGCGCGGCGATATCAATGCTATCATCCGCTCCGCGCACTTGCGCTGGGAGATAAACATCATGGCTAACCTGATCGTGCGCAATGTCGACGAGCGCATCGTTCGGGCGCTGAAGACACGCGCCGGCAAACACGGCCGCAGCGCCGAGGCCGAGCACCGGGATTTGCTCGCCGCCGTGTTGCTCAAGTCCAGGACGAAATCGTTCGCCGAGGTACTCGCCTCGATTCCGAACGTGGGCGAGGACGCCGACTTTGCCAGAATCGACGACGACGCCAGCCCGCATGTACTTGGTTGATACGAATGTGATCAGCGAAGTACGCAAGCGCGCCAAGGCAAACCCGGGCGTAAGGCGCTTCTTCGCAGACGCGCGGACCAAGGGCGATGCGCTCTATATGAGCGTCATTACCCTCGGCGAGATCCGCCGCGGGGTGGAAGCGATTCGCCACCGTGGCGACACCAGGCAAGCGAATCAACTCGAGGCGTGGTTAACCACGGTGCTGAAATACTTCGGCGACAAAATTCTGGATTTTTCGCACGATGAGGCCCAGGTGTGGGGCCGCTTGCGCGTTCCGCATGCGGAGAACGCGATCGACAAACAGATTGGTGCAACCGCCCTGACCCATGACCTTACGCTGGTCACGCGCAATACCGCACACTTCTCCGGTCTGGGCGTAACGCTGGTCAATCCGTTCATCTAGAGTGACCGAAAAAGCGCGAGCTCACCGCCTTAGTGCGGCCCCGATGATGGACTGGACCGACCGGCATTGCCGGTTCTTCCTGCGCCAGGTGTCCTCGCAAGCCCGCCTGTACACCGAGATGATCACCACCGGCGCGCTGATCCACGGCGACGTCGAGCGGCATCTCGGTTTCAGCCCCGAGGAGCATCCGGTCGCAGCGCAACTGGGCGGCAGCGAGCCTGCCGACTTGGCGCACTGCGCGAAACTCGCGGAGCAGTACGGCTACGACGAAGTGAACCTGAACTGCGGCTGCCCGAGCGAACGTGTGCAACGCGGGTCCTTCGGGGCTTGCCTGATGGCGGAGCCGGAACTTGTGGCCGATTGTGTCCGTGCGATGCGCGAATCGGTTTCGATCCCGGTGACGGTCAAGCACCGCGCTGGGATCGACCAGGTGGAAGACTACGAATTCATGGCGAAGTTTGTGGCGGCGGTCGCCGAAGCAGGCTGCGGCACCTTCGTCGTCCATGCCCGCAACGCCGTGCTGAAAGGACTTACGCCCAAGGAGAACCGCGAGGTCCCTCCCCTCAAGTATCAGTACGTCTACCGGCTGAAGAAGGATTTCCCGCAACTGGAAATCGTTATCAATGGAGGCATCTCCAGCTGGAAGCAAATCGACGCCCACCTCGCGAAAGTCGACGGGGTGATGCTCGGCCGCGCCGCCTACCACGACAGTTGGATCCTCGCCGACGAGGGCAAGACTCGCACCCAGGTGGTGCGGGCCATGGCCGCTTATGCCGCGGGCCAGGCCAGCTTGCGCCACGTCGCTCGCCACATGCTCGGCCTGTACCACGGCCACCCGCGCGCGCGCCTCTGGCGCCGCCTGCTGTCCGACCCTGTCCGGCTTTTGCAGAACGATCCACGCTTGCTGCTCGAAGCCCTCGACGCAGTAGAATCCGGCTCCAAGGAGACATCCCATGAGCGCCGTCCTCAAGTCGAAGAACTCCAAGCCGGTCCGTGAGCGCGTCAGCCGCGAGGAGTGGCAGGCGCGCGTCGACCTCGCCGCCGCCTACCAGCTGGCAGCGATCTTCAAGTGGACCGACCTGATTTACACCCACTTCTCGGCGCGCGTGCCAGGCAGCGAGGATTTCCTCATCAATCCGTACGGGCTGATGTTCGACGAGATCACCGCGTCGAACCTGGTGCGCATCGATGAGCACGGCAAGGTGATCGACGATCCGCTCGAGCTCGGCTACAACGAGGCGGGCTTCGTGATCCACGGTTGCGTGCACGCGGCGCGCCCGGAAATCAACTGCGTGCTGCATACCCATACCCGCGCCGGCGTCGCGGTGTCGGCGATGAAATGCGGCCTGCTGCCGATCAGCCAGCACGCCATGCGCGTGCAGCAACAAACGACGTATCACGACTACGAGGGCATCGCGCTCGACATGGACGAGCGCGCGCGCATGGCGAAAGACCTCGGCAAGAAATCCAAAGCCATGATCCTGCGCAACCATGGCCTGCTGGCGCTCGGCGAAACAGTGCGCGAGGCCTTCGAGGTGATGTATTTCCTCGACTGCGCCTGCCAGATTCAGATCGACGCCATGTCGGGCGGCATGCAGAACGTGCTGCAGATGTCGCAGGGCGCTGCCGACACAGCCGCCGAGCAGTTCGGCCGGATCGACCGCCCCTCGTCGCACAAGGACTGGCCGGCGCTGCTGCGCCTGCTCGATCGGCGAGGAATCAACTACCTGGGTTGACCGACACGGGACCTGCGCGCCCGGGCAACTGCAGCACCGTGAGGATCGATACGGCGAGCACCGCCACCACCGTGTAGAACACCGCGGCAGGCTGGCCGCGGTCGATCAGCCAGCCAAAGACAATCGGCGTCACCATCGAGCCGACGTCCAGGCCGGAGTACACGAAACCGTAGACCGTCCCCGTCGCGCCCGCGGGCGTGGAGGCGCGCACAATCAGGTCGCGCGAAGGGTTGGTGAGCCCGCCGGCGAATCCCGCCGCCCCCAGCAGCAGCGGCAGCGCGCCGGCCGGCAGCCATGCGGAGGCGAGCACGAACATCAGCGTGGCGCTGACCGCCATGCCACCCACCGCGACTAGGTCGTGGCGCGTGGCGCGCACGGCGAGGAAGCCGCCGCAGAAGATCCCCGCCGCGCCGCCCAGCAGGAATGCGGTGAGCACCGCCGAGGCGAGCGCCACGCTGACGCCGTAGAGCGAGACCATGGTGGCGATGCCGAAGGTCTGGATGGCGATGAAGCCGACGCCGATCATCACGAAGTAGCCGAAGCACATCAGCACCGGCGCCTGCAGCAAGGCCTGCCGCCCCGAGCCTTCGTGCCGTTGGCGCACCGGCGCCGCCTGCAAGGACGCGCCCTGCGCAGCCAGCACTGCGACCACTGCGACGCCGATCGACGCCGCGCCGAGCAGCGCGCCGCGCCAGCCGAAGGCGGCAGCCATGGCGATGCCGTAGGCCGGCGCCGCCGCGTAGCCGAGGTAGCCGGCGATGCCGTGCCAGCTGAAGGCGTAGCCCAGGCGCGCCCTGTCCACGCGCGCGTTGAGGATGGAGAAATCCACCGGGTGGAACACGCTGTTGCCCACGCCGCCCACCACTGCGGCCACCACCAGCATGGGGAAGTTCTGCGCCAGGCCCGCGAGCAGCGCGCCCCCCACCGCCAGCGCGAGTCCCGCGAACAGCACGCGGCGCGCGCCGTAGCGGTCCACCGCGAAGCCGGCGAGCGTCTGGCAAATGCCGGAGACGATGTAGTACAGCGCCACGGTCGAGCCCAGGGCAGCATAGGAGACGCCGAGCTCGTCCTTGATCAGCGGGAACAGCACCGCAGTGGCGATCTGGTAGAAGTGCGACAGGCCGTGCGCGAGTGCCACCAGCCCGATCACCTTCACGTCC
Source organism: Betaproteobacteria bacterium (assembly GCA_031394435.1). GTDB lineage: Bacteria > Pseudomonadota > Gammaproteobacteria > Burkholderiales > SG8-39 > JAABQT01. The sequence goes on from JANNTQ010000211.1 coordinate 15,090, forward strand.
CGGCGCAGGGAATCAGCCGCAGCGCTCATGGATGAACCTTGTCATTGCGGCGAGGGTCGCCTGCGGCTGGTCGCGGAACGGCGCGTGGCCGCAGGCGGAGAGTTCGAGCAGCTCGCAGGGACCGCGCACGCCGCGCCGGATGCGATCGAGCTGTTGCATCGTGCCGTACTCGTCGTTGCGGCCCTGGATGGCCTGCAGCGGACACTGAACGCCCGGCAGATACTCCTCGATGTTCCAGCGCAGGAACTCCGGGTCGAGCCAGGCGTCGGCCCACAGGTAGAAAGTCTTGCGCGGGTCGCGATGGTATTTGGCAAGGCGCTCGGCGAGGCCGGCGCTGTCGAAGTCCTGCGTTGCCTTGGCGATCGACGAGACGCAGATGGGTTCCACGAACACGTGCGGCGCCATCAGCGCCAGCCCGCGCACTGCATGTCCCGCTCCGGCGAAGATCAGCGCGATCGAGGCGCCGTCGCTGTGGCCGACGAGGATCGGCTCGGTCACGTTCAGCGCTTCAAGCAGCGCCGGCAGCGATTCCAGCGCCTCGCGATGCATGAAGCGCACGCCTGCCTTTTCTTCGCGCAGCACTTCGGACTGGCCATATCCGTAGCGGCTGTAGAGGAGCGCGCGGCAGCCGGTCGCCTTCACCACCTGCAGCGGAAAGTCGCGCCACTGGCGGATCGAACCCAGGCCTTCGTGCAGGAACACCAGCGTCGGCTTGCCGGTCCCGGCGGCGTCGAGCCACTCGAAATCGAGCGAACGGCCTGCCACGGTGAGCAAAGGCATTCGTTCAAATCTAGCACGCAGGGGATAATCGCCCGCGATGCGTTTCGCTGCCTGGCTGGTGCTGCTCGCGACGCTGCTGCTCTGGTCCGGCAACTGGATCGTGGCGCGCGCGGTGCGCGACGACATTTCCCCTGGCCTCGCCACTGCCGGGCGCCTGGCCATCGTCGCGCTGCTCCTCGCGCCCTTCGCCTGGCGGGGCCTGGCAGCGAAGCTGCCGGCATTCTCGCGGCGCGACTGGAGGGTGCTGGGACTGCTCGGGTTTTCGGGCGGCGGGCTGCACCTCGCGCTGCAATGGCTCGGCCTGCACTACACCACCGCCACCAGCGCCACGCTTTACCTCTCCACGGCGCCGATCTTCATCCTGCTGCTTGCCGCGCCGCTGCTCGGCGAGCGCATCGTTGCGCGCCAGTGGCTCGGCGTCGCGATCTCGTTCGCCGGCGTGGCGCTGATCGGCATGCAGGGAAAGTTGCTGCAGCCCTCGTTCAATTTCGGCGACCTGTGCGCCCTCGCCTCGATGGCGATGTGGGGCAGCTACACGGTGTTCCTGCGCATGCGGCGCGACGCGCTAGACATGGTGGAGTTCCTCACCATGTTGTGCCTGCTGGGGCTCGTGTTCATGACGCCTTGGCTGGTGGTGGAATTCGCGCTCGGCGCCACGTTCCGGCTGACGCCGGCCGGCATGGCCGCAGTGTCCTACTCCGCCATCGGCTCGCTGCTGCTCGCCTACGCCGGCTGGAGCTACGTGGTGAAGCGGATGGGCGCGGCGCGCGCCGGCGCCACCATGCACCTGATGCCGGCGATCGCGGTGGGCCTCGCCGCGCTGTTCCTCGGCGAGTACCCCGTCTGGTACCACTTCGCCGGCATCGCCCTGATCCTCACGGGAGTGACGCTCTCGGCTAGAGCTCCATCGGCTTCCAGTAGCCCGTGAGCTCGAGGTAGCCGCGGCCGACTTCCTTGCCCGATTGCAGCGCGCGCACCGCGCCCTCCCAGTAGATGGTGCCAGCGGACCGCCTCGCATCCAGTTCCTGGTCGTCCATCAGGGGCACCAGGTCGTATAGCTGGCCGGCAGCGACGACGCGCATCCCCACTGGATACTCGACATCGGTGCGCGGCGAACGCCAGGTCTTCTGCGGCGTGAAGGCGACGCCCGGCGGCGCGTAGTGCACGCCGCCCTGCCTGTCGCGGATGCGAAACGCCATCAGCGACTTGCCGTCGGCGAGGTTGATGCCGCACCAATCCCAACCGGCCGCTTCCGGCGCGAGATATTGGCTGGACCACTCGTGGTCCAGCCACGCTGATCCCTCCACCTGCTTGCCGTCCAGCGTGCCGCCCACCGCGAGCTGCGGCCGGCTGTAGTAGTAGCTCGCCTCTTCCGGCCGGTGGCCCTTGCGGCTGAACCCGCCCTCGCCCTGCAGCAGCGGCGCGCGCGGCGCCTTCAGTGCAAGGTCCAGGCTGAAATCGCGCGCGAGGATCTTCGCGCGGTAGGCATCACCCTCCAATGCGAAGCGCCAGTCGTCGATCCACACTTCGGTGGTGCGCGTGCCGGCGCCGGCGAGACCCAGCGCGTCACGCGCCGCGCGCTGATCGTGGCGCAGCCGCCCGTGGCGCGGGTCGGCGATCGCTGCGTGCGCGAGGAGCAGCTGGCGCGGCGTGAAATTGCTCGGGTTATCGCGGTCCCAGCGCGGCCGCGCGCGAAAGAAGGTGATCTGGAAGCCGAGCGGCTCCTTGCCGCGCTGCAGCCAGCCGGTGGCGTACCACCATTCGCTGCGGTACTCGGGGTGCGCACCGTGATCGCGCGGAAAGCGCAGGCGCGTGCCGCGCACGACTTTCGGATACTTCACCTCGCCGCCGTGCGCCAGCGGCGTGGCGAGCATCGCCAGGATGAATGCCCGCCGCCTCACCAATCCTCCTTCACCGCGCGCACCGGCGTCATCCCCATCGCCTCGCGTCCCGACAGCCACGCGGTCAGCGCCGCGAGTGCGACCAGTGCCGCGGTGAGCGCAAGCAATGTGAAATACGGCGGGTGCAGGTCCATGCTCCAGTTGAAGGACTGGCGGTTGACGACGTAGATCAGCACCAGGCTGATCAGCGCGCCGAGCGCCAGGCCCGCCCCCGCGCCCAGCAGCGCAAGCAACCCGCCCTCCGTGGCAAGCATGGCGCCGACCTCGCGCCGCGTCATGCCGAGGTGGCGCAGCACGCCGAACTCGCGACGGCGCGCGAGCACGATCGCGCCCAGCGCGGAGGAAAGGCCGGCGAGGCCCACCAGCACCGCCACCGCTTCCAGCGCATAAGTGACGGCGAAACTGCGGTCGAAGATGGCCATCGACAGTTCGCGGATCTCGCCGGGCTGCGCCAGCTCGAGCTGCTCGCTGCCGCGCAGCCGGCGGATCGCGCGCATCGCGTCGGCGGCGCGCGCGCCCGGCGCGAGCCAAAGTGCCGCGTCGTTGGCGCGCGTGTCGCCAGTCAGCTTTGCGTACAAGCGCCTCTCGACGAGGATCGCGCCGTGCTGGCGCGCGTAGTCGCGCCACACCCCGCCGACGACGAACTCGTGCTCCGTGCCCGCGAGCGGCAACTGCACGCGCTTGCCCGGCGTGTAGCCGTAGAGCTGCGCCACCGCCTCACTGGCCCACAATGAGGGCGGATCGCCTGCCTGCCTCTGGTAGCGCGCGCCGACCAGCGGCAGCGCGCGCGCGAAGCCCGCCTCGGGCACGTCGCGGGCGATCAGCGCCACCGGCGGGCGCGCCGGGTCGAGCGTCACGCGCGCGCTGCGCAGGAACTCGGCGCGCGCCACCTGCGGCAGGCGCCGCACGCGCTCCTCGAGCCGCGCCTCGACGAAAGCGGTCTCGCCCGCGTGCGTGGTGCGCAGGTACAGGTGGGCCGGCAGCATCGCGTCGAGCCAGTGGTTCACCGAGCTGCGGAACGACGCCACCATGATCGCCATCGCCACCATCAGGGAAAAGCTCGCGACGATTGCCGCGAGGCTCACCATCGCCTGCCCCGGCGCGCCGCGCAGTTGCGACAACGCGAGCGCGGTGGACGGCCGCCCGGCGAGCGGCAGGGAATGGAAAACTTTCTGCGACAGCATCGGCATCAGCAGGACGCCGCCCACCAACAGACACGCGATCGCCGCATAGCCGAACAGCGGCAAGCCGTTGACCGCCGGCAGGAACGAGAGCAGCACTGCGGCCGCGAGAAGGATCGCACCAGGCTTGAGCGACAGGACGCGCGCGAACATGCGCTGCTCGTCGCCTGCCTTCAGCGCCTGGGCGGGCGCCGTGCGCGCCGCTTCAAGCGCCGGCAGCAGCGCGCCCGCCACGGCCACGCCGACGCCGGCCGCGAGATACAGCAGCGCCGCGCCGGGCGCGAACGATACCTGAGGCGCGAGGCCGCGCAACAGCCCGGCGCCCAGGTCGCCGCCCGAATAGCGCACCGCGATCGTGGCGAACGCATAACCCAGCGCCAGGCCGAGCAAGGCGCCGATGGCGCCAAAGGCCGCGGCTTCCGCCAGCACCAGGCGCGCGAGCCCCGCGCGCTCCAGGCCCAGCACGCGCAGCAGCGCGTGCTCGCCGCGCCGGCGCGCGACTTCCAGCGCCTGCGCAGAGAACACGAGAAAACCGCCGGTGAACAACGCCACCAGCGCAAGCACATTGAGGTTGACGCGGTAAGCCCGCGACAATGCGGCGCCGCTACTCTGCACCGTCTCCACCGCCGACACGTGCACGCCCGGCGGCAGCAGCGCTGCGATCTCCTGCTGCACCTGCGCGCGCTGCGCGCCCGGCGCGAGGCGGATGCCGATGCGGTTGAGTTCGCCCAGCCGACCCAGCCGCCATTGCGCGGTGGAGATATCCGCGAGCGCAGCCATGCCGTGCAGGCTGGCAGGTGGCAGCGTGCCCGCCACTTCCAGTTCCACCGGCGCGAGGCCGACCAGGACTTGCAGCTTGCCGCCTGTGCCCAGGCGCAGCGCCTGCGCGGCCGCGGCGGACAGCAGGACCGTGTCCGGTCTGAGCAACTCCGCCATCTGCTGCGGTTGCGCGGCAAACAGCTGCGGCTGCAGCAGCGAAGCGCGCAGCGGATCCAGGCCGATCACGCGCAGCGTGCCGGAACCGCCGTCCTCGCTCGCGGCGAGCCCGGCCTCAAGTTCCAGCATCGGGCTGGAGAGCGCGACGCCGGGCAGCTTCGCCAGCGCCACATAGACCGATTCCTGAAAGCCGCTGCGACCGCCGCGCACCTCGAGGTCCGCGTCGCCGGCGATGGCGCGCACGCCGGCGGCGAGGTCCTCCACCGCGGCAAGGTTGACCAGATGCACGCCGTAGCCGAGCGCGACGCCCAGCGCCACGCCCAGCACCGAGAGCAGCGTGCGTGCACGTTGGCGGGCGTGGCGCGCGTAGAGTGCGAGGAAGAGGCGGATGCAGCGAGTATAGTGCACCGCATGTCCGTCCACTGGCCTGCACGCGCTACCGCATCCGACGCGCGCGAGGCGGCACCGCAAGCCGACTGGCGGCGCGAGATCGTGACGTGCAGCCCGGCGATGGAGAGCGTGCTGTCGGACGCTCGCCTGGTGGCGGGCAGCGAAGCGAGCGTCCTCATCCAGGGCGAAAGTGGCACTGGCAAGGCGTTGCTGGCGCGTGCGATCCATGCCGCCAGCAGCCGCTACGGCCGGCCGCTGGTGACGATCAATTGCGCCGCGCTGCCCGAGCAGCTGCTTGAGTCCGAATTCTTCGGCCACGTCAAGGGCGCATTCCCCGGCGCGGTGCGCGAACACCAGGGTCTGTTCCTGTCGGCGCAGGGCGGCACCCTGTTCCTCGACGAGATCGGCGACATGCCGCTCGCGCTACAGGCAAAACTGCTGCGCGCGCTGCAGGAGCGCAAGGTGCACCCCGTAGGCGCGACGCAGACGTTCGACATGGACGTGCGCGTGGTGTCGGCAACGCACCGCGACCTCAGGGCCGAGATCGCCGCCGGGCGTTTTCGCGAGGATCTGTACTACCGCCTGAGCGTCGTGGCGCTGCAGCTGCCCACGCTGGCGCAGCGGCGCGAAGACATCCCGCTGCTCACGGCGTGCTTCCTGTCGAGGCTCGCCGCGCGCTACAACAAACCGGTCACCGGCTGCGCGCCGCAAGCGGTGCAGCTGCTGCTGACCGCGCCCTGGCCCGGCAACGTGCGGCAACTGCACGACGTGATCGAGCGCTGCGTGGCGGCGTGCAGCGGCACGCTGCTGCCGGCAGCCCTGGTGGAGCGCGCGCTCGCCGCGCGTGGCGACGATTTTGCGGCCTTCGACGGCGCGCGTCGCCGCTTCGAGTGCGAGTACCTCACGCGCATCCTGAGAATCACCGATGGCAACGTGGCCCAGGCGGCCAAGCTCGCCAAAAGAAACCGCGGCGACTTCCATGCGCTGCTCGCGCGGCACGCACTGGATCCGGCCGCGTTCAAACCGGACAAACCCTAAGCGTTCATCCCTGAAGTGTAGCGGTCCATCGCCGCCGGCTGCAGTTGGTCGCAAAGCGGTGGAGGCATCCCGGCCTGGCGCGGAAACTGGCGCCGTGCAAAGCACATTCACACCGGTTATCCTGCTCCACACCTTCGCGGCCCTCGCCGCCCTCGTCCTCGGCGCCGCGATGTTTCTCGCGCGCAAAGGCACCTTCCTGCACCGCGTCGCGGGCCGCACCTGGGTCGCGCTGATGCTGGCGGTGGCGATCTCCAGCTTCTGGATCAGGTCGAGCGGAAATTTCTCCTGGATCCACGGCCTGTCCGTGAGCGTGCTTGTGCTGCTCGCTCTCCTGGTGTTCCTCGCCATCACGCGACGCATCAGCGCCCATCGCCGCCTGGCGATCGGGCTGTATGCCGGGGCGCTGGTGATCACCGGCCTGTTCACCCTGCTGCCCCACCGCCTGCTCGGCAGGCTGGTGTGGGGCAGCCTCGGATTCATCTAGCTTTTTCCCCAACTGGAATCCCGCTAAGCTTCGCGCAGCATGCAAGGCTTTCCCTTCGCCCTCCTCGCGATCGCGGCGCTCAACACCGTCATCGCGCTGCTGCTGTCACTGGTCGGCTACGGCGGCGGCTTCGGCGAGAACCTGGTTTTCTCGCAGTGCATCGGCCTCACGGCGCTGCTGCTCATCCACGCCGGCTGGCGCCTGTTTTGGCCGGCGCAGAAACCGCCGCGGCTCCCCTTCCTCGGCCTCATCGTCGCAGGGGTGATCGGCGGCTGGCTCGGCGGCAGCGCCCTCGCCTCGCTGTTCCTTGGATTGCCCTGGACCGCCGGGCGCAGTAGCTGGGCCGCGCTCGCCATCACCGTCACCGCCGGGTTCATCGGCACCGGCTTCTTCTGGACCCGCCATCGCGCCGCCGAGATGCAGCGCCAGGCCGTCGAGGCGCAGCTGAAGATGCTGCAGGCGCAGATCGAGCCGCATTTCCTATTCAACACGCTCGCCAACCTGGATGCGCTGATCCAGACCGATCCTAAACGCGCGCGCGCCATGTTGGGGCATCTCAATGACTACCTGCGCGCCACCCTGGCCGCCACTCGTCGCGAGCGCAGTACGCTCGCCGATGAGTTCGCGCTGCTGCGCGGCTACCTGGAGGTGCAGGGGATGCGCATGGGCGATCGGCTGCGCTTCCGGCTGGAATTGCCCGACTCGCTCGCACAGGCCGATTTGCCGCCCATGCTGCTGCAGCCGCTGGTGGAGAATTCGCTCAAGCACGGCTTGGAACCCAAGGTGGAAGGCGGCGAAGTCAAGGTCAGCGCGCGCGAGGAAGGCGACCGGCTGGTGCTCGAAGTGGCGGACACCGGCTTGGGCAAGGCCAACGGCTCGACCGGCGGCACGGGAGTGGGCCTTGCAAACGTGCGCGAGCGGCTGGCTGCCGCTTACGAAGGAGCGAGAGTCGATGCCGGCACCAACGTCGCCGGCGGCTACACCGTCACGCTCAGCATCCCGCGATGAGGGCGATCCTCGCCGACGACGAGCCGCTGCTTTCGCTGAACTTGAAATCCGCATTGGCGGAAGCCTGGCCGGAACTCAAAATCGTTGCCGTAGTGCCGAACGGCCTCGAGGCAGTCGTGGCCGCCGAGCGGCTGAAGCCGGATCTCGCGTTTCTCGACATCCAGATGCCGGGCATGACCGGGCTGGAGGCGGCGGCGGAGATCGCCGACCGCATGGGCGACACCGCGCCGTCGATCGTGTTCGTCACCGCCTATGACCAGTACGCGACCAAGGCCTTCGAGCTAGCAGCGGCGGACTACGTGCTCAAGCCCGTGAGCGTGGCAAGGCTGGCGAAGACGGTGGCGCGGCTGAAGGCGCCTGCCGGCGCCGCGCCGGACCTCGCCGCGCAGCTGCGCCAATTGCTCGCCGTGCCGCCTGCGGCGGAGACCTTGCGCGAGATCCGCGCCGGCGCCGGCAACAGCGTGAAAATGATCCCGCTGGACGAGGTGTGCTACTTCCAGGCGAGCGACAAGTACACCAGCGTCGTCACGCCCGAGGGGGAGTCGTTGATCCGCACGCCGTTGAAGGAACTGCTCGCGCAGCTGCCGCCGCACCGCTTCCAGCAGGTGCATCGCGGCACCATCGTCAACCTGGCGGAAGTCGCGTCCGCCGAGCGCGACGAGACCGGGCGCGTGTCGCTCAAGCTGCGCAGCCGCCAGGAGACGCTCGCCGTGAGCCGCGTGTACGCCGAGCTGTTCCGCGCGATGTAGCTTTGCAGCCGGGCATGGAGCCGAATCTGACGGCGGAAGATTTTGACTGGCTGCGAAAACTAAAGGCCGCCGCAGACGCAGGGCGCGATCCGCCGTCGATTCCAGCGCGTGTCGCAGCCAAGTTTGCTGCATTCGGTCTCGTCAAACCGACCGGCCCCGGTGCTTTTACAAATACGTCGAAGGGCCTTGACGCGTTGCTGGACCAGGACATGCGCGATGCCGAAGATCGCTAGTACCAACGACATGAAACTGGCGCGTGTCCATAGTTTCGAGCCGGTCGAGGATCGGAACTCCCGGGTCCTGATCCTCGGCAGCATGCCGGGACTGGCATCGTTGGCAGCAGATCAGTACTACGCGCATGCGCAAAATGCGTTCTGGCGCATCCTCTGTGAACTCCTGCAATGCGATCCGGCGTCCCCATACCCGGCCAGGATCGCAGCGCTGAAGTCGGCTCGCATCGCGCTTTGGGACGTACTCAAGTCTTGTGCGCGGCAAGGGAGCCTGGATGCCATGATCGAGCGCGACGCGCAAATTGCGAACGACTTCCGCACGTTCTTTCGGCAGCATAAGAAGATCGAGCATGTGTTCTTCAATGGCGCCAAGGCACAGGCTTGTTTCAAAAGGCATGTATTGGGACGGTTAAGCACTGGTGCGATTGCCTACACGCGCCTGCCGTCCACGAGTCCAGCGCACGCCTCCATGTCTTTTGCGCGCAAGCTCCGAGCCTGGCGGAAGATCGTGGGGCACAATCAGCCGGCGTTGCCGCACTGCAGAAAGACTCCCGGCGATCGTAGGCGTAGCATTCCCCGGGCAATTCACCAGGGAGACAAAAAATGAAGAAGACGCTGCTGCTCGCCGCAGGACTGTTCGCTTCCACGCTAGCCTTCTCGCAAGCCGCCTTCCCGCCGCCGCCGCCCAAAGTCAGCCCGGCCGTCGGCGTGATCGACATGCACGCGCACTCGCACCCTGACGTGTTCGGCCGCAACATGGACGACATCGACCTCGCAACGCTCGCCAAGGCGCGCGGCATGCGCGGCGTCGTGCTCAAGAACCACATCAGCGAGACCGCGAGCCGCGCCGCGCTCACCATGAAAGCCGTGCCGGGCATCGAGGTGTGGGGCGGCATCGTGCTGAACAACGCGGTCGGCGGCATCAACCCGAACGCGGTGGAGTGGATGCACCGCTTCTACGGCAGCCGCGGCAAGGTGGTGTGGCTGCCGACCTTCGAATCCGACAAGCACGTGAAGACTTTCGGCAAGCCCGACGCCAAGGGGCTGGTGGTGGCGCCGAACGGCGTGGTCACGCCGGAGATGGAGGCAATCCTCAAGATCATCGCGCGCGAGAACCTGCTGCTCGCCACCGGGCACGTGCATCCGGAAGAAGTCGTGGCGGTGGTCAAGCGCGGCAAAGAGCTCGGCGTGAAGAACATCATCGTCACCCACGGCCTCACCAACGTTCCGGGCCTCAGCATGGCGCAGGCCAAGCAGGTGGTGGACATGGGCGCGGTGATCGAAATCTGCTTCTTGCAGTTCCAGGCCGGGCCAAACGCGCCGCTGCCCTTCCTCGTGCACTGGCAGAACGTCGGCGCGAAGCAGGTGGCGCAGGCGATCAAGGAACTCGGCGCGACGGGGCTGGTGGTGTCCTCCGACCTCGGCCAGAGTGCGAACATGGTTCACCCCGACGGCATCGAGACCGCCATCGGCGCGATGAAGCGCGAGGGCATCTCCG
>JANNTQ010000222.1:0-3027 GCA_031394435.1 Betaproteobacteria bacterium
GATGTACCTGGGCAACATCGTCGGGCTGATCGTGGTGCTCACCTGCGTGCCGCTGTTCGCCGCCATCCTGCGCGTGCCGTTCTCGGTGATCGCGCCGATCATCATCGTGATCTGCGCCATCGGCTCGTTCACCGTCAAGAATGCGATCTTCGACGTGTGGATGATGGTGGTGTTCGGCATCCTGGGTTATCTATTCAAGAAGCTGCAGTACCCGCTCGCGCCGCTGGTGCTGGCGATCGTGCTGGGCGACAACGCCGAGTCGGCATTCCGCCAGTCGATGCTGATGTCGCAGGGCGAGGTGGGCATCTTCTTCTCCAAGCCGCTGGTCGGCATGATGACCGTGCTGGCGCTGTTGCTGCTGTTCTGGCCGCTGCTATCCTGGCTGCTGGCTAAGGCTCGCCGAGCTTCTGCCTGAGGCGCGAAAGCGTTTCCGGCGTCAGGTTGAGGTAGGCGGCGAGTTCCTTTTTCGGAATGCGCCCCGCCAGCTCGGGGTGCTTCCTCTGGAAGCGCGCCAGCCGTCCGGGCGCATCCAGCAGGTGCAGCGTGATGCTGTGCGCCATCACCTCGCTCATCAGCTTCATCACCTCGTGCTCGAAACGCTGCTTGACGTCGGCATGCCGCTCGAGGAACTCCACCCATTGCGGCATGGTCAGTTCGGCAGCGCGCACCTTGGTCACCGCGACGATGGAGTAGGGCACCGGGGTGCGCAGGCACCAGGCGGCGTAGGAGGTGTCCATCTCGGTCTCGGCGGCGAAGCGCAGGATCATCTCGCGCCCCTCGGGGTTGGACACCACGCGCTTGAGCATGCCCTCGAGGATGAAAAACTGCTCCATTTCCTCGTCGCCCTGGCGTACCAGCGGCTCGCCCTTGCGGTAGTCCGCGACCGCCAGCAGGGGCTCGAGTTCGGCCCATTGCCCGGGCGTCATGCCCTGCAGCAGCTGGTTCTGGCGCAGCTGCAGCCGGATGGTATTGCGCTGTGCATGGGTCGGCAGGGAGATCATCGGAGCCGGAATTCTAGTCCCTTGACCTCAGTCAAGGCCGCGGGGGCGGGCCGATTCTTACCATAGCACTCCCTCACAGGAGGCAGCTCATGGGCACCGTCGAACCGCAAGTCGCCGCCGATGCACAAACCGTCGTGACCGACGGCTTTCAGCTGGTCATCGATGCTCTCAAGTTGAACGGCATCGACACGATTTACGGCCTGCCCGGGATTCCCATCACCGACCTCACCCGCCGGGCACAGGCGGAAGGCCTGCGCGTGCTTTCGTTCCGCCACGAGCAGAACGCCGGCTACGCCGCCTCCATCGCGGGCTTCCTGACGCAGAAGCCCGGCATCTGTCTCACGGTGTCCGCGCCCGGCTTTCTGAACGGCCTTAACGCACTCGCCCATGCCACCACCAACTGCTTCCCGATGATCCTCATCAGCGGCTCGAGCGAGCGCGAGATCGTCGACCTGCAGCAGGGCGACTACGAGGAGATGGATCAGCTCGCCATCGCGAAGCCGCTCGCGAAGGCCGCTTTCCGCGTGCTGCACGCCGAGGATATCGGTGTGGGCATCGCGCGCGCCATCCGCGCCGCCCTCTCCGGTCGCCCGGGCGGCGTCTACCTGGACCTGCCGGCGAAGCTCTTCGCGCAAACCATCGACGCCGCGGCCGGGAAGAATTCGCTGATCAAGGTCGTGGATCCGGCGCCGAAGCAGATCCCCGCGCCCGATGCCGTGCAGCGCGCGCTGGCGCTGCTCAAAGCGGCGAAGAAGCCGCTCATCGTCCTCGGCAAGGGCGCCGCCTATGCCCAGGCCGATGCGGAGGTTCGCGCGCTGGTCGAGAACACCGGCATCCCGTATCTCCCCATGTCGATGGCCAAGGGCCTGCTGCCCGACACGCACGAGCAATCCGCGTCCGCCGCGCGCTCCTACGTGCTGCCCGAAGCCGACGTCGTGATGCTCGTGGGCGCCAGGCTGAACTGGCTGCTCTCGCACGGCAAGGGCAAGACCTGGGGCGGCAAGGGGCACAAGGACTGGGGCGGGCAGAAGTTCATCCAGGTCGACATTTCGCCCCAGGAAGCCGACAGCAACGTGCGCATCGACGCGCCGGTGGTGGGCGACATCGGTTCCTGTGTGTCGGCGCTCGTCGCCGGCATCGGCGCGAGTTGGCCGAAGCCGCCGGCGGAGTGGCTGAACGCCATCGCCGAGCGCAAGACCAAGAACATCGCCAAGATGGCCGAGACGCTGGCGAAGGATCCGTCGCCGATGAATTTCCACAGCGCGCTCGCCGTGGTGCGCGACATCGTCAAGGCGAACCCGGACGCGATGTTCGTCAACGAGGGCGCCAACGCGCTCGACTTCACGCGCAGCATCGTCGACATGTACAAGCCGAGGAAGCGCATCGACGTCGGCACCTGGGGCATCATGGGCGTCGGCATGGGCTACTGCGTTGCCGCCGCGGTGGTGGCCAAGCAGCAGGTGATCGCGATCGAGGGCGACAGCGCCTTCGGCTTCTCGGGCATGGAAGTCGAAACCATCTGCCGCTATAACCTGCCCGTGTGCGTGGTGATCTTGAACAACAACGGCGTTTACAGGGGCACCGACGTCAACCCGAGGGGCGGCGACGTTGCGCCCACGGTGTTCGTCAAGGACGCGCGTTACGAGAAGCTGATGGACGCCTTCGGCGGCGTGGGCGTGTACGCCACCACGCCGGCCGAGCTGCGCAAGGCGATGGAAGAAGCCATCCGCTCGCGCAGGCCCACGCTCATCAATGCCGTCATCGATGAGACTGCCGGCACCGAAAGCGGCCGTATTACGAGCCTGAATCCGAGTGCAAAAAAGAAATAGGTCAAACAACGACGCACTCAAGGGAGTCCGCATCCTCGACCTGCCCCCCGTGCAGGCGGGGCCGACCTGCGCGCAGCGGCTCGCCTGGCTGGGCGCCGACGTCATCAAGTTCGAGAATCCAGCCGGCGACGCGACGCGCGGCCAGCTGCGCGACGTGCCGAACGCGGACAGCCTGTACTTCACCATGCTCAACTGCA
>JANNTQ010000237.1:0-5495 GCA_031394435.1 Betaproteobacteria bacterium
CGTTCTTCACCCCGCGCTTGGACGTCGAGCCCAAGTCCGCGGTCGCCGAGAACTGGCCCTTGGTCAACCCGTACACCCCGTTGTTCTCCAGGATGTAGGTCATGTTCACCCCGCGCCGCATGACGTGCGCGAACTGCCCCAGGCCGATGGACGCCGAATCCCCGTCCCCGGAAACCCCGAGATAGATGAGGTCGCGGTTGGCGAGGTTGGCACCGGTAACAACGGAAGGCATGCGCCCATGCACGGTGTTGAAGCCATGGGAGTTGCCCAGGAAGTAATCCGGGGTCTTGGACGAGCACCCGATTCCCGAGAGCTTCGCCACCCGGTGCGGCTGCACATCCAGCTCCCAGAACGCCTGGATCAGTGCCGCCGAGATGGAATCGTGCCCGCAGCCCGCGCACAAAGTGGAAACCTTGCCCTCGTAATCGCGCCGCGTATAGCCGACCTTGTTCTTCGCCAGGCTCGGATGGTGCAGCTTGGGCTTGAGTACGTAGGTCATGCCGCCTTGTCCTTCTTGATCGGCCGCACGTTGAGCGCCGAGACGATCTGGGAGATTGCTCCGGTGATGAAGCGCGCCGTGATCGGCGAGCCGTCGTAGTGCAGCACCGAAATCAAAGAGGCCGGGTTGATCCCGGCCTCGTTCACCAGCAGAGTCTTCAACTGCGCGTCGCGGTTCTGCTCCACCACGAACACCTTGGAATGCGACTGCACGAAGTCGTAGATCTCGTCCTGGAACGGGAAGGCGCGCACGCGCAGCGCGTTGACGAAGATGCCCTTCTCGGCCAGCGCGTCGAGCGCCTCCTGCATCGAGGGGCTGGTCGAGCCGTAGTAGATGGCACCGAACCTCGCCGGCTCCCTCGAGGGGGTCAGCACGGGCATGGGCACCAGCGTCTTGGCGAAGTCGTGCTTCTTGAGCAGGCGCTGCATGTTATAGGCGTAGTCCGGACCCGCCTCCGAGTACACCGCGTAGGCATTCTTGCTCGTGCCGCGGGTGAAGTACGCGCCCTTGGTGGCGTGCGAGCCCGGGTAGGTGCGGAACGGGATGCCGTCGCCGTCCACATCGAGGTAGCGGCCGAACTCCTTGCCGGCATCCAGCATCTCAGCCGTCATCACCTTGCCGCGGTCGTAGGCGCGCGCGTCGTCCCACTTGAGCGGCTTGCACAGGCGCTGGTTCATGCCGATATCCAAATCCGTCATCATGAACACCGGCGTCTGCAGGCGCTCGGCGAGGTCGAGCGACAGCGCCGCGAACTCGAAGCACTCATACGGATCTTCGGGGAACAGCAGCACGTGCTTGGTGTCGCCGTGGGATAGGTAGGCGCACTTCATGACGTCGGACTGCTGGGTGCGCGTCGGCATGCCGGTCGAGGGACCGCCGCGCTGCACATCGATCACCACCGCCGGGATCTCGGCGAAGTAGGCGAGGCCGATGAACTCGGCCATCAGCGAGATGCCGGGGCCGGAGGTCGCGGTGAAGGCGCGCGCGCCGTTCCAGCCGGCGCCGGTCACGATGCCGATCGAGGCGAGTTCGTCCTCGGCCTGGATGATGGCAAACTTGTTCTTGCCGGTGTCCTTGTCGACCCGCAGCTTCGAGCAATATTTCTGGAAGGCTTCTGCGAGCGAGGAAGAAGGCGTGATCGGGTACCAGGCACAAACGGTAGCGCCGCCGTACACGCAGCCCAGCGCCGCCGCCGCGTTGCCTTCAATAAAAATGCGCTCGCCCACCGCGTAGGCGCGCTTCGCTTTGAGGCCCAGCATGCCCTTCAATTTCTCGCTGGCGTAGTTGCGGCCCATCTGGAAGGCGTTGAGGTTCGGCTTGAGGAGCTTCTCCTTCCCCTTGTACTGCTCGCCGATCAGCTCGGCGATCACGCCGGGATCGATGTCCATCAGCGCCGCCAGCGCCCCGACGTAGACGATGTTCTTGAACAGTTGCCGTTCCCGCGAATCGGTAAAGGTCTGGTTGCAGATCTCGGTGAGCGGCATGCCGATGACGTTGACGTCGTCGCGGAATTTCGACGGCGGCAGGGGTTTCGTGTTGTCGTAGAAGATGTACCCGCCTGGCTCGATCTCCTTCAGGTCCTGGTTCCAGGTCTGCGGGTTCATCGCCACCATCAGGTCCACCCCGCCGCGCCGCCCCAGCCAGCCCTTTTCCGTGACGCGCACCTCGTACCAGGTCGGCAGCCCCTGGATGTTGGAGGGGAAGATGTTGCGCGGGGACACCGGGATACCCATGCGCAGGAACGACTTGGCGAACAGCTCGTTCGCCGACGCCGAGCCCGAGCCGTTGACGTTGGCGAACTTGACGACGAAATCGTTGACCGCCTCGATGCGCTTCATCACGCGGCCTTCCTCTGGTGATGCTCGCGGCAGCCGGGCCCCGCGTCGGTCATCTGCAGCAGGAATTTCTGCATGTCCCAGGCCCCGGTCGGACAGCGCTCGGCGCACAGGCTGCAGTGCAGGCACAGGTCTTCGTCCTTCACCATCACGCGGCCGGTCTTCAACCCTCCCTGGACATAGAGGTCCTGTATCAGGTTCTTCGCGGGCGCATTCAGGCGTGCTCGAAGATCCGGCTCTTCACCATCCGCCACGAAACTGATGCAGTCCATCGGGCAGATGTCCACGCAGGCGTCGCACTCGATGCACTGACTTGCGCTGAACACCGTCTGCACGTCGCAGTTGAGGCAGCGCTGCGCCTCCTTCCACGCGGTGGCGGCGTCGAAGCCCAGCTCCACCTCGGCCTTCACGTTCTTCAGGGTCACCTTGATGTCGCGCCAGGGCACCTTGTAGCGCGTATCGGGGGCGATCTCGCTGTCGTAGCTCCACTCGTGGATGCCCATCTTCTGCGAAACCAGATTGACCATCGGCGGCGGGCGCCTGGCGATGTCCTCACCGTTCAACAGCTTGTCGATGGAGATGGCCGCGTCATGCCCGTGGGCCACGGCCCAGATGATGTTCTTCGGGCCGAAGGCGGAATCCCCGCCGAAGAACACGTGCTTCACGCTCGCCTGGAAAGTGACCTTGTCGAGCACCGGCAGGCCCAACTTGTCGAATTCGATGCCGCTGTCGCGCTCGATCCAGGGGAAAGCGTTCTCCTGGCCGACGGCGACCAGCACGTCGTCGCACTCGAAGCTCTGCTCGGGTTCGCCGGTGGGCACCAGGTTGCGGCGCCCCTTGTCGTCGAACACCGCCTTCACCTTCTCGAAGCGCATGCCGGTGAGCTTGCCGTTGGCGTGCAGGAAGGCCTTCGGCAGCAGAAAATTCAAGATGGGGATACCCTCATGCTGGGCGTCCTCCTTCTCCCAGGGCGAAGCCTTCATCTCCTCGAAGCCTGAGCGCACGATGACCTTGACGTCGTCGCCGCCGATGCGCTTGGAGGTGCGGCAGCAGTCCATCGCCGTGTTGCCGCCGCCCAGCACGATCACGCGCTTGCCGACCCTGGTGGTGTGGCCGAAGGAGACGGAGGAAAGCCAGTCGATGCCGATGTGAATATTCTTCGCGGCTTCCTTGCGCCCCGGGATGTCGAGGTCGCGGCCGCGCGGCGCGCCTGAGCCTACGAAAATCGCATCGTAGCCCCCGGCCATGAGTTTCTTCATCGAGTCGATCTTGCTGCCGCCCTTGAATTCCACGCCCATGTCGAGGATGTAGTTGACCTCCTCGTCGATGACTTCTTCGGGCAGGCGGAAGCGCGGGATCTGCGACCAGATCATGCCGCCCGCGCGCGGATCCTGGTCGAACACCGTCACCGCGTAGCCCAGCGGCGCGAGGTCGCGCGCCACGGTGAGCGATGCAGGCCCGGCGCCGACGCAGGCGATCTTCCTGCCGTTGCGGTTCACGACGGGCTTGGGCATGCGCGCCTTCACGTCGTCGCCCTTCAGGTCCGCAGCGACACGCTTCAGGCGGCAGATGGCGACCGGTTCGGGCTTGGGCTGGTTCTCTTCCTCGACGCGGCCGCGGCGGCACGCGGGCTCGCAGGGACGGTCGCAGGTGCGGCCCAGAATTCCCGGGAACACGTTCGACTGCCAGTTGACCATGTAGGCATCCGAGTATCGCCCCGCGGCGATCAAGCGGATGTATTCGGGAACCGGGGTGTGGGCGGGACACGCCCACTGGCAATCGACGACTTTGTGGAAGTAGTCCGGATTACGGATGTCGGTGGGCTGCAACTCCTCTTCTCCTTGGCGGAAAGTCTACTCCGGGACAAAGCCTCGGGAAAGGCTTTGTTTTCAAAATACTACAACCGCCACTTCAAGTAGGCTGCGCCCATGGGCCACCCTGCACCGGGTAAGCTAGCAGCCCATGGCCAATCAACTCGACTCGCTGCGCCGACACTCCGTGGTGGTCGCCGATACCGGCGACATCGACGCCGTGGCCCGCTGGCAGCCACGGGACGCCACCACCAACCCCAGCCTCCTGCTGACGGCGGCGCAGGACCCGCGCTACCGCCCGTTGGTGGAGGACGCACTTTCACGCGGCAAAGGGGCGGCCGGGCCCACCCTCGAGTGGCTGTTCGTGCTTTTCGGTCGCGAGATCCTCAAGCACATCCAGGGCCGCGTCTCCACCGAAGTGGATGCACGCCTGTCGTTCGACACCGGGGGCACGATAGCCAAGGCGCGACGGTTCATCGAGCTCTACGCGCAGGCGGGGGTGCCGAAGGAGCGCGTGCTGATCAAGGTCTCCACCACCTGGCAAGGCATCCGCGCTGCGGAGCAGCTCGAGCGCGAAGGCATCCGTTGCAACATGACGCTGTTGTTCTCCTTCGCCCAGGCGGTGGCCTGCGCCGAAGCGGGCGTCACGCTGATTTCCCCCTTCGTCGGGCGCATCTACGACTGGCACAAGGCGGCGCGCAAGGTGGAGGATATTCCGCTGGCGGAGGATCCCGGCGTCGCCTCGGTGGCGCGCATCTACCGCCATTACAAGAAATTCGGCTACCCGACGCAGGTCATGGGCGCGAGCTTCAGGAAGTCCGGGCAGATCCTGGCGCTTGCCGGCTGCGACCTGCTCACCATCGCGCCGGACTTGCTGCACCAGCTCTCGGCGGCGGCGGGAGAAGTCGAGCGCCGGCTCTCGCCCGAGGAAGCGCACCAGCACGCGCTGGAGAAAATCTCGCTCGACGAAAAAGCCTTCTACTGGCTGCACAACGAGGACGCCATGGCGGTGGACAAGCTCGCCGAGGGCATCCGTCGCTTCGACGCCGACGCGCGAAAGCTCGAGCAGTTCGTGCTCTCGCTGGTGAAGGGCCGGCGCGCCGCCGCCTGAAGTCGTGGGCACGCTGATCCAGACCGTGCTGCAGGAGCGCGCCGGCGGGCGCGTGGCCCTGGTCCTGATCGCCAACCCGGCGAAGCTGAACGCGCTCACCGTCGCCGCGATCCTCGAACTCACGGCAAGCATGCGCGGCCTCGCCGCCGACGCGCGGCTGCGCGCCGTGGTGATCACCGGCGCAGGCGACAAGGCTTTCTCCGGCGGCGTGCACGTGGACGACCTCGGCGCCACCACTC
>JANNTQ010000247.1:0-4823 GCA_031394435.1 Betaproteobacteria bacterium
TTTGAACCCCGGTAAATCGAGCGGGAACTACAAACCTGCGATGGTCTTTCGCGCGAACACCAGATCCGCCCAGGCCTTCGCCTTGTCCGGCAGGTTCCGCAACAGGTAAGCCGGGTGGTAGGTCACGATCAGCGGCACCCCGTGGTAGCGGTGCACCGCGCCGCGCAGGCTGGCGATCGTCGCTTCCGTATCGAGCAAGGTCTGCACCGCGAAACGCCCCATGGCGAGGATCAGCTTGGGCTGGATCAGTTCGATCTGGCGCACCAGGTGCGGCGAACACTTCGCCACTTCCCCCGGCTCCGGATTGCGGTTGCCCGGCGGCCGGCACTTCAGCACGTTGGCGATGTAGACGTTCCTGCCGCGCTGCAGGCCGATGGCGGCGAGCATGCTGTCTAGCAGCTTGCCCGCCTGGCCGACGAAGGGCTCGCCAAGCCGGTCTTCCTCGGCGCCCGGGGCTTCGCCGACCAGCATCCACTGCGCCGATTCATCGCCAACGCCGAACACTGTCTGGGTGCAACCCGCCCGCAATCCGCAGGCGGTACAGGACGCAACGGTGGTCTTGAGCTCCGCCCAATCCATCCTTGCGATTCGCTCTTCCCTCGATCCCCCGGTTTCCGCCGCTTGTGCGGAAACCGAGGGACGCGTTTGACTTTTCAGCCGCCAAACCGGCCCTAGTCCCATCTCCTGCAGGACCTCCAACCGCCTGCTCACAACGCGCAACTCAGCACCAGCGCATCCTCCCTGCCGCTGGGCGCCGGGTAATACCCCCGCCGCAGCGCAATCTTCCTGAAGTCGAATCGTTCATACAGCGCCTTGCCCGCAAGGTTGCTGGGTCGCACCTCGAGGAAAATGTTTTGCGTGCCGCACTCGCGCGCCACGCGCATCGCCTCGCGCAATAGCGCGGCACCGTGGCCGCGGCGCCAGCGTCCTTCGCTGATCGACAGGTTGAGCAGGTGCGCCTCGCCGGCGGCGGCGAGCAGCACGAAATAGCCGACCAGTTCGCCGCCCAGGCGCCAGGTATGGCACTGGTAGCCGGCGCGCAGCGAATCGGCGAAGTTGCCGCGCGTCCAGGGATGCGTGTAGACCGCCTGCTCGATCGCCAGCACAGCGTCGAGGTCGGCCGCGCCCATCGGCACGAGCTGCGGAACTTGCTTGAGCACTGCACTCATCTGCGTCTGCGTTCTTCCGTGGTCAGCGCGACCTTGTCGCGCAGGTAGTGCGGCGCGGCCTGGCCCGCGTCCACGCCCTCTCCCGCCGCGAGCCGCGGCGCGGCGAGGCGCGCCAGCGCGGCCGCCGCCGGATGAATATCCGGGTAGACCTTGCTCAGCCCCATCGCGCCCGGGTCCGCAATGTGGGCGGCAAAACCGTTGCCGCAACCTACCCAGCCGTCGCCTGGCGGGCGCGGCGCCGCGGCCAGCGCCACGCACTGCGCCGGGAGCACTTCCTCCCAGCGCGCGCCGCGTTTCTCGAGCGCCGAATAATATACCTCGCCCATGCGCGCATCGAGGCAGGCGACGACGCGCTGCGCTCCGCACTCCTCGGCCATCGCTTCGAGGGAGGACACGCCAAGGACCGGCAGGCCGCGCGCGAAAGCAAGGCCCTGCGCGATGCCGCAGGCGATGCGCAGGCCGGTGAAAGAGCCCGGCCCGGCGCCGAAGGCAACCGCATCGAGGTCGGCGGCCCTGAGCCGCGCGGCGGCCAGCAGCTGCTCGAGCATCGGCAGGGCGAGCTCGCCGTGGCGGTGGCCGGCGCGCTCCTCGATCGCCGTGAGCTCGCCACCGTGCCACAGCGCGACCGAACACCACTCGGTGGAAGTCTCGATGGCGGCGAAGCGCATCGGGCGATTCTAGCTATACTCGGGCCATGACCGAATACAGGATCGCGGTGATCCCCGGCGACGGCATCGGCCGCGAAGTGATGCCCGAGGGCGTGCGCGTGCTGGAGGCCGCCGGCGCGAAGCATGGCCTGCGCTTCAAATGGCAGGAATTCCCCTGGAACTGCGACTGGTACCAGGTGCACGGGAAAATGTGTCCGGACGACGCGCCGGAGATCCTGCGCAAGTTCGACGCCATCTACTTCGGCGCGGTGGGCAACGCGGCGATCGTCCCCGACCACATCTCCGCCTGGGGGCTGCTGATCAATTTTCGGCGCTGGTTCGACCTGTACGTCAACTTGCGGCCGGTACGCCTGTTCGAGGGCCTGCCTTGCCCGCTCGCGGGCCGCAAGCCCGGCGACATCGACTACCTGGTGATCCGCGAGAATACCGAGGGCGAGTACGGCAGCGTCGGCGGCCGCATGTTCGAGGGCACCGAGCGCGAGGTGGTGACGCAGCAATCGGTGTTCTCCCGCAAGGGCGTGGACCGCATCATGAAATACGCCTTCGAGCTGGCAAATATCCGCAAGCAGCACGTGACCTCCTGCACCAAGTCGAACGGCATCTCGATCACCATGCCTTACTGGGACGAGCGCTTCGCCGAGATGAAGAAGCAGTACCCCGCCATCCGCGCCGACCAGTACCACGTGGACGGCCTGTGCATCCAGCTGGTGCTGAATCCCGACCGCTTCGATGTCATCGTCGCCAGCAACCTGTTCGGCGACATCCTGTCCGACCTGGGCCCCGCAACCGCGGGCACCATCGGCATCGCGCCCTCGGGCAACATCAACCCGGAGCGGACCGCGCCCTCGATCTTCGAACCGGTGCACGGCTCGGCGCCCGACATCGCCGGGCGCAAGATCGCCAATCCGATCGGGCAGATCTGGTCCGGCGCGCTGATGCTCGAGCATCTCGGCCACGCGAAGGCGGCGGCCGACGTGGTGCGCGCGATTGAGCGCGTGATCGTCGAAGGCCCGCACACGCCAGACATGAAGGGCAAGGCGTCCACCATGGAGGTCGGGGCGGCGGTGGCGGACGCGGTCAGGGGCGCGTCGCGCAAGGCGGCGTGAGTCAGGAGCCGGTCAGGCGGTACAGCTGGCCGCCGTAGTGCACGATGTACAGCTCGCCGTCGGTGCCTTCGCCGAACGAGGAGATGTTGAGGCTCGAGTCGAAGCTGGTGGTGACCATAACGGTCGGCTGCGTGTTTGCGGCAATGTGCCAAATGCGCCCTGAGGTGAAATCCCCGAATACGTAGCGCCCCACAAGTCCGGGGATCGCCGTGCCGCGGTACACGTAGCCGCCGGTCACCGTGGTGCCCACGCTGCGCCCGTACTCGGCGACCGGAGGCTGCAGGTTCGGCTCCGAGCCGCACGGGAGGAGACCGGTGTTCTGGGTGCCTTCGAAGCAGCGCCAGCCGTAGTTGCCCCCGAGCACCACCCGGTCGATCTCTTCGCGCGCGCCCTGGCCGACGTCGCCCAGCCACAGGTCGCCGGTCTGCCGGTCAAAGCTCCAGCGCCAGGGATTGCGCAGGCCGGAGGCGTAGATTTCAGGGCAGTTCTGCGCGCCGGTGGCGTTCGCACCGCATTGCAGGTTGGCATTGGCGGCGAAGGGATTGTCAGGCGGGATGCCGTAACCCACCGCGGGAGATACGTCGATGCGCAGCATCTTGCCGAGCAGCGTCGTCATCAACTGGCCGTTGCCGATTACGCCGTGTTGATCATTGCCGCCGCCGCCGTCGCCCAAACCGATGTATAGGTATTCATCCTGCCCGAACGCGATGTTCCCTCCTTTGTGATTTCCCTCCGGAAACGGCTGGTTGATGACCAGCACCTGGCGCTCCGAACCAGGATCAAGATTGCCGTCCACATCCAAGGTGAATTCCGAAATATGTGAAACGCGCTCACTGAGCGACAAACTGGTGTAGGAAAGGTACACCCGCGGATTCAAAGGGAACGCGGGGTGGAATGCCATTCCGAGCAGACCCATTTCTCCGACCGAATTTACTCGCGCGGTGATGTCGACGAAAACGCTGGAGGTTGCAACCGAGGGATCGTTGTTGAAAACCCGCACGATCCCACCCTGCTCCACCACGAACCAGCGCGAGCCATCGTTCGGCGCCTGCAGCATCGCGACCGGCCTTTGGAAAGGGACGAGGTTTGGAAACGCAGGCTGTACGCCGAGCGTGACCGGCGGCGCCGGCAAATCGACCACGGGCGGCGGTGCGTCCCCCGAGCCGCCACCGCAGGCGTAGAGCGACGCTGCAATGGTGAACATTGCGCCGAGGTAAGATGCGCCTGAACGCAGCATTGCCACATTAGGCCATGAAGTCCTATCGAATCGCATCCATTCCCGGTGACGGAATTGGCATAGAGGTGATTGCCGCCGGCATCGAAGTCCTCGAGGCACTCGCTGCAAAGGAAGACTTCCGCCTCGTCTTCGAGCATTTCGACTGGAGTTCCGCGCGGTACACGAAAACCGGCGCATATATTCCAGAGGGCGGGCTTGACCGCCTGAAAACTTTCGACGCCATCTTCTTCGGCGCAGTCGGCGCGCCGGACGTACCCGATCATATTTCTCTCTGGGGCCTGCGGCTGCCGATCTGCCAGGGCTTCGACCAGTACGCCAACGTGCGCCCGTCGCGCGTGCTGCCGGGCGTCACCAGTCCGCTCGTGGGAGCACGGGGAGAAGGCGCCAAGGACATCGACTGGGTCATCATCCGGGAGAACTCGGAGGGCGAGTATTCGGGCTCGGGCGGGCGCGTACACAAGGGCTTGCCGGAGGAAATCGCCACCGAGACCTCCGTCTTCACACGCGTCGGTGTGGAGCGGATCCATCGCTTTGCGTTCGAGCTGGCGCGCAAGCGCCCGAGGAAGCTGCTGACGCTGGTGACCAAGTCCAACGCGCAGCGCCACGGCATGGTGCTGTGGGACGAGATCTTCTACGAAGTGGC
>JANNTQ010000278.1:0-3904 GCA_031394435.1 Betaproteobacteria bacterium
GCCGCCCTTTTTCAATTCAGCGATCAGCTTCTTCGCCTCGTCCTCGCTCGCCACCAGGATGTGGCGCACGCGGTACTCGGTGCTGCCGGTCTGCGCCAGGGCGCGGTCGTATTCCTTCTGCACATCCGCGTCGGTCACCTCGTGCGTGCGCAGGTACTCGCTCAGATAGGCGCCGACCAGGACTTCCTGGCGCGCCATCTCCAGCTGCAGCTGCACGTCCTGCTTCTTCGCCGTCCCGGCGCGCGCCGCCTCCTGCGCCACGATTTCGCGGTTGATCAGGTCGTCGCGCACCGCGGCGCGCATCTGCTCGTTGTTCGGCGCGCCGCGGGCCGTCTGCTGGCGCAGGAGGTAGTCCATGCGCGCGCGCGCGATGGCGGTGCCGTTGACCGTGGCCACCGGTCCGGCGCCTGGTTTGGCGGTTGCCTTGGCCGCCGGCTTGGGCGTCGTGTCCTGCGCCTGCGCGGAAAATGCGAATGCCGCGGATGCCACCAGGGCAAGGAGACGGATCTTCATGCGTTGCCTTTCTCTTCAGGTGCGCGCGCCGTGATGGCGAGCGCGTGGATCGGATGCTGCATCAGTTCGCCCAGGGCCTGGTACACCATGCGGTGGCGGGCGAGCGTGGGTTTGCCCGCGAACGCCTGCGCGACGATGGTCAGGCGCCAGTGCGTGCCGCCGCCGGCGCGGTAACCCACGTGGCCGCGGTGCTGCTCGCTTTCGTCCGCCAGCTCGATCTGCTCGGGCTGCAGCGTCTCGAGCCGCGCGCGGATCTGCTCGGCGACGCTCACGGCTTTTCGTCCACGTACCTGGCGATGACCAGGCCCTGCGCCAGCACGAACAGCAGCATCAGGCCCATGCCGCCGAACAGCTTGAAGTTGACCCAGGCACTCTCAGAATAGTTGTACGCGACGTAGAGATTCGCGCCGCCCATGCAGGCGAAGAACCCGACCCAGCTCCAGTTGAGCCGGGCCCACACGGGTTCGGGCAGCTGGATCTGCCTGGACATCATGGCCTTGATCAGGTTGCGCCCGGCGAGGGCGCCGCCGGCGAGCACCGCGGCGAATAACCAGTACAGCACAGTAGGCTTCCACTGGATAAAGGTTTTGTCGCGCAAGGCGAGCGTCAGGCCGCCGAACACCACGATGATGGCGAGGCTCGCCCACAGCATCGGATCGATTTTCCTGCGGCGCAGCGCGAGCAAGCTGATCTGCGCGAAGCTCGCGCCGATCGCCACGCCGGTGGCGACGTAGATGTCCCACACCTGGAACGCTGCGAAGAACAAGATCACCGGGAACAGGTCGAACAGGAACTTCATGGCAGGGCGGCGATTCTACCGCAGTGCGGCGAAGGCTACTTCCAGCCGCCGAGCGCCTTCTTCGCGGACTCGTTCAACGGGCGGATCAGCAGCCCGCTGGTGGACACGTTCACCGCATACTGCGCGCCGTCGGCCATCGGCGCGTAGGCAGCGCTGCCGTACAGGGCGTCGGCGAGCGGCAACCAGCGGTGCTGATCCTTCAGCAGCGACCACAGGTCGAAGCCGGCTTCCACCGACAGCGCGTGTACTGTGCGCGGCGCGCTTTTCTCCTGGGCGTTGTCGGCGTAGCGGCCGGCGATGCGCTCGAAGCGGTACATGGTGTCCAGGCCGAGAAGCGTGGCCATGCCTTTCCATTTCAGCACGCGCGCGTCGATCTGCCACTCGTCGCCGCGCATCTCATAGCGTCGCGCCGGCTCCGCCTTCAGCACCAGGATCAGCTCGTAGCGCTTTGGGGCGAGCTCGCGGAACACCGCTCGCGCCGCTTCCTGTTCCTGCGTCAGCCGCGCATAGCTGTGCAGGCTGGCGGCGAGCATGGCGCCGGCCGCGCCCAGCGCCGCCACCACGGCGGCGACCACCAGGAACAGGATGCCGCTGCGGATTCGCCAATCGCGCAGCCGTCGCACTGCCTCGATCAGCAGGAGCAGGGCAATGATGCCGCCGGTGCCGGCGATGGCGACCATCACCGTCTCCGGGCTAAGCGCGGCGATCCAAGCGGGCATCGGCGCCTAGCGCAGCAGCCCGCGCTTGCGGTGCCAGTCGATGATCGCTTCCTGCGGGAATTCGCGGCAGCGCTTGTCCCCTTTCCCCTTGGGCACTATCACCCAGTTCGCCTTCGAGCCGAGCATGATGTGCTGGCGCTCCTTCGGCGCGGGCAGTGGCGTGTCGATGGCGGAAGCGAAGGGGTAGACCCATTGCGCCCACTTGCGGTCCCACAACCAAAGCGCACTGCCGCACTTCGGGCAGAAATGCCGCTCGCCGCCGCCGCGCATCGCGCGGTAGGTCTGCGTCTTTCCTCTCACTTTCAGGGTGCCGGCCTTGCCCATGATGTTGATGGCGTAGCCCCCGCCGCCCGCGGTCTTGCGGCAGATCGAGCAGTAGCAGTACAGGTACGGGTAGGGCGTCTCCGATTGCACGGAAAAGCGCGCCGCGCCGCAGTGACAGGAGCCCTTGAGCAGCATGGGTCTAATATACCGGGAACCCATGGAGGGCAACGTGTCGCTGGTCACACTCATCGAGTACGCCGACGCTTCGGCCGAGGTGCGCGCGGTCTACGACGACATCATGAAAACGCGCGGCGTGGACTGGATCAACAATTTCTGGAAGGCGCTGGCCAACGACCCGGCGCAGCTCAAGCGCATCTGGGAGAACGTCAAGCAGGTCATGGCGCCGGGCGCGCTCGACCCGCTGCTCAAAGAGATGGTCTACGTCGCGGTGAGCGCCACCAACGGCTGCGAGTACTGCACCTATTCGCATACCGCCGCGGCGCGCAACAAAGGCATGAGCGACGCCATGCTGATGGAACTGATGGCGGTGGTGGGGCTCGCCAACGAGACCAATCGACTCGCCAACGGGCTGCGCTTTCCGATCGACCCGCAGTTCCGGCGCTAGCGCACGGCCTTGCGCCAGGCGTCAAGCGTCAGCAGCTTGCCGCCCGGGCCCGCGACCAGTACGCGGTCGCCAAGCGGCGTGACGTAGAAGGTATTCCACACCTCGCCGCCGGCGCGCGCTTCGACCGGCCAGTAGCACAGGCTGCCGTAGCGCCGGGGCGTGTCGACGGACAGCACGTACTGCACCGCCGCGGTCTTCATGGCGGCCCGCTCCCAGACTTCGGTCTCCGCCAGGTACTTGACCTTCGACACGGCGCGCCGCAGCGGCGCGCTGCCGTCGTCGGGCACGCGGCAGTCGGCGCTGTGCGCTGCAAACGAGGCCGCGACCAGCGCTACGGCCGCGCTTCGCTGGACCGGTCCCACAGGTTCGGGATGGTGGTGTTGGCATAGCCGGAGACGAAATCGCGCGCCGCGCCGGTTGCCGGGTCAAAGGTGTGGCGCCGCACGGCGCCGATGTTCGCGCCGTAGACGTGGATGCTGACCGCCACCTGCTGGCCGTCGTTCGACACGACGTGGATGTCGCCGATGCGTGGCGAGACGCGGTCCACCTGGCCGCAGTGTACCGGGTGCCGCCCGGTGGCCTTCAGTCCCCTCGAGTATTCCTCGCAGGTCTCCTCGCCGCGCATCACGCCGACCAGGCCCCACACGGTGTGGTCGTGGATCGGCGTGCGCTGCCCCGGCATCCAGACGAAGCTCACCACCGAGAAGCGCTCCATCGGGTCGCAGTGCAGGAGGTATTGCCGGTAGCCCTCGGGCGAGGGACGGGCGAACTCGTCGGGCAGCCAGTCGTCCTGCGCGATGAGACCCTTGAGCAGGCGCTCGCCCTCGTCCAGCATGCGCGGCTCGTCGGCGCCGTGGCGCTCGGCGAGCCGGGTCATGTCCTGGACGAAACCTCGAAGTCGGGCGATGTTCGCCATGCTCAGTGCAGTTTCACGTACTCGTAGTCCACAGGCAGGTTGTTGATGCCGCGGTCGGGCGGCGCCAC
>JANNTQ010000023.1:0-14212 GCA_031394435.1 Betaproteobacteria bacterium
GCTGTTCACGCCGACCATGCCGTACTCGAGGGCTTCCGCCACGCGCCACACACGGCCGATGTCGCGGCTGTAGAAGTAGGCCGCCAAGCCGTATTCGGTGCGGTTGGCGAGCTCCACCACTTCGGCGTCGGTCTTGAAGCGAAACAGCGGCGCCACCGGCCCGAAGGTCTCCTCGCGGAAGATCTTCATCGTCGGCTTCATTTCGGTGAGCACGGTCGGCTCGTAGTAGGTGCGTCCCAGCGCGTGGCGCTTGGCGCCGGTGAGCGCCTTCGCGCCTCCGGCCAGGGCGTCGGCGACGTGCTCCTCGACCTTTGCCAGGGCGTTAGTGTCGATGAGCGGCCCCTGCGTGACGCCCGCCTCGGTGCCGGCCCCCACCTTCAGCGCCTTCACCTTCTCCGCGAGCTTCGCGGCAAATTTGTCGTACACGCCGTCCTGCACGAAAAGGCGGTTCGCGCACACGCAGGTCTGCCCCGTGTTGCGGTACTTCGAGACCATCGCACCCTCGACTGCGGCGTCCAGGTCGGCGTCGTCGAACACGATGAACGGCGCGTTGCCGCCGAGCTCGAGGGAAATCTTCTTCACCGTCGGCGCGGCCTGCTTCATCAGCAGCCGCCCGATCTCGGTCGAGCCGGTGAAGGAGATCTTGCGCACCGCCGGGTTGGCGCAGAGTTCGCCACCGATCGCCCGCGCATCGCCGGTGAGGATGTTGAGCACGCCCTTCGGGAAGCCGGCGCGCTCGGCGAGCTCCGCGAGCGCGAGCGCCGACAAGGGCGTCTGCTTCGCAGGCTTCAGGATCACGGTGCAGCCCGCGGCGAGCGCGGGGGCCACCTTGCGCGTGATCATCGAGTGCGGGAAATTCCACGGCGTGATCGCCGCGCACACGCCCACCGGCTGCTTGATCACCAGGATCCGGCGATCGGCCCAGGGCGTCGGGATCGTGTCGCCGTAGATGCGCTTGGCTTCCTCCGCGAACCACTCGATGTAGGCGGCGCCGATGGTGACCTCGCCTCTGGATTCGGCGAGCGGCTTGCCCTGCTCGCTGGTGAGGATCAGCGCCAGATCCTCCAGATTGGCGAGGATCAGGTCGTTCCACTTGCGCAGGATCGCTGCGCGCTCCTTGCCGGTCTTCGCGCGCCAGGCGGGCAGCGCGGCCTCGGCGGCGGCAATCGCCCTGCGAGTCTCGTCGGCGCCCATGTCCGGCACCGTGCCGAGCAGCGCGCCGCTCGCCGGGTTGTGCACCGGAAAGCTCTTGTCGCCCACGGCGCCCTGCCAGGCGCCGTCCAGGTAGCACTGCTCGCGGAACAGTTTCGGATCTTTCAGGGGAAGCGCCGGCAGTCCGGCGCGAGAGGGAGCATTCATGGGAATCCTCACTGGGGTTCGGATGGGCATTCTAACGCCCGCTCCGGGCCGCTTGCATGAACCGCTGTTCAATCGTAAAGTCCTAAAAGAACAATAGAAATATCATGGCCCACCGCTGGAGGCCACCCCAACCAAAGGAGAATGCAATGGCAACCACGAGCTTCATTAGGCGTGCAGCATTGGGCGCGCTCGCCGCCGCAGCGCTCGCGCCGGCGTTCGCGCAGGACGCGCCGGTGCGCATCGGCTATGCCATCTCCCGCACCGGCCCGTTTGCTGCAGGCGCGCAGATTTCGCAGGAGCCCAACTACATCATGTGGGCGGAGCAGGTAAACGCCGCCGGCGGCCTCAGTGTCAAGGGCAAGAAGCGCCAGATCGAGTTGATCGGCTTCGACGACCGCAGCGAAGTCGAGACCATGGTGCGCACCTACGAGAAGCTGATGACCAGCGACAAGGTGGACCTGATTCTGCCGCCGTGGGGCACCGGCAACAACTTCGCGGTGATGCCGCTCGCGCAGAAGCACGGCTACCCGATGCTCTCGCCGACCGCCACCGGGCGCAAGCTGCTGGGCATGAAGAATCCGTACTTCTTCGCGCTCCTGCAGCAGCCTGACTCGATGATGAACGCGCTCGCCGAGTTCATGAAAGCGCGTGGCGTGAAGACTGCCGCCGTGATTCACGTCGACGAACTGTTCGGCCTGGAGCAGATGGGTGCGCTGGAACTGGCGCTCAAGGAAAAGGGCATCCAGATCATCGAAAAGAAGAGCTACCCGATCGGCGTGAAGGACCTGCAGCCGGTGCTGAGCGACATCAAGACGAAGAACCCGGATGCCTTCGTCAGCCTGAGTTATCCGCCGGATACGTTCCTCGTCACCGGGCAAGCGAGGGCGCTGGGCTTCAACCCCAAGCTGTTCTACGCCGCCGTCGGCGCCGCATTCCCTGTCTACCGTGACAAGATGGGGCCTGCGGCCGAAGGCGTGATGGGGCTGGGTACCTGGAACCCGAAGATGAGCCCGCAGGCAAAAGCCTATTTCGACGCGCACGTGGCGCGCTGGAAGAAGGAGCCGGACCGCTGGGCGAGCGCGCATGCCTGGGCGGGGCTGCAGATCCTCCAGCAGGCGGTGGCCAAGGTGGGTCTGGAGCGCAAGGCTTTGCGCGACACGATCGCGAAAGACGAATTCACGACCGTCATCGGCAAGATCCGCTTCAAGAATGGGGAGAACATTTCCACCCCCGGCGTGGTCAGCCAATGGCAGAGCGGCGAATTCGAGGTGGTGTGGCCGCCACAGAACGCCACCTCGCCGGCGTATTTCCCGAAGCCGAACTGGAAGTAGCCTAGCTGGCTTACTGGTTCGAACTGGCCGCAGGCGGCCTGATCACCGGTGGCATCTACGCCGTGGTGGCGCTCGGCCTCAACCTGCAGTACGGGCTGATGCGCATCATGAACATCTCGCACGGCGAGTTTCTGATGCTCGGCGCCTATCTCACCTGGCTCGGGCATACCGTACTGCAGGCGAATCCGCTCGTTTTCCTGCCGGTGGTGGCGCTGGCTCTGTTCGCGCTGGGCGTCGTCGTTTACTGGCTCTGCTTCCAGCGCATCACGCGCACCGCGCCAGCGGTGGAGGTGATCGAGGCAAGGAGCCTGCTGGTGGGCTTCGGTTTGATGTTTCTGGTGCAGAACGTCGCCTACCTCGCCTGGGGCGCCGACCTGCGCGGCTACTCTTTCCTCACCGAAGCGATCGACATCGGCGGGGCCCGGCTGATGACCAATCGTCTGGTGGTGTTCGCGTTTGCGGTGGGCGCGAGCCTGCTGCTGCTGGCCGTCTTGCGCTGGACGCTGATCGGCAAGGCAGTGCGCGCCATGATGCAGTCGCCCACCGGCGCGCAACTGGTCGGCATCGACACGCGCTTCCTGCACCCGGTGGTGTTCGGCGCCGGGATCGCGCTCGCGGGCGTCGCCGGCGCGCTGCTGTCGATGGTGTATGAGATCTCGCCCGGCATGGGCGAGCCCTACACGGTGACTGCGCTGATCGTCATCGTGCTTGGCGGCCTGGGCAGTGCGGGCGGCTGCCTGCTCGGCGGGTTCCTGCTCGGCCTGGTCGAGACCTTCGGCATGCACTTCACCAGCCCGTCGCTGAAGATGCTGTTGTCCTACGCGGTGCTGACCGGGGTGCTGCTCGCGCGGCCCAAGGGCCTGTTCGCCCGATGAAGCTGCGCGACTCGATTCTCGCCACCCTGCTCGCAGCGCTCGCGCTGTCGGCGATGCCCTGGCTGCTGTCGGACTTCGGCCTGTCGCTGACGCTCACCTGCCTCATGTACGCGGGCCTCGCGGTGAGCTGGGCGATGTTCTGCGGCGCAACCAATTATCTGTCGCTCGCTACCGCGGCGTTCTTCGGCCTGGGCGCCTATGTCACCGCCTGGGGCGCGGAAGGCTTGCCGTACGGCATGGCAGTACTGCTCGGCGGCCTGGTGGCGGCGGTTTTCGCCGGCCTGGTGGGCGCCGCGGTGCTGCACCTGCGCGGCGCGTACTTCGCGGTGATCACCTTCGGCCTGGGCGAGCTGGTGCGCCACGCCATCACCTACTACGAGAAAGCCTACGAAGGCACGGTTGGTCGCATCATCGCCGAGCCGCCCGAGGCCGTCACCATCTACCACACCGTGCTGCTGCTCGCGGCGCTCGCCGTCGTCACCGCGCTGCGGGTGCGCTCGAGCCGGCTGGGCCTCGCGCTGCGCGGCATCGGCTCGGACGAGGAGCGCGCGCAGACGCTGGGCGTGAACGCGAAGCGAGCCAAGATCCTGGCGTTCTCCCTGTCGGCGTTTTTTGCGGGCGCGCTGGGCGCCGCGATGGCGGTGCGCTGGACCTACATCGACCCGCCCACCGTGTTCAATCCGTTCATCGGTTTCCAGACAGTGCTGATTGCGATGGTGGGCGGCGCGCACACCGTCATCGGGCCGATCGCCTCCTCGGTGCTGTTCAGCCTGCTGACCGAATTCCTGCGGCTGCAGTTCCCCTACCTGTTCCTGATCCTGCTCGGCCTGCTGCTGATCCTGCTGGTGCTGTACCTGCCGGGCGGGCTGGCTTCCCTGCTGACCCGCTGGAAGCGCAGCAATGCGTGAAGCGCTCCTTTCGGCGAAAGGCGTCACCGTCCGCTTCGGCGGGCTGGTCGCGGTGGATGGCGTCGACCTCGACGTGCACGGCGGCGAACTGGTCGGCGTCATCGGCCCGAACGGCGCGGGGAAAACTACTTTCTTCCACACGCTCTCCGGTGTGCTGGCGCCGAGCACGGGTCGCATCCTTGTGGCGGGCGACGACCTCACGGGCAAGCCGCCGCACGCCTTCGCCCTGCACGGCGTTGCCCGCACCTTTCAGACCCCGCGCGTGTTCAAGGAGATGCCGGCACTGGACAATGTGCGCTTCGGGCTGGAGTTCGCCGGGCGCACGCGCCGGCATGCGCACGACGCCTTCGACGATCCGCGCGCGATCCTCGAGTTCCTCGGCCTGGCCGACGTGGCGGCGGTGCCGGCGGGCGGCCTGACGCCGTCGAAGCAGCGCCTGCTCGAGATCGGCATGGCGCTCGGCGCGCGCCCGCGCGTGTTGCTGCTGGACGAGGTCGCCGCGGGCTTGACGCACGCCGAACTGGACCTCACGGCGCAACTGATCCGCCGCGTGCGCGACGAGCTGGGCCTGGCCGTGATCTGGATCGAGCATGCGGTGCGCGTGCTGATGCACCACGTGGAGCGCGTCGCAGTGTT
This sequence comes from Betaproteobacteria bacterium, assembly GCA_031394435.1. GTDB lineage: Bacteria > Pseudomonadota > Gammaproteobacteria > Burkholderiales > SG8-39 > JAABQT01. Next base: position 5,110 of record JANNTQ010000023.1, read on the forward strand.
GCACCAGGGCAGGAAGATCGCCGACGGAGACCCGCGGTCCGTGGCTCGCGATCCGGCGGTGGTCGAGGCCTATCTTGGCGAGGAAGGCGACGCGCAAAGGATGGTGGCATGAGCGGCCTGTCGATCAAGGGGCTCAGCGCCGGCTACGGCCAGATCCGTGTCCTGCAGAACCTGGACCTCGAGGCGCCCGACGGCGAGATTACGGTGATCGTCGGCCCGAACGGTGCCGGCAAGACCACGCTGTTGAAAGCGGTCTCCGGGCTGATCCCGCGCGAAGGCGCGGTCCTGCTCGACGGCGAGCCGCTGCCCGCGGAACCCTCGGCGATTGTGTCGCGCGGCCTCGCTCAGGTGGCGGAAGGCCGGCAGCTTTTTCCGCAGATGACGGTGCGTGAGAACCTCGAGCTGGGCGCTTACCTGCTGCCCAGGGGCGAGCGCGGCGCGCGGCTGGAGCGCGTGTTCGAGTTCTTTCCCAAGCTCGCGCAGCGACGCGAGCAGCTCGCCGGCACCATGTCGGGCGGCGAGCAGCAGATGCTGGCAGTGGGGCGCGCGCTGATGGGCAAGCCCAGGCTGCTGATGCTGGACGAGCCTTCGCTCGGGCTCGCGCCGAAGTTGATCGACGAGCTGCTCGGCATCGTGCGCCGCATCCGGGACGACGGCGTGACTATCCTGCTGGTGGAGCAGAACGTGGCCAAGGCGCTGGCGATCGCCGAGGGCGCCTACGTGATCGAACGCGGCGTTGTGGTGATGAAGGGACAGGCGGGCAAGCTGCTCAAGTCCGAGCGCCTGCGCGCGGCCTACCTTGGCGCCGAGCACAAACCCGGAACATTGACCTGGAAGGGAGGACTCTTCATGGCCGAGAAGCAGACCACCGCGGTCACCATCGCCGCCGAGAATGCCTGGAAGGGCAAAGTGTTCACCGGCCGCTGGCAGATGGCCAGGGGCGGCACGCGCGAGGTGATCGAGCCAGCCACCGGCAAGGTGCTCACCGAGGTGGGCATTGCCGACGCGGAAGACGTGCGCGAGGCGGCGAAGGCCGCCGCCGCGGCGCAGATCGAATGGGCGAACACCCCGGCCGACCAGCGTGCGGCGGTGCTGCGTCGCGCCGCGCAGTTGCTGGAAGCGCACGCCGACTCGCTTCGCCCCTGGATCGTGCGCGAAACGGGCTCGATACCGCCCAAGGCGGACTTCGAGCTGCACATGGTCATCGGCATCCTGCTCGAAGCCGCGGCGATCGCCACGCAGCCGCCGGGCGTGATGCTGCCTTCCGGGCCCAAGCGTATGAGCTTCGCGCGGCGCGTGCCGCACGGTGTCGTCGGAGTAATCTCGCCGTTCAATGCGCCGCTGATCCTGTCGGCGCGCGCGGTGGCACCCGCGCTCGCGCTCGGCAACGCCGTTGTGCTCAAGCCCGATCCGAACACGCCGGTCACCGGCGGCTTCATGCTGGCGCGTCTGTTCGAGGCCGCGGGCCTGCCTGCGGGCCTGCTGCACGTGCTGCCCGGCGACGCGGCGGTCGGTGAGGCGATGATCGCCGACCCGGACATCGCGATGATCTCGTTCACGGGCTCGACGGCGGCGGGCAAACGCGTCGGCGAGCTCGCCAGCCGGCACTTGAAGCGCGTGACGCTCGAGCTCGGCGGCAAGAATTCGACCATCGTCCTGGACGATGCGGACCTGGAGGTCGCGGCCTCCAGCGCCGCCTGGGGCGCCTACCTGCACCAGGGCCAGATCTGCATGGCCACGGGCACGGTGCTGGCACAGCGCAAGATCGCGCGCGAACTGACCGAGCGCCTGGTGGCGAAGGCGAAGAACCTGCCGGTGGGCGACCCGAGCGCGGGGCAAGTCGCCCTCGGCCCGCTGATCAACGCGCGCCAGCTCGAACGCGTGGACGGCATCGTCAAGGACGCCGTCGCCAAGGGCGCGGTGCTGCGCGCTGGCGGCACCTACGACAGGCTGTTCTACAGCCCCACGGTGCTGGAGGGCGTCAGGCCCGATATGCGCGTGTACACGGAGGAGGTGTTCGGTCCGGTCCTGTCGGTCGTGACCTTCGATACGGACGAGGAGGCAATCGCGCTCAACAACGCGACGGAGTACGGCCTGTCGGTCGGGGTGATCACCCAGTCCGTCGAGCGTGCCATGGCGTTCACCGCCAAGCTGAAGACGGGCATCATCCACATCAACGACCAGACGATCGCCGACGAGCCCTGGGTGCCGTTCGGCGGCAGAGGGGCGTCGGGCAATGGCGGGCGCCACGGCGGCGTCGCCAACTGGGAAGAATTCACCCAGTGGCAGTGGGTGACGATCCAGGATCGCGCGACGCCGTATCCGTTTTAGAGCCGCGGCCGCGCAAGCTAACCCGCAGCGCACCAGCCCCGCGCAAGCGAGACTCGCGGCGCGCAAGGACCACGAGCGCGCCGTAACGTGTTACGATTATTCGATGAGCGATTTCCGCCGCCGCCCCGGACGGCCCCCGACCGGACGCGCCCAGACCGCAGCCGAGCGCATGCGCCGCTATCGCGATCGGCTGCGCGCGGCGGGCCTGCGTCCCTTGACGCGCTGGAAGTCCACAACATCCGCAGGACTCTCCCCCGGCCTGCTCAAGCACCGTATCATTGAGGCGCGCAGCCTCGCGATGCATTGCCTGATGGCGCGGAAGATCGGAGCCGATCGCCGGCTACTCGACGTGGTGCGGCGCCAGCTCGCCACGTGGATCGAGCGTTACGCCGAAGACGCTCCCCCGCGCGCGCTCGGCGAGTGGCGCGAGATTCTCGACCGCCCCTGGCCGGAAATCGCCGCGCTGATTACCGATCCCGGCGAGTCGGCCGTGCGCCTGCGGCAGTCTTCTCCCTTTGCGGGCTTGCTGACGCCATCCGAGCGGCGGCGCGTGTATGAAGCGTTCCGAGCTTGAGCACTTGATCCGCGCGGCGGGACGCATCGCCCGCTCCCGCGAGCTCGTGGTGATCGGCAGCCAGGCGATTCTCGGCCAGTTCCCCAACGCTCCGGCGGCGCTATGCAGGTCGATGGAATGCGACCTCTACCCTAGGAGCAGGCCTGAACTGGCCGACAAAGTGGACGGTGCCATCGGCGAGGGATCGCAATTTCACGAGCAGTACGGGTACTACGCGCAAGGCGTCGGTCCGGACACGGCGACGCTGCCCCGCGGCTGGCAGCGGCGTCTGGTGCGCGTCGAGAACGCAAACACCAGTGGGTATGCAGGCCTGTGCCTCGAGGTGCACGACCTGGCACTTGCAAAGTATGTGGCGGGCCGTGAAAAGGACATGGAATTTACGCGCGAGCTTGCCCGACAAAAAATGACCGGGAAAAAGACCTTGCTCAAGCGGCTGGCGGCAACCAAGCTCGACCCCGCTCTTGCGCGGGCGGTGCGGGGCAGGATCGAGCGCGACTTTTCGATTCCGGGCAGGTGAAGAAAACACTCGCAAACTCCAGAATCGTGCGACGCCCTAACCGTTCTAGTTCAGCGCGGCTTGTCGCCGGCGAGCGTGATGCGATGCATCACGCGTCGCTGGCCATGGTAGTCGTTGATCGGGTTGTGCTGGGTGCAGCGGTTGTCCCAGAAGGCGAGCGAGCCCGTGCGCCAGCGGAAGCGGCAGGTGAACTCGGGCCGCACCTGGTGGCGAAAGAGGTACTGCAGCAGCGGCGCACTTTCCTCCTCGTTCATGTCCTTGAAGGCCGCCGTGTGCGCGAGGTTGACGTAGAGCGCCTTGCGTCCGGTTTCCGGATGTGTGCGAACCACGGGATGCTCGGCGAGATATTGCCTGGCCTCGCCGCCCTGCTCCTTGATTCGGTCCTCGCGCGTGCGCGTGACGTCCGCCTTCGCTGATGAATTGACCGCGATCAGCCCATCGAGCAGGCGCTGCATGCCGGCCGAGAGCGACTCGTAGGCAAGGGTCTGGCTGGCGAACTCGGTGTCGCCGCCTGACGCGGGTACTTCGCGCGCCAGCAGCATCGAACCCATCGGCGGAATCTCGAGATACGCGGTGTCGGAATGCCAGATGCCGCCGAAGTTCTGCCGCTCGTGCTCCAGTTTCTTCACCTCGATCACCTCGGGGTAGCCCTCGATGCCCTTGACGAACGGGTACTCGATGGGCCGGCCCATGCGGCGCGCAAAAGCCATGAACTGCGCCGGCGACAGGACCTGTTCGCGAAAGAAGATGACCTGGTGCTCGAGAAACGCGCAGCGGATGCCGGCGACGGTTTCGTCGGAGAGCCCCGCCGCAAGATCGACGCCGGTGATCTCGGCACCCAGTGCGCCCGCTATCCTCCGTGCATCCATCGCCCGCCCCCGCGCCTAGAATGTCCCGGGATAGGCGCCACCGTCCAAGAGGAGGTTCTGGCCGGTGATGTAGCCGGCGTGCGCGCTGGCGAGGAAGGCGCAGGCCGCGCCGAACTCCTCGATGGTGCCGAAGCGCTTTGCGGGATTGGCGTCGGCGCGCTGTTTGGCAAGCTCGGCCGCGGTTTTGCCCAGTTTCTTCGCGTTGAACTCCATATTGCCGCGCAGCCGGTCGGTGTCGAAGGGTCCGGGCAGCAGGCCGTTGATCGTCACGTTGTGCTGCGCGACCTGCCGCGAGAGGCCGGCGACGAAGCCGGTGAGACCCGTGCGCGCACCGTTGGACAGACCGAGTTCCGGGATCGGCATCTTCACCGCTCCCGAGGTGATGTTGACCACGCGGCCGAACTTTCTCGCGATCATGCCGTCCAGCGTGGCCTTGATCAGCTCGATCGGCGTGAGCATGTTGGCGTCGATCGCCTTCAGCCAGTCCTCGCGCGTCCAGTTGCGGAAATCCCCGGGCGGCGGGCCGCCGGCGTTGTTTACCAGGATGTCGGGATTGGGGCAGGCGGCGAGCGCCTGGGCGCGCCCCTCGGCTGTTGTGATGTCACCGGCGATGGCGACGACCTTCGCGCCGGTCGCCTTGCGGATTTCCTCTGCAGTCGCTTCGAGTGTCTCCTTGCCGCGCGCGGTGATGACGAGGTTGACGCCTTCACGCGCGAGCGCCAGCGCGCAGCCCTTGCCCAGGCCCTTCGATGCCGCGCAGACCAGCGCGTTCCTTCCCTTGATGCCGAGATCCATGGCTTTCAGCCTTTCTTCAGAGTGACGAGCAATACGCCTGCGATCACCAGTGCGCCGCCGACCAGCTGCAGTGCGCTGAGCTTTCCTTCGAGCAGGATGAAATCCGCCACTACGGTGGTCACCGGCCCGAGCGCGCCGACGAGCGCGAAATGGTTGGCGCCGATGCGCTTGAGCGCCTCGGCGACGAGAAACACCGGCAGCACCGTGCACACTGTCGCCAGAATGACAGCGTAGACCCAGACGATGCGCGGCAGCTCCAGCGCCGCCGGGCCTTCCAGGATGGCGAACTGGAGCACCGCAGGCGCGGTGGAAACCAGCATGGTGTAGGCGGTGAAGCGCATCGAGCCGACGCGCTGGATGAGCTGGCTGCCGGTGACCAGGTACACGGCGTAGCACATGGCCGAAGAGAACACGAGCGCCGCGCCGAAGAAAAACAGCCGATGCTCGGTCGGCGCGCCGAGCTGCTGCGAGAGCACCAGCGCGATGCCCGTATAAGTGACCGCCAGCGCCGCGAGCTCGCGCGCCGTAGGCCGCTTGCCGAGGAACAGCGCGGACAGGATCACCACCAGGGTGGGATAGAGGAACATGATCAGGCGCCCGTGCCCGGCGGGGACGTACTGCAGGCCGAGGAAGTCGAGTAGGCTCGCGAGGTAGTAGCCGAGGAAACCGAGGCCGACGATGCCGGCCCAGTCGCGCCGCGCGAGCGGCGGTTCGTTGCGCAGCCACCACGCGACGGCGGCGAAGAAGGGCAGCGACAGCGCCATGCGCAGAAACAGCAGCGTGGTCGCGCTCACCGGCGCTGCCGCGTAGCCAAGCTTGATCAGCACCGGGCGGAAGGCGAAGGCCACGGTGCCGGCGAGTGCGAACAGCACGCCTGCCCAGCGATACGCCGCGGCAGTCAACGCCGCTTGCCGCTCTTGGCGACGAGGAGGGGACAGGCCATGACGTAAAATTATGGCATGAGCGGACACAGCAAATGGGCGAACATCAAGCACCGCAAGGCCGCGGCGGATGCGAAGAAGGGCAAGATTTTCACGCGCTTGATCAAGGAAATCACCGTCGCCGCCAGGCTCGGCGGCGGCGATCCGAACATGAACCCGCGCCTGCGCCTGGCGATGGACAAGGGCCGCGAGGCCAACATGGCCAAGGACAGCGTGCAAAGCGCCATCAAGCGCGGCAGCGGCCAGCTGGATGGTGTGTCCTACGAGGAGGCGCGCTACGAGGGCTACGGTCCGGGCGGCGCCGCGGTGATCGTGGATTGCCTGACCGACAACCGCACGCGCACGGTGGCCGAGGTGCGCCATGCCTTTAGCAAGCACGGCGGCAATATGGGCTCGGACGGCTCGGTGGTGTTCCTGTTCAAGCACTGCGGTCTGTTTGTATTCGCCCCGGGCGCGAGCGAGGAAAAGGTGATGGACGCGGCGGTGGCGGCGGGCGCCGAGGACGTGGCGGCGAACGAGGATGGCTCGATCGAGGTGCTGTGCGCGCCGAACGACCTCCACGCGGTCAAGGCGGCGCTGGAAAAGGCCGGGCTCAAGCCCGAGCTGGCCGAAGTGACTATGAAGCCGGTCAATGAGACCGCGCTGGATGGCAGTGCCGCGCTGCGCCTGAGGAGCCTGCTCGAGGCGCTCGAGGGCCTGGACGACGTGCAGGACGTCTACACCACCGCCGTGTTCGAGGACGCGTGAGAATCCTGGGCATCGATCCCGGGTTGCAGGTGACCGGGTTCGGCGTCCTGGAGAAGAACGGCAACCGCCTTGCCTATGTCGCGAGCGGCTGCGTAAGGTCGGGCCGCGGCGAACTCCCCGCCCGGCTCAAGACCCTGCTGGACGGACTGAACGAAGTGATCGCCGCGCACCACCCGGAGCAAGTCGCGATCGAAAAGGTGTTCGTCAACGTCAACCCGCAATCCACCTTGCTGTTGGGCCAGGCGCGCGGTACCGCCATCTGCGCCGCCGTCCTCGCCGGACTTCCGGTCGCCGAGTACACTGCGCTGCAGGTCAAGCAGGCGGTGGTCGGCAAGGGCCACGCGAAAAAACAACAGGTGCAGCAGATGGTCAAGCGCTTGCTCGCGCTGCCCGGCACGCCCGCGCCGGACGCAGCCGATGCGCTCGCCTGCGCCATCTGCCACGCGCACGGCGGTTCCCTTGGCGGGTTCTCCACGACCGGATTGAGGATGAAGCGGGGCCGGCTCGTATGATCGGCAGGCTCACGGGGAAACTCGCCGGCAAGCAGCCGCCGCAGGTGCTGGTGGACTGCAACGGGGTCGCCTACGAGCTCGACGTGCCGATGAGCACTTTCTACAACCTGCCCGCCACCGGGGATCCGGTGACTCTGCACACCCACCTGGTAGTGCGCGAGGACGTGCAGGCGCTCTACGGCTTTGGCACGCTGGAAGAGCGCGCCGCGTTCCGCCAGCTGCTGAAGATATCGGGAGTCGGGGCCCGCACCGCGCTCTCCGTGCTCTCCGGGTTGTCGGTGGCGGAACTGGCGCAGGCGGTGGCGCTGCAGGAGGCGGCCCGGCTGACGAAGATCCCGGGCATCGGGAGGAAAATCGCCGAGCGCCTGCTGCTGGAACTCAAGGGCAAGCTCGCCGACGCCAGGCCGGCTGGCGCCGCCGGCGCTGCGGACGTGCTGCATGCCTTGCTTGGACTGGGCTACAGCGAGAAAGAGGCGGCGGCGGCGCTCAAGGGATTGCCGACGGGGCTTGCCGTCGCGGAAGGCATCCGCACGGCACTCAAAGCGTTAGCCAAGTCCTGAGCTAGAACCGCACGACCGCATTGATGGACCACAGCTCGCTGCGGGCGCGGTTATAGGCCGCGTCCTCGTTGTACCGGCTGTTGAAGTCCATGCGCAGGCCGACGTTGCGGGTGAATTCGAACTGCCCGCCCAAGCCCCACAGCATGCTCGTGCGGTACCGCGCCGCGTCCATCGAGGACAACGTCGACAGGGCGCCGGCGGCGGAAGAGAGCGAGAGTTCGGCGGTCGGCACGGCGAGGCCCAGCCGGCCCTGCAACGAGAAGGAGCGGCCGATGGGCAGCAGGCCGCTGCCGGAGAGCGTCCAGGCATTCGATTGCGAGCCCGCGCCGTAGCCGAAATCGACGCTCCAGTGGCGCGTGAAGCGGTAGCCGCCGAACTGCTGGTAGCTTGGCTCGGTGGACTCGCGCAGCTCGCTGGGGTGGGGCGGGACCGTCGATTCGGCCCGCGGCATGGGCGGGATCAGGCCCGTGCCGAGGTACCAGCCGGGCTCGGATTGAGCCTGGGCGCTGGACCACCAGGCGGCAAATACCGCAATCAGGGTCAGCTTGGCCGTTGTCACGCTGGAAATCGTATGCCTGCGCTCGAAGTTGTACAAGGGGAAACGGTCCCGCTCTGGCAAAATTCCACAATGTCAGTCGAGACCGATCGCTTGATCGCCGCCGCCCCGGCCACGCCGCAGGAGGAGCAGTTCGAACGCTCGCTGCGGCCGGTGCGGCTCGCCGACTACGTCGGCCAGGAGAAGGTGCGCAGCCAGATGGAGATCTTCATCCAGGCGGCGCGCGGCCGCAGCGAGGCGCTGGACCACGTGCTGCTGTACGGCCCGCCAGGGCTGGGCAAGACCACGCTGGCGCACATCATCGCGCGCGAGATGGGCGTCAACCTGCGCCAGACCTCGGGCCCGGTACTGGAGCGCCCGGGGGATCTGGCGGCGCTGCTCACCAATCTCGAGCCGCGCGACGTGCTGTTCATCGACGAGATCCACCGCCTGTCGCCGGTGGTGGAAGAGATCCTCTACCCGGCGCTGGAGGACTACCAGATCGACATCATGATCGGCGAGGGTCCGGCGGCGCGCTCGATCAAGCTCGACCTGCCGCCGTTCACCCTGGTCGGCGCCACCACGCGCGCCGGAATGCTGACCAACCCGCTGCGCGACCGTTTCGGCATCGTGGCGCGGCTGGAGTTCTACAGCGCGGCCGAGCTCGGCTCGATCGTGCGCCGCTCGGCGGGCCTGCTGCAGGTGAAGCTGGCGGAGGAAGG
>JANNTQ010000131.1:0-2953 GCA_031394435.1 Betaproteobacteria bacterium
ATCGCCGGCGGCACCGACCTGATCCCGAACATGAAGCGGCGCCACCAGTCGCCGAAGATCCTGATCTCGCTGCGCGGGGTGAAGGAGTTGAGGAAGTCGAACGGGACGCTGGGTTCGGGCCTGACCCTGAGCGACATCGTCCATGAAGCAGGGATGCGGGAAAGGCATCGTGCCCTGTGGCAAGCCGCGGCGCAGGTTGCCACCGTGCACCTGCGCAACATGGGCACGCTGGGCGGCAACTTGTGCCTGGATACGCGCTGCACCTATTACAACCAGAACCACGAGTGGCGCAAAGCCATCGACTTCTGCTTGAAGAAGGACGGCGACATCTGCTGGGTGGCCACGGCGAGCAAGCGCTGCGTGGCGGTGTCTTCGACCGATACCGCTCCCGCGCTGATCGCGCTTGGCGCCAAGGTGAAGCTGGTGTCGACGCAGGGCGAGCGCGAATTGCCGCTGGACGCGCTCTATAACAACGATGGCATCGATTACCTGACGCGCCGAGCGGATGAAATCCTGACCGAGGTCGTGATTCCCGCCGGCTGGACCAGCAGCTACTGGAAACTGCGCCGCCGCGGCGCTTTCGATTTCCCGGTGCTGGGCGTGGCAGCTGCGGTGAAGCTGGCGGAGGACGGAACGGTGAAGGAAGCCCGCATCGCGCTCGGCGCAGCGGCCTCAAGGCCGTTCCTGGTGGAGAAGGGGAGCACGTTCCTCAAAGGGAAGAAGCTCACCGACGAGGCCATCGTCGAGGTGGGCTCGCTCGTCGCCTCGCGCGCCAAGCCCCTGGACAACACCGACCTCGACCTATACTGGCGCAAGGACGTGGTGTCGAGCTTCGTCGGCTACGCCCTGCGCGAAGTGCGCGGTGATGACGTTCGCGAAGCGCGCCTGCGCATCGCGCGGCAAGCGCTCTAGCTAGTCCAGCAGCGGAAAGGCGCTCAAAATCCCGGGCAGGCTGACGGGCGCCGCCGCGGCGACGTATTGCGGCGTGAGCTCGGCCAGCGAGGTGACGCCGAGCAGCCCGAGGCAGGTGCGGACCTCCTCTTCGAGGATTTCCAGTGCACGCACCAGGCCCGGGACGCCCGCAGCGGCAAGGCCGAGGCAGGCCAGACGACCCAGGCCCACCGTTGTCGCGCCAAGCGCGATCGCCTTCACCACGTCGGTGCCGCGCATGAATCCGCCGTCCACCCAGATTTCGGCGCGGCCGGCGCTTGCCGAAACGATCTGCGGCAGAACGGTCATGCTGCCCAGACCGTGGTCGAGTTGGCGTCCGCCATGATTGGAGACGTAGACCACCTCGACGCCGTGCTGCACGGCGATTTCTGCGTCTTCCACGGTGGCGATGCCCTTGATGATCAGCGGCAGGTCGTGCCGGTCCTTGAAGCGCTTGACCTGGTCCCAGGAAAGCCCGGACTGGTAAGTGCTGCCGGCCTGGGCGGTGGCGCGCCAGGGCTTGACGAAGCGGCCGATCAGGTCGCGTTCGCGCCGGCTGTACATCGCAACGTCCACCGTTAGGCAGAAAGCCGAATAGCCATGGTCGCGCGCGCGTTTGACGTGCTGGTCCACCCAGGCATCGTCGCCGCGTACGTAGAGCTGAAAGCAGCGCAGCGCGTCCGCGGCCGCGGCGGTTTGCTCCAGACCCGGCTGGCAGACCGACGACAGCATCAGCGGCACGCCGAACTGCGCCGCAGCGCGCGCAGCCGCGGCGGCGCCGCCTTCGACCAGGGATTCGAGGCCGCCGATCGGCGCAAGCAGCACCGGCAGGCGCACGCGCTTGCCGAGGAACGCCGCGCCGGTGTCGATCCGGCTCACGTCACGCAGCACGCGGGGCCGGAACGCGAGCGAGTCGAGCGCCTGTCGGTTGCGACACACCGTAGTCTCGGTTTCGGCGCCGCCGATGAGGTAATTCCATGGCCCGGGCGCCAGATTGGCGCGCGCGGCGGCGACGATTTCCTGCAGGGTGAGAAACTCTCCTGCGTGCGGCGCGTTCATGGTGCGGTCATCGCCTTGATTCCTCCAGACGAATGCTGGAGAACACCGTTCTCGCTCCGCTGACCCAGGTGCTCCAGGTGTGCCCACCCTGCAGTTCGATGAAGCGGGCCTCGGGCAGTTCCGGGGCCAGCAGCCGCACGCCGTCCAGCAGCCGGTCCTCGATGCCGCAGGCGAGCCATACACGCCGTGCGAGATCCGGGCGGTCCGCCCACGCTTTCACCATCTTCCACACCTGGCGCTGGTAGTTTTCGCCGTTCATCTCGGCCGGCAAGGGGCCCGGGTCCCAGTTCCGCGCGCCGCCCGCACGGCGGATCTCCTTGAGCAGGTCATTGCTGCCAAGGAAGGGGGCGAACAGCACGATTCCCGTCAGCGTGCCGGGATGCTCGCGCTCGTACATCAGGACGCCCATACCGCCCATCGACGCGCCCGCCAGCCAGATGCGGCGGTAGCCTTTGCGCAGCGCCGGCTCGACGATTTCTTCGTGCAGGCGCGGCACGAGCTTGCCGTCGCGGTAGTAGGCGAACGTCGCGCTGGCCAGCAGCACCTCCGCTTCCGGCCAGGATTCCTGGATCACCTGGGCGACGCCGCGTTCCCTCATTTCCTGCGCATCGGCGCCGAAGCCCGGCAGCACGATGACCAGCGTGCGCTCAGCCGAGGGCCTGGGTGCGGCCACCGTCTCGGTGGCAATCGGGCGCTGCGAGTCGCCGATCGTGAAACAGCCGGCCAATGCAAGGGTGGCCAGAAAGACTGCGATGCTCTTCATGACCTAATTGAGTTCCTTCATGTCTTGTGGCGACAGCGTCAGGCGGGCAGCAGCCGCGTTCTCCTCCAGGTGCTCGAGCCTGCCCGTACCTGGGATCGGCAGCATCGCGGGCGACTTCGCCAGCAGCCAGGCGATCGCCACCTGCGCCGGCGTGGCCTGGAGCCGCGCGGCGACCTGTTTCACTTTCGCCAATCTGAGCGC
>JANNTQ010000152.1:0-5571 GCA_031394435.1 Betaproteobacteria bacterium
TCCGACGTGATGGGCCACCTGCTCAAGCTTGCCGCTTATTTCGCCGTTTCGGCCGCGCTGGCCTACTCGCGCCAGTACCTGCTCGATCGCGGGCTGCTGCGCGGGGAGTACCTCATGCTGCTGCTGTTCGCGCTGCTCGGCATGATGGTGATGATGAGCGCCAACAGCTTCCTCAGCCTGTACCTGGGGCTGGAGCTGCTGTCGCTGTGCCTGTACGCACTGGTCGCGCTGAACCGCGATTCGGCGGCTTCGGTCGAGGCAGCGATGAAATATTTCGTGCTGGGAGCACTCGCTTCCGGCCTGCTGCTGTACGGCATGTCGATGATCTACGGCGCCACCGGCACGCTGTCCATCACCGAGGTAGCGCGCCAGATCGAGAGCCTGAGCGCGGCTGCGAGCACTTCGCGCACGCTGCTGGTGTTCGGCCTGGTGTTCGTGGTGGCGGGGCTCGCCTTCAAGCTGGGCGTGGTGCCGTTCCACATGTGGATCCCCGACGTCTATCACGGCGCCTCCACCGCGGTGACGCTCGTGCTGGGCACCGCGCCCAAGCTCGCCGCGTTCGCCATGGCGATGCGGCTGCTGGTGAACGGCATGCTCGGCCTGGCGGCGGAATGGCAGCAGATGCTGGCGATCATGGCGGTGCTGTCGATGGCCATCGGCAACCTCGCGGCGATCGCCCAGGCGAACCTCAAGCGCATGCTCGCCTATTCGACCATCGCGCACATGGGCTTCATGCTGCTCGGCCTGCTCTCGGGCGTGGTGGGCGGCAATTTGCTCAACGCCGCCGACGCCTACGGCGCGGCGATGTTCTACACGCTGGTCTACGTGCTGATGTCGCTCGGCGCCTTCGGCATGCTGCTGCACCTGTCGCGCAAGGGCTTCGAGTGCGAGCGGCTGGAGGACATGCGGGGCCTCAATCGGCGCGACCCTTGGGCCGCGTTCCTCATGCTGCTGCTGATGTTCTCGCTCGCCGGCGTGCCGCCGACCGCGGGCTTCTACGCCAAGTTCGCCGTCCTGTCTGCGGCGGTGCAGGCGGGGCGGATCTGGCTGGCGGTGACGGCGGTGGTGTTCTCGCTCATCGGCGCGTACTACTACCTGCGCATCGTCAAGCTCATGTATTTCGACGAGCCGATAACCGCCGCCGCCGAAGGAGGCGGCGCGGCGCGCTGGCTGCTGTCGACCAACGCGCTGGCGCTGCTGCTGATCGGCATCCTGCCGCAGCCGCTGATGCAGCTGTGCTTCATCGCCGTCAAATCGCTTTAACTAACCGCACAGGCCAACTAACCGCACAGGCCCACGTAGCCGCAGGACGTGCACCAGTCGCAGCCGTCCCTGCGGATCAGCGTGTGGCTGGCGCATTCCGGGCACTTCGCGCCCTGCATCACCGGCGCGCGCCCGCCGGCCGGCGCATCGAGCATGCCCAGGCGCTGCAGCGGCACGCCGTGCTGATCGAGGATGCCGAGCATGGCATAGCGGTGCAGCACCAGCCGCGCCACGTAGGACACAGTGGACGGCCAGGTCTGCTGTTTTTTCGAGCTCGGCACGAAAGCCATGAAGTCGCCGAGCGGCTCGGGGAAGTCGAGCAGCTTCTTCAGCTTCATGGCGATCCAGGCCGGGTCGATGACGCGCATGTCCAGCGACAGCAGTTTGCACAGGCCGTCCAGCGCGCGCGGGTACTCACCCGAGAGCCAAAGGGAGTAGGGGCGCGTCGTGCCGTCGGGCAAGGCGATTTCCTTCAAGCCGAGGACGAAGTCGTCCCCGGTGCGCGGGTTGTGCACGTCCACGGTCCACGACATGGTGCCGTCAGTGCCGGTCTTGGGCTCCTTCAGGCTGAACATCGAGTCCATCACCGGGGTGACGCTGGCGAAGGCATCGGCCTGGCTTTCCCCGGCCAGGCCGCCGAGTTGCTCCACGCGCCAGCGCACCAGCTGCGCCAGCGCGGAAACCACCGAAGGCATGCGTCGCTTCTCGCCGTGCGGCGGAAACGCCAGATCGAAGGCATCGTCGCCGGTAGTGCGGGCAAGCGTGTCGAGCTTGAGGCGCAGCCAGCCCGGGTCGTTGGCGCGCATGTCCATCGACAGCGTCTTGGCCACCGCGCCCAGGCCGCGCGGCTGCTCGCTGCCGTTGACCCACACCTCGAAGGCGTGCGGGCTGCCGTTCTCTGCCTCGCCGACGAACACCGCGAAATGGTGCTGCGGGTGCTCGACCATGTAGGTCCAGGACAGGTTGCCGGCGGCGAACTCCGGCCGCCCCGGCCAGCGCAGGCTGGCGAGCACCGGCTCGGGCAGCGACTTGATGCTGATGCGCCGGTTGACATCGTCCACGGCGAAGTCCTGCGGCATGCCGACCGAGAGGACGGAACCCAGCACCTTGTTCGGCCGGTAGGTGGCGAGCCCCTTGAGGCCGGACTTCCACGCGGTGACGTACAGGTCCTTGAACTCGCCGTAGGGATAGTCCTCCGGCACGTTCACGGTCTTCGAGATGCTGGTGTCGATGTAAGGCGCCACCGCCGCCACCATCTGCTCGTGCGCCGCCGCGCTCAACTCGAGCGCGGTGACGAAGTAGGGCGGCAGGCTATCCATGTTCCCGCCCGCCGCCTGGTAGCGGCGCCAGGCGTGGTCCTCGACCGGGAACTCCTTCAGCGTGCCGTCGGCCATGCGCTTCTTGCGCGTGTAGGTCCAGGAGAAAGGCGGCTCGATGCCGTTGGAAGCGTTGTCGGCGAAGGCGAGGCTGATGGTGCCGGTCGGCGCGATGGACAGCAGGTGCGAGTTGCGGATGCCGTGCTGGCGCACCAGCGCCTTGACCTCCTCGGGCAGGCGCGCGGCGAAGCTGCTGCCCGACAGGTACAGGTCGGCGTTGAACAGCGGAAAGGCGCCGCGCTCCTGCGCCAGCTGCACCGAGGCGCGGTACGCCGCGTCGCGCATCGCTGCCGAGATCGCCGCCGCCATGTCGCGCGCCGCCTGCGAGTCGTAGCGCAGGCGCAGCATGATCAGCGCGTCGCCCAGGCCGGTGAATCCCAGGCCGACGCGGCGCTTGGCCATCGCCTCGCGGCGCTGCGCCTCGAGCGGCCAGGCGGTGACTTCGAGCACGTTGTCGAGCATGCGCACCGCGACGTCCACCACTAGTCCGAAGGCGTCAAAATCGAATGACGCCTTTTCCGAGAACACTTCGCGCACGAAGCGCGTCAGGTCGATCGAGCCCAGGCAGCAGCAGCCGTAGGGCGGCAGCGGCTGCTCGGCGCAGGGATTGGTCGCCTCGACGGTCTCGCAGTAATTGAGGTTGTTGTCGCGGTTCATGCGGTCGAGGAACAGGATGCCAGGCTCGGCATGGTCGTAGGTCGAACGCATCACCTGGTCCCATAACGCGCGCGCGGCGACCCTGCGGTAGACCCACATGCCGTCCGCGCGCTGGGTGACGCCCGGGGCGGGCCAGGGCCCTGCCTTGTGCACCAGCTCGACTTCGAGGTCGCCTTCGACGGCCTGCATGAACGCGTCGGTGACGCCGACCGAGAGGTTGAAGTTGGCCAGGTCGCCCCGGTCCTTGGCGTGGATGAATTCCTCCACGTCCGGGTGGTCGCAGCGCAGCACGCCCATCTGCGCGCCACGCCGCGCGCCCGCCGACTCCACCGTCTCGCAGGAGCGGTCGAACACGCGCATATAGGACACCGGGCCGCTGGCGCGCGAGTGCGTGCCCGTAACCTTCGCGCCCTTGGGGCGGATCGAGGAAAAGTCGTAGCCCACGCCACCGCCGCGGCGCATGGTCTCCGCGGACTCCTGCAGCGCAGTGTAGATGCCGGGACGGCCGTCGACGGTCTCGGAGATCGAGTCGCCCACCGGCTGCACGAAGCAGTTGATCAGCGTCGCCTGCAATTGCACGCCGGCGGCCGAGTTGATGCGCCCGGCGGGGATGAAGCCGTCCTCCAGCGCCCGCAGGAAGCGCCGCTCCCAGTGCGCGCGCCGCGCCTCGGGCTCGGCCTGGGCGTGGGCGCGCGCCACGCGGCGGCGCACCTCGTCGACGGAGGATTCACCGCCCTTGGCGTATTTCTCCAGCAGCGCGTCGCGGCAGATGGCCTGCGGCACGATGGGCGTAACGAGGGTCACGGGGGGCATGCACTAACCTGCTTATTTATACAGTATTGTGGCCGTAAACCGGGCTGGCCGCAAGCCGCAGGCAGCTCAGGCGGGCGCCGGCTGCGGGCCGGCGGCCCGGCGCCCGTCCATCTCCTGGCGCGCACGCTTCAGGATGTCGGCCACCTCACTGTGGCCCATGCGCAGCGCCAGCTCCATCGGCGTGTCGCTTTCCTTGGTGGTCATCGACGGGTCGGCGCCGTTGCGCAGCAGCATATCGACCATCTGCGGGTTGCCCTTCATCGCGGCGTAGGCGAGCGGCGTATAGCCGTTGTCGTGCTGCATGTTGGGGTCGAAATTCATCGACAGCACCTTTTGCGCGTACACCACTTTGTTCTTCTCGATGGCGTAGAACATGGCGCGCACGCCTTCCGCGCTTTTTTCCTTTGCTTTGGGCTCGAGGCCCGTCGGCAGCAGCTTCACCAGGTGGTTGACGAGCGAAATGCCGACCAGCGCCACCAGCGCCAGGAGCAGCGGGACCTTGGAGATGTTGAAGCGCTCGGCGACCTGATCGGGCAGGTTGGCGCCGAGGATCAGCAGCACGACGGCGAGGAAGAAGAAGAACCTGAGGTACAGGAACAGGCCGATCACCACCGCACAGGCGAGCGCGGCGGCCAGGTAATCGTGGTTGATGCCAAGCTCCTCGACGCTCTCGGCGGGCAGGTTGGCGAACACGGCGGTGAGCGTGATCAGGCCGAACAGCAGCACCTCGCGGATGCGGATTCTGGTCAGCAGATCGTCTTTTTCGACTGTCCCCTGGAACACCGCCACGTCGCCTCCCGGTTTGCCGCTGCGCGGGTGGGATTCTCGGTGACCGGCTACGGCCTTGCAAGTAGCGGACGGGTAGAATTGCGCCAACATGTCGAAGGCGTTCGTCAAGGAATCCGAGCTCGACGAGGAACTGCCGCCCGAGGCCGCGGCCGAATCTCTCCCGGCGAAGAACTACATCACGCCGGCGGGCTACGCCAGCCTGAAAGCCGAGCTCAAGCAGTTGGTCGAGGTGCAGCGGCCGGAGGTGGTGCGCACGGTCGCCTGGGCGGCGTCCAATGGCGACCGCTCGGAGAACGGCGACTACTTGTACGGCAAGAAACGGCTGCGCGAGATCGACCGGCGCGTGCGCTTTCTCGTCAGGCGGCTGGAGAATGCCGAAGTGGTGGCGAACGCGGGCCGGGATGCCGAGCAGGTCTTCTTCGGCGCCCGCGTGACGGTGCGCGCGAAAAGCGGCGCTGAGCGCAGGGTGACGATCGTCGGCGCCGACGAAGCGGACATGGCGCGCGGCCGAGTATCCTGGCTCTCGCCCATTGCCAGGGCGCTGCTCAAAGCTCGCGCCGGCGACGTGGTGCGGCTGGAAACACCGGGCGGCGTAGAGCAACTGGAGATTATTGAAGTGGAATACCCCACCATCGATTGAACCAGGGAGCCGCGATGAGCATGCTGCAGGAAT
>JANNTQ010000197.1:0-7912 GCA_031394435.1 Betaproteobacteria bacterium
GCCACGCACGGCGCCGACGGCGTCGCGCACCTGGTGTGCGTGAAGGCGACCCGGGAATCCCTCGACTTCAGCGTGGCGCAAGGCAACGACCTGGTCACGCCGCGGCCGGAAATGCGCTTCCGCGGCCTGCAAGTAGGCGACCGCTGGTGCCTGCACGTGCTGCGCTGGGTGGAAGCCTGGCGCGCGGGCGCCGCGCCGCAGGTGGTGCTCGAGGCGACGCACGAGAGCGTTCTGGAATACGTACCGCTCGCGGCGCTCAAGCAGCGCGCGCTGGACCTCAACTAGCGGCAGTCTGCGACGTCAGATTTCCCCGGGCTTGACGCAGGTCAATAGATCGGTCGCGCCCGGCTGCCGCTTGATCTAGATCTACCAGCCTTGCCGGAATTGCCTTCATCTGTGAAGATTCGTCGGCGCCAGGGCTTGTGCTGCGGCCGGCAACCGGGAAAACGAGATTAGCAAGATGAAAAACAGGAGAAAAAACATCTGGTTGCTCGCGCTTCCTCTGTTGGTCGCGGCAGCGGGGCTGGCGCGGGCGCAGCCGGCCGTCGACGTCGGCGCGGCCGAAGCGCTGGCGAAAAAGAGCGGCTGCACGAAATGCCACTCGGTTTCCGCCAAGAAGGAAGGGCCTCCGTTCAAGGAGACCGCGGCCAAATACAAGGGCAGGGCCGATCCCGAAGGGGAGTTGTTCAAGCACCTGACGTCCAACCAGAAAATAAAAGTCGACGGCAAGGAGGAGCTGCACGATTCGCCGAAGAGCAAGGACGAGGCGCAGATCCGCAACCTGGTGCGCTACATCCTCTCGCGCTGAGGATTTGCGCATTCGAGTGAAGAGGAAGCCACGCCGTGTTCAAGAAAAGCTGGGAGTTTCTGACCCGCAAATGCCAGACCTGCTCTCGAATCAGGCTGGGACTGGGCGTGGCCGTGGTGGCGCTGCTGGTGGTGGGCTCCCTGATGGCGGCCGGCGCCGCCGGCCTCGCCTGGACCAATACGGAAAGCTTCTGCATCGGCTGCCACGAGATGAAGGACAACGTGTACGCCGAGTTCAAGGACACGAGCCACGACAAGAACCGCTCCGGGGTGCGCGCCGTCTGCGCCGACTGCCATGTGCCGCGCGAGCCGGTGGCGATGCTCAAGCGCAAGGTCAGCGCCACGTTCGAGTTGTGGGGCCACTTTGTCACCGGCGTCATCGACACCAAGGAGAAGTTCGAGAAGCACCGCCACGAGATGGCGACGCGCGTGTGGACGCACATGAAGAAAACCGACTCGCTCGAATGCCGCAACTGCCACCACGCCGATGCGATGGATCCCGAGAAGCAGACCGAAAAGGCGCGCGCGCGGCACGAGAAGGGGCGCGCCGAGGGCCTGACCTGCATCGACTGCCACTTCGGCATCGCGCACAAGGAGCCCGACGGGCCGGGACCGCAGGAAATGAAGCTCGCAAAATGAACCAGAGAGTCTCCATGATGAAACGACCGGCCTCAGCGTTCGCCGTCGTGCTGCTCGGCCTGCTGTTCGCTCTCCCGGCGCAGGCCCAGGCCCCGCGCAAGGACATGGTGCTGAAGGGCGACGCCAACTGCACGCATTGCCACAGCGAGACCGAGGAGGTCCCGGTACTCTCGATCGGCAAGACCAAGCACGGCACGGTGGCCGACGGGCGCACGCCGAGCTGCACCAGCTGCCACGGCCAGAGCGATACTCACGCCAACAAGCCGGCCGACGCCAAGGAGCGTCCCAAACCCGAGCGCATGTTCGGCAAGAAATCGACTACCGGCGCCGATGCGCAGAACCAGGCCTGCCTTACCTGCCACCAGGGCGGCGAGCGCATGCAATGGCAGACGAGCTTGCACGCGAGTCGCGACACCACCTGCACGTCCTGCCATCAGGTGCACACCGCGCACGACAAGGTGCGCGACAGGCAGGCGCAGACCGAGGTCTGCTTCGCCTGCCACAAGGAGCAGCGCGCGCAGTTCAGGAAAACCTCACGGCACCCGATCGCGGAAGGCAAGGTCGCATGTTCGGACTGCCACAACCCGCATGGCTCGGCCGGTCCGAAAAACATGGTGCGCGACAACGTGAACGACACTTGCTACAGCTGCCATATGGAGAAGCGCGGCCCGTTCGTGCGCACCCACCAGCCGGTGCAGGAGGACTGCTCGATCTGCCACAACCCGCACGGCACGACCACGCCCAACTTGCTCAAGGCGCGTACTCCGTTCCTGTGCCAGTCCTGTCACGAGCCGACGAGCCACCGCGGCAACCTCGGATCGCTGACCGGTACAAGCACCAGCGCGAACACGCTGGCGCGCGGCTGCCTGAACTGCCATACGCAGATCCACGGCACCAACAACCCGGCGAACATTTCGAGCGAACGCACCTTCCGGCGCTGATCGAGGCTTTGAGGAGACCATCATGAACAGGCACAACCGCTTCGGATCCTCGCTCACCGCGATCGCCGCGGCCCTGCTTGCCGCATTCGGCCCGGTCCAGGCCGCCGAGAGCGACGAGATCACCGAGCTCACCAAGCCGACGAGCAGCGCGCAGTTCGGGCTGGGCTACGTGGACAAGGACAACGGCCGCTTCGGGCAGTACAACGGCCTGAACGAAAAGGGCGGCTACGGATTGCTGGACTTTGACTACGTCAAGCGCGACGACGCCACGGGGCAATGGCTAAGGTTCCGCGGCCGCAATATCGGGCTCGATCACCGCGAGCTCAGATTCGAGCACGAGGTGCAGGGCAACTGGGGCTACTACATCGATTTCAGCCAGACGCCCCGCCATGAGCCCTACACCGCAAGTACGGCAGTCACGGGGATCGGCGCCAGCAACCTCACGATTCCAGGCGTGGCGACCGCGGGACCCGCGCTGAGGCTCAAGACCGAGCGCGAGATGCTCGGGCTGGGGTTCAACAAGAACCTGTCCGGCAACTGGGACTTCAAGGTCACTTTCCGCAACGAGGAAAAGGACGGAGCGCGCGTTTTTGCGCGCGGCACGCCGGGCGCCTTCGAGTTTGCGCCGGAACCAATCAATTCCACCACGCGCCAGATTGGGGCGACGCTCAACTATACTGGTGAGCGCCTGCAGCTTTCCGGCGGCTACTACGGCACGATGTTCAACAACGCGTACAACGGTCTCAACTTCACGGGTGGTGCCGTGGGGCTCTCGACATTCACCCCGATCGGGCTGCCGCCCGACAACCACTCGCACCAGCTGCATGTATCCGGCGGCTACAACTTCACGCAGACCACGCGCGGAACTTTCAAACTTGCCTACGCGCGCGCCGAGCAGGACGACGTGTTCGTCAGCGGCGTCAACGTTCCGCTCGCGCCGGGCATCGGCAACAACCTGCAGGGACGTGTCGACAACACGCTCGCGCAGTTCGGCCTGGTCTCGCGACCGATGCCGAAGCTTACGGTGCGCGCGAGCCTTCGGTACGATGACCGCGTCGACAAGACGCCGATCCTGCGCTACAACACGCTCGCCGGACCGACGTCCACGTTCAACGGCGACAACGAGCCGCGCTCAGTTCTCACCACCAGCGGCAAACTCGAGGCAAGCTATGCCCTGCCCATGTCGTTGCGCCTGACGGGCGGCGTCGATTACGACGAGAAGCGGCGCAATGCGTCGCCGGTGCGCATCGTGAGTCATCGCGACAAGACCGAAGAGACCGCCTATCGCGTGGAGCTGCGCCGCTCGATGTCCGAAACCATCACGGGCGCGGTGGCCCTGATCCACAGCAAGCGCGACGGCTCGCCGTTCCTGCTTACCACGCTCAATAACGGGACCGCCGGCAGCAACATCATCGCGCCGATCCATCTCGCCGACCGCAAGCGCGATACAGTGCGCCTGACGGCGAACTGGCAGCCCACGGACCCGCTTTCGCTGCAGTTCCGAGTGGACCAGTCGAAGGATGATTACGACGGCGACCGCGACGGATCGGGGCTCGGGCCGAGACAAGGCGAGGCGCGCAACTACACGGTCGACGCTTCCCTGAACTTCAGCGAGCGCTGGCAGGGCAGCGCCTGGTACTCGCACTACGACACCAAGCTCGACCAGGCGAGCCGAACTTCCGCTGGACAGTTGTGGGCGGCGGCGCTACGCAGCCTCGGCGAATCCTTCGGCCTGGGCCTGCGCGGCAAACCCTACGCCCGGCTCGAAATCGGCGCAGATCTGAGTCACTCGGACATCGATGACGAGTATCGCCAGCAGGCGATTACCGGCGCGCCGATTACGTCACTTCCGGACGTGAACACGCAGCTTACGCGAGTGAACCTGTACGCCAAGTACGGACTGCAGAAGAATTCAGGCGTCCGACTCGATTACGTATACGACAGGGTCAAGACCGACGACTGGACTTGGACGACCTGGACCTATACCGACGGCACCACGCTCACCCAGGCGCCGGTGCAGAAGGTGAACTTCCTCGGCGTGTCGTACTACTACCGCTTCCAGTAGGCATCAGCTCCGGGCCTGTGCCCGCGGCGCCGTGCGCGCCGCGCCCGCGCGCCCGTTTCTGCAACAATAGCGGATGCTCGAAGCGGCGAACCTCGATTGCCAGCGCGGCGGACGGATACTGTTTCGCGGCCTGTCGTTCGCCCTCAAGGGCGGCGAGTTGCTGCGCATTGCCGGCGCCAATGGCAGCGGCAAGACCAGCCTGCTCAAGATCCTCTGCGGCCTGCTTGCGCCGGAGGCCGGCGAGGTGCGCTGGCAGGGCGCGTCGATCCGGCAATTGCGCGAGGACTACTCGCGCCAGCTCGTCTACCTCGGCCATGCGCCGGCGGTCAAGGACGACCTGAGCGCGGCGGAGAATCTCTCCATAGCCGGCACGCTCGCCGGGCTCCCGGCGTCGCTGCAGGCGGCACAGGAAGCGCTCGCGCAATACGGCCTTGGCGTAAACGAGGTGCCTGTCAGGCGCCTGTCGCAGGGCCAACGCCGGCGCGCGGCGCTGGCGCGGCTGCTGCTCAGCGAATCGGTGCCGCTCTGGCTGCTGGACGAACCCTTCGCGGCGCTCGATGCGTCGGCGACGAAGCTGACCGAGGCGCTGATCGCACGCCATGTGGCGCGCGGCGCAGCCGTGGTCTACACCACCCACCGGGAAGCGGCGATCGAGGCCGCGGTGCCGCGCGTGATCGAACTGGGATGATCGCCGCCGCACGCTGCATCGTGCAACGCGACCTGCTGCTCGCACTGCGCCGGCGCGGCGACGTCGCCACGGCGCTGCTGTTTTTCATCATCGTGGCGAGTCTGTTCCCGCTCGGCATCGGCGCGGAGCCGAACCTGCTGCGCGCTGTCGCACCCGGGGTGATCTGGGTTGCGGCACTGCTCTCGTCGATGCTGTCGCTGTCGCGCTTGTTCGCCGCCGATCACGCCGACGGCACGCTGGAGCAGATGTTGCTCGGCGTGTCGCCGCTGGGCGTCATCGCCGCTGCCAAGGTGCTGGCGCACTGGCTGGTGTCCGGGCTGCCGCTGGTGGCGATCGCGCCGCTGATCGCGCTGCAGTACGATTTACCGGCGGCGCTCTACGGCACGCTTGCCTTATCATTGCTCCTCGGTACGCCGGTGCTGAGCCTGATCGGCGCCATCGGCGCCGCGCTGACGCTCGGCTTGCGGGGCGGCGGTGTGCTGCTCTCGCTCCTCGTCCTGCCGCTGTATGTGCCAGTGCTGATCATGGGCGCGGGCAGCGTGGACATGGCGGCGGCGGGGCTCTCGCCGCAGGGACAGCTGCAGCTCCTCGCGGCGCTGCTGGTGCTGGCCGCGGCGTTCGCGCCCTGGGCGATTGCCGCGGCATTGCGGATCTCTACGGAATGAGTGCAGCCATCAAGTGGTTCTGGTTCGCGTCCCCGCAGACGTTCTTCCCGCTCGCCGGGACGATCGCGCGCTGGAGTGCCGCCGGCGCCGCGCTGCTCGCGGTCGCCGGCCTGTACATCGGCTTTTTCGTCGCGCCGACCGACGCGCAGCAGGGCGAGGCCTACCGCATCATCTTCATCCACGTGCCGGCGGCCTGGATGTCGATGTTCCTCTACGTGGTGATGGCATTTTGGGCGGGGATCGGCCTGGCGTTCAATACCCGCCTGTCCTCGATGATGGCGAGCGCGGTGGCGCCCACCGGTGCCTTGTTCACGTTCCTCGCGCTGTGGACCGGCGCACTGTGGGGGCGGCCGACCTGGGGAGCCTACTGGGTGTGGGATGCGCGGCTGACGTCGGAACTTATCCTGCTGTTCCTGTATCTAGGATTCATGGCGCTGCAGGCGGCGATCGACGATCCGCGCCGCGCCGACCGCGCGGGTGCGGTGCTGGCGATCGTCGGCGTGGTCAACGTTCCCATCATCTATTACTCGGTGACGTGGTGGAACACGCTGCACCAGGGCGCGTCGGTGAGCCTGACGCGCGCGCCGAGCGTGGCGAGCACCATGCTCACTGGAATGCTGCTGATGGCGCTGGCGTTCTGGCTGTACAGCATCGCCGCGTCGCTCGCGCGCGTGCGCTGCATTATTCGGGAGAGAGAATGAACTGGGGCGGCTGGAGCGAATTCTGGGCAATGGGCGGGTACGGCTTTTACGTCTGGGCGGCCTACGCCGTGACTCTCGCCAGTCTGGCAGTCGAAATCCTGCTGCTGCGGAGGCGCGCGCGTGAAGCCAAGGCATAAGCGGCTGGCCGCCATCGCGCTCGGCGTAGCCGCGCTCGGCGTCGCCGCGGCGCTGGTGCTCTCGGCGTTCGAGAAGAACCTGGTGTTCTTTTTCACGCCCTCGCAGGTGGCTGCCAATGAGGCGCCGCAGGGCAAGACTTTCCGCATCGGCGGCATGGTGGAGAAGGGCAGCGTGCTGCGCACGGGTGTCGAAGTGCGCTTCGTCGTCACCGACACGGCCAAGACCATCCCGGTGCTCTACAGCGGCGCGCTGCCGGACCTGTTTCGCGAGGGCAAGGGCGTTGTGGCGCAGGGGCAGCTCGGCGCCGACGGCGTGTTCCGCGCGCGCGAGGTGCTGGCCAAGCACGACGAGAATTACATGCCACCGGAGGCCGCCGAGGCCGTGAAGCGCGCGCACGAGACCGCGGAAAGAACCGCGAAGACGTTGCAATGATCCCCGAGCTCGGGCAACTCGCGCTCTCGCTCGCGCTCGTCGTGGCCCTCGTGCAGGGCATCGTGCCGCTCGCTGGTGCCGCGCGCGGCGACGCGGCGTGGATGGGCGTGGCGCGGCCCGCCGCGCACGCGCAGGCACTGCTCGTCGCTTTTGCCTTCGGCTGCCTGGTGTACGCGTTCGTCACCCACGACTTCACGGTGCAGAACGTGGCGATGAACTCCAACAGCGCCCTGCCAACGCACTACCGCGTGGCTGCGTCCTGGGGAAGCCACGAGGGCTCGCTCCTCCTGTGGTGCCTGATGCTCGGCGTGTGGATGTCCGCGGTGGGCCTGTTCAGCGCGCCACTGCCCGAGGAGATGGTGGCGCGCGTGCTGGGGGTGCTGGGGCTGGTGAGCGCGGGCTTCCTCGCCTTCATGCTGTTCACCTCGAACCCGTTTGACCGGCTGTTCCCGGCGCCGGCTGACGGCCGCGACCTCAATCCGCTGCTGCAGGACGTGGGCATGGTGATCCACCCGCCGATGCTCTACATGGGCTACGTGGGGTTTTCGGTGGCCTATGCGTTCGCGGTCGCTGCGCTGCTTTCGGGCAAGCTCGACGCCACCTGGGCGCGTTGGTCGCGGCCGTGGACCACGGTGGCCTGGGTGTTCCTCACGCTGGGCATCGCGCTCGGCAGCGCCTGGGCCTACTACGAACTGGGCTGGGGCGGCTGGTGGTTCTGGGACCCGGTGGAGAACGCCTCCTTCATGCCCTGGCTGGTCGGCACGGCGCTGATCCATTCCCTCGCCGTGACCGAGAAGCGCGGCGCGTTCCGCAGCTGGACGGTGCTGCTCGCCATC
>JANNTQ010000203.1:0-4539 GCA_031394435.1 Betaproteobacteria bacterium
CGAAACAGCGTCGACTTGCCCGCGCCCGAGGGACCCGTGATCAGCACCGACTCGCCCTGCTTCAGCGCCAGCGTCGTCGCCGCGAGCAACGGCCTGCCCTGCGGCAGCGCCATTTCCACCGCGTCCAGCACGAGCACCGCCGGTTCGCCCTCCACCCGGTCGCCATCCAGGCGATCGGCCTCCGCTCGCGCGCGCTCAAGCGCTTCGGCAAAGGTGGTCAGCCGGTCCACCGTCGCCTTCCAGTTGGCGAAGCTGCCATAGGCGTTGATGAACCAGGACAGCGCGCCAAGCACCTGGCCGAACGCCGACGCCACCTGGAAGATGAAACCCAGCGGCACCGCGCCGGAGAAAAAGCGCGGCGCCGATACCACGAACGGGAAGATGATTCCCAACTGGCCGTAAAAGGACTGGAACCAGCCGAGCTGCTTTTGCTTGAGCATCTTGGTCCACCAGACTGAGATCACGCTGCCGAAGCGCGCATTGAAATTCGACAGTTCGCCTGGCTCGCCGCGGTACAGCGCCACGCCCTCCGCGTTCTCGCGCAGGCGCACCAGCGAGAAGCGGAAATCCGCCTCGACGCGCTGCATGTTGAAATTGATGCCGACCAGCGGCCGGCCGATCAGATGCGTGAGCCAGGTGCCGGCGATCGCGTAGAC
Organism: Betaproteobacteria bacterium; assembly: GCA_031394435.1. Lineage (GTDB taxonomy): Bacteria > Pseudomonadota > Gammaproteobacteria > Burkholderiales > SG8-39 > JAABQT01. The sequence continues at coordinate 657 of JANNTQ010000203.1, forward strand.
CAGCGCCACCCAGACCATGTAGCCCGGGATCTCGATGCCGAACAGCGTCGCCGAGCCAGAAATGCTCCACAGGATGCCGACGAAGGACACCAGCGTCACCACCGACGAAAGCAGCCCTAGCGCGAGGGTCAGCGTGAGGTCGACGAAGATGTTCAGGTCCTCGGCAATGCGCTGGTCGGGGTTGTCCGTGCCTTTGTCGAGCAGCTGCAGACGGTAGTAGGCGCGGTCCTTCAGCCAGTCGGCGAGATAGCGCTCGGTGAGCCAGGTGCGCCATTCGATCAGCAGCATCTGCTGGTAATACTGGCGGTAAACCTGCAGCACGATGAACAGCACCGCGAGCACGGTGAACAAGCCGAGCTGGCGGAAGAATTCGTCCTGGTCCTTGCTCTCGAAGGTGTTGTAGAACTCGCGGTTCCAGGTGTTGAACTGCACCTCGACCCAGACCAGCATCAGGGCGAAACCGATCACCGTGGCGAGCAGCACCAGCCCGGTGCCGCGCTTTTCCGACACCCAGTAGGGCCGGGTGAGCGCCCAGAGGGTGGCGAAGAATCGTTTTTTTTGCATGGGGTTACCTTTGGAATCGCGAATTTTCCTGTGGCAGTTTACAGAACGGCCGCAGCAGGGCGAGAATCGCTCAATGCAGCAGGTCTACCGCTTCGGGCCAACCCCGGAGCATCGCGCCCGGCACCTGTTCGTGTTCCTGCACGGCAGCGGCGCCACCCCGAAGTCCATGATCCCGATCGCCTTCCGCTTCCAGGCGCGCTTTCCCAGCGCCGCACTGGTCGTGCCGAGCGGCTTTGCATCCTGCGAGATCGGCGGCGAGGGCCAGCAGTGGTACTCGAGCCGCGGCCTCAACGACGACAACCGCGTGGCGCGCATCGAAGCGATCCTGCCGCGCATCGAGACGCTGGTGCGCCGCGAGCAGACCAACTGCGCCGTGCCGATGGAGCGCACCGTGCTGATCGGCTTTTCGCAGGGCGGCACCGTGGCGCTGGAGGCGGTGAAGCAGCTGGCCGGCCTCGCCGGCGCGGTGGTGGCGTATTCGGCGCGCTTCGCGCGCCTGCCGCAGAACGGCGCCCGCCTCGCCTCGCGCATCCACCTGGTGCACGGCGCCTACGACGCGGTGGTGTCGCGCGTGCACTCCGAGCGCGCCGCGCGCGTGCTCGCCGCGCTGCACGTGCCGGTCACGCTCGACATCGTCGAGGACCTGGGCCACGCGCTTTCGCACCACGCCATCTGCCTGGGCTCGCTGCGCCTGCTGCAGGGCATCTACGAGCGGCGCCGCGCCACACTGCATTGAAGCAGGCCCTGGTCCTGTTTGCGCACGGCTCGCGCGACGCGCAATGGGCGCAGCCCTTCGAGGCGCTGCGCGCCCTGCTCGCAACGCGCTACGACGTCGAGCTCGCTTACCTGGAGCTGATGACGCCCACGCTCGACGACGCGCTGGACCGGCTGGTCGCGCGCGGCGCGCGCCAGGTGCGCGTGGTGCCGGTATTCCTCGGCCAGGGTGCCCACCTGAAACGCGACCTCCCCGCCCTCGCGGAGGCGGCGCGCGCACGCCACGCCGGGCTGGAATTGCAGTTCGAGCCCGCGATCGGCGAACAGCCCGCGATCATTGCCGCGCTCGCGGCGGCCATCGGCCGCGGCTAGAATCACCGCATGGGTACGGTGGTGGCACTCGGCGGTCAGGTCGGCGGCGCCAAGCTCGCCGAGGGCCTGTATCGCCTGCGCGGCAGGGACCTCGCCGTGATCGTCAATACCGGCGACGACTTCGAGTACCTCGGGCTGCAGATCTCGCCCGACGTGGACACCATGCTGTACGCACTCGGCGGCATCGCCGACGCCAGCAAGGGCTGGGAGCCGGCCGGCGAAAGCTTCTGCTGCCACGGCATGCTCACGCGGCTGGGCGGGCCGGTCGACGTGCCGCTCGGCGACCGGGCGCTTGCGCTGCAGCTGCTGCGCGCCGAGGCCTTGCGCGCGGAGCGTTCGCCGACCGCGATCACGCTGGAATTGTGCCGGCGCCTGGGCATCGAGGCGCGCGTGCTGCCGATGAGCAATGACCCGGTGCGCACCATCGTCAATACGGAATCGGGCGCGATGAGCTTCCAGGATTACTTCATGGAGCTGAATTGCGAGCCCGCGGTACGCAGCTTTCAGTACGGCGGCGCGGACGGCGCGCGGCTCGCCGATGAAGTGCTCGACGCACTGCATGCGCAAGACCTGGAAGCCGTGGTGCTGTGCCCCTGCAATCCCTACCACACCATGCAGCCGATCCTCGCGGTGAGCGGCATGCGCGAGGCGCTGCGCAAGCGCGGCGCGCCGGTGGTGGCGGTGAGCCCGATCATCGGCGGCCGCGCGCTGCAGGGCTCGGCGGCGAAAATGATGCAGGAGCTGGGGCGCGAAGTGTCGGCGCGGGCGGTGGCGATGGAGTACTACAAGCTGATCGACGGCATCGTCATCGACAGCGCCGACGAGGCGCTGGCCGAGGGCATCCAGGCGAGCGGCTTCGAGGTGCTCGTCGCGCCGACCTTCATGCGCAACGCCGACGACCGCCTGAGGCTCGCGCGCGCCGTGCTCGAGTTCGCGCGCACGGTGCGCCTGCGCAAGGAAGTCGCCGCCGACGCCTAGCCCGTCGCGCGATCAGCGCATCAGCGCGTACGCCCCGCCTTTATCGATGGCGCGGCCGTAGGCCGGGCGCGCGTGGATGCGCTCGAGGAAACTCATCAAGCGCGGATGTTTCTCGTCCAGGCCGCCGCGCATCCGCGCCGCCTCCAGCGGAAAGCTCATCTGCACGTCCGCCGCGCTGAACTCCGCGCCCGCGAACCAGTCGCTTTTCGCCAACTCACTTTCCATGAAATCCAGATTGCGATCGATATTGGGCTGGACGAAGGAACTCTTTGCACGCTTGGCGATGGCGCGCGCCACCGGCCGCACGAAGAAAGGCATCGGCCCTTTTTCGATGCGATCGAAGATGAGTTTCAGCAGCAGCGGCGGCTGCGCCGTGCCTTCGGCGAAGTGCATCCAGTAGGTATAGCGCAACCGTTCCGGGGTTCCTGCTGCCGGGATCAATCTGCCATTGGCGTGCCGCGCCACGAGGTACTCGATGATCGCGCCGGACTCCGCCAGCGTCACTTGCCCATCCTGGATCACCGGCGACTTGCCGAGCGGGTGAACCGCGCGCAGCTCCGGCGGCGCGAGCATGGTCTTGGCGTCGCGCTGGTAACGCTTCACTTCGTAGGCGAGCCCCAGCTCCTCCAGCAGCCACAGCACGCGCTGCGAGCGGGAGTTGTTCAGGTGATGGACGACGATCATGGTTGGCCTCAGTTCTGCAGTTCGGGAATATCGCGGTACAGCTCCAGCGCTTCCGGATTGGCCAGCGCGTCGGTATTGGCCACCGGCATGCCGTGCACCACCGCCTTCACCGCCAGCTCGACCACCTTGTTGTTCTTGGTGCGGGGGATGTCCGGCACCTGGACGATCTTCGCGGGCACGTGGCGCTTGGTGGTGTGCTCGCCGATCTGCCGGCGGATCCGCTCTTCCAGCGCCGCATCCAGGTGCAGGCCTTCGCGCAGCTTGACGAACAGGACCACGCGCGTGTCGGTGGGCTGTGCGGGCGGCCACAGCTGGCCGATGGCGACAGACTCTTCCACCTCCGGGACTTTCTCCACCTGGCCATAGATCTCGGCGGTGCCGATCCTCACCCCGCCGGGATTGAGCGTGGCGTCCGAGCGGCCGTACACCACCATGGTGCCGCGCGCGGTCAGCTCGCACCAGTCGCCGTGGCACCAGACGTTCGGGTATTTCGCGAAGTAGGCGGCGTGGTACTTCTCGTCGCCGCGATCATTCCAGAAACCGAGCGGCATCGAGGGAAAGGGCTTCGTGC
>JANNTQ010000220.1:0-21810 GCA_031394435.1 Betaproteobacteria bacterium
CACGACGTGCGCGAAGTAAACCGAGATGGCGTGCCCGGCGACGATCGCGCTCAGCGCGACATACCAGGCCGTCTTCGTGTTTATGATGGCGATGTCGACCGCGAAATCGCGCGTGCCGAACAGGTTCCAGCCCAGGCCGAAGGGGTCCGACACCAGGAACACGATGCTTTGCCCCTGGACCAACAGGTAGGTGAAGGTGTGCGCGAATTGGTAGCCGACCGCGATCGGGATCAGCGTCGGCGCGAAGGCGCGCGCGCAATCGAGCGTCGCGAGAGCGCCCCCCGCGGCCGCCCGCGCCAGCACGCAGGCGGCGAAGTAAAGGCCGAGGAACGCGAGCCACATGGCGAGCAGACCCGCCGAGTGCAGTGCGATCCACGCCGCGTCGCCAAGCGCGGGATTGATCGCGTGAACCGCGTCCTCGAGGGCGACCCAATGCTTGCTGCCCTGGAAGCCGTCGAACAGCACGATCGCCAGCATCGCCATGATGAAGGCGACTTCCGCGCTCGAGGTGCTTGCGGACTCGCGCGCGAGCAGGCCGGCGGCATGCGGGCGCAGTACCAGGCCTTGACCGGGTACGGATGCGAACGGCGCGAAGCGGGAAAACAGCTCGAACACGCGGTGAAACGGATCGGCGTGCTGCAGCCAGGCCTCCGGCCCGTAGCGCGCCATGCCCGCCCAGGTAAGCACCGAATACACGACCACCAGCCACGCTAGAACCAGCGGCGTCGCGCGGAACGGAAACACCAACTCCCACCCAGCCGAATGCGAGCAGCGCCGCCAGCGCGGGCCAGGAGCCGGCCCATTGCGGATAGGGATGCGGCGGGCGCGGAGCGGCCGCGAGATCGTACAAGGTCCGCCATGGATTGAGGACCGGCCAGAGATTGCCCAGCAGCATCGCGAGATACGAGAATCCGGTCCACCATGCGATCCACACGAGCGTCGGCGCGATGTTCCGGTTCGGGTCCTTGGCGCCGATGAAACCCGCCACCACAACGAGCGCGAGCGCGGCAACGCCCGCCGTTTTCAGCGCCGCGGCGAGCCATGTATGGGACAGCAATCTGCCGATGAAAGTCCCCGAGAGCTCGCAGCGCGCGGCGGCGAAACGCTTCGCGCCCTCGCGGGCGAACGCGGCGAGCATGACGAAAGTGAGGGCGACCGTGAGCGCCCCGCCGACGATGAACAGCCACACCGGAACCGGCAGCTCGTAGCGCGCGCCGAAAGCGTGGGCGAACGCCGGGCCGGGCGCGCCGGCGAACGTCAGGAGCGCGCCGCGAAGCGCCGTTAGCCGTCTAACCGGGCCCTGCGTCAGCGGGCCGGCACTTCTTGCGCCGTCGAGTCCTTGAGCGCCGCGAGGATCGCTTTCTTCGGCACCGAGGCGTCGTAGCCGGCCGCCTGGTACTGGCTGTAAAGCTTGAAATCAGACAGCCGCGACAGGACGAAGTACGCGAGCTTGTTCGCCTGCGGCGACTTGGGATCGATGCCGAGATCCTTGGCGACGTCGCGCGCCCAGACGTGCGCGAACTGGCCGGCGATGTAGTGCGAGTACGACCAGGAGCCGTCCGAATAGACGATCATCCACCACTCCGCCATGCGCTGGGCCGGATCGACCTTGATCGCCGGCATGCCGGCGAGCTTCGCGGCCTCGGCAAGCGCCGCGTTCAGGCCCTCCTTGCCGTCCGCACGGTCCACGTCCCAGAACGGATCGAAGTGCGCCGCGGCAGTGGCAATCACGAGTTCGGCCGGCGCGCCGCGCTTCATCAGCTCGGCATACACGATGGCGCCGTGGCCGCCCATCCAGCGCCACTTGGCGATGCCCTGCTCGCCCCCCCAGTAGGCCGGAAACCAGTCCGGGCGCTTGATGGTGCCGGTCGCCGCGTCCCACTGGTACCAGACCTTCGCCCAGTCGTGCAGCGTGAGCGCGGCGATGATGATGTCGCGGTTGGCATTGTCCACGCCGTGCACCTTGGCGATGGCGTCCGCCCAGCCGAGCGAGACATCGATGTTCTCGACCGCGTGCACCGGCAGCCCGCCCGGATAGAAATGGTGGCCGGGACCTCCCGCCGCCGGCGCGAACCAGAAGGCGTTTTTCTCGGCGCTCTGATTGAACACCGTGGAGCGGGGATTGTTGACCATGTCGAGGACCAGGGCGCGTATCTTCGGATCCTTGATCGAGTTGAGGTGCGCGCGCAGCCGCTCGGACTGGGAACGGATCCAGCCGCTCGTCTCGGCCACCCGGTCCGGCGACATGGCGTAGATTTCATTGAGGCGCTTGTCCGGAACCTCCTGTGCCCATGCCGCGGCACTGATAGCGGCGGACACAACGACGGTGCCGACAGACTTGAGCAGATGCTGGACGCACATGGCGGACCTCTCTTCGTGGAATTCGGTTCTTGTACACTTTCGGCCTCATGCTGGTCAAGCTTCTCCGACACCAGGCCGCAACATGAGGCGCCCAGAGCGTGAAGATCCTCAATCCCGCTGACAATTCGCTCCTCCGAGAGTTGGTCGAGGACGACTCGCAGGCGGTTGCAAGGAAGTACGCCCGCGCGCGCACCGCGCTGCCGGCCTGGGCGGCGCGCCCGCTCGTCGAGCGCCTCGCCGCGATGCGTCGCTTCAAGAGCGAGGTCGCGCGGCGCAAGGACGAACTCGCACGCACGCTCACGAGCGAGATGGGCAAGCCCATCCGCCAGTCGCACAACGAGCTCGACGCGCTCGCCGGCCGGCTGGATTTTTTCCTCGCGCAGGCGGCGCGCGCGCTTGCGCCCGAGACCGTGCTCGAGGAGCCGGGGCTGCGCGAGCGCATCACGCACGAGCCGCTCGGGGTGGTGGCCAACATCTCGGCGTGGAACTATCCCTATTTTGTCGGCTCGAACGTGTTCGTGCCGGCGCTGCTCGCGGGAAACGCCGTGCTCTACAAACCGTCTGAATTCGCGTCGCTCACGGGCCTGGCGATCGGCGAGATGATGCAGGCGGCGGGCGTGCCCGCGGACATCTTCGCGCTCGTCACCGGCGCGGGCACGGCAGGCGCGGCGCTCGTCTCGCAGCCGGTGGACGGCGTGTTCTTCACCGGGTCCTACGCAACGGGCGCGCGCATCGCCGCCGCCTGCGCGCCGCGCATGATGAAGCTGCAGCTCGAACTGGGTGGCAAGGACCCCGTCTACGTCTGCGACGACGCCAGCGTGCAGAACGCCGCGCAGTCGCTGGCCGACGGCGCGATGTACAACGCGGGGCAGTCCTGCTGCGCGGTCGAGCGCATCTACGTCCACGAGACGATCCACGACGCCTTCGTCGCCGCCTTTGTCGCCACCGTGAAGGGCTACCGCTGCGGCGAACCGATGGACGAGGCAACCACCCTCGGGCCGCTCGCGCGCGCGCCGCAACTTGAGGTGCTCGAGCGCCAGGTGTCGGACGCACTCGCCAAGGGCGCGAAGCTGCTCGCCGGCGGCAAGCGCATCGCGCGGCCCGGCAACTGGTTCGAGGCGACCGTGCTCTCGAACGCGGACCACAGCATGGAGCTGATGCGCGAGGAGAGCTTTGGCCCGGTGATCGGCATCCAGAAAGTGGCGGGCGACCAGCAGGCGCTCGAGCTCATGAACGACACCGAGTACGGCCTCACCGCAGGCATCTACACGCCGGACGAGGCGCGCGCGACGCGCATCCTCGCGCAGATCCGCGCGGGCTCGGTCTACTGGAACTGCTGCGACCGCGTCAGTCCGCGGCTGCCCTGGTCGGGCATCGGGCATTCAGGCATCGGACTGACCCTGTCCACCTACGGCATCCAGGCCATGACGCGGCCCAAGGCCTGGCACCTCAGGGCAGGGTAAGGCGGCGGCAGGCTTCGACCGCCGCGCGAATTGCACCGTCCGGATCGCGCACCAAGCCGTGGCGCACCAAGAACTCCACGGCCACCAGACGCGCCTCCACCGTCATCTCGCCACGCGCGATACGCTCGAGCAGTGTCTGCGGGTCAAGCGAAAGGAACTCGCTTACCTCGCCGTCCGTGTTGCGCGGCGAGAACTCCGCCGGAAGCGCGAGGTCGTGAACGTAGAGAATCTCGCTGTGCAGCCCCTCCGGCACTTGCCGGCAGACCTGGAGCAACCCCGCGGGCCGCGCCTGTTCAGCGAGCGCGGATGGAATGCCCGCTTCCTCGCCGCACTCGCGCAGCAGAGTCTGCCACGCGTCCTGCCCGGAACGCACGCCGCCTGCGACAAGGTTGTCGAGCATTTCCGGGTCGGTCGCCTTGGTCGCCGCGCGCCGCGCGATGAGGATGCGCTGCTGCGCTCCCGCGCCGGTATAGCCGTTGAGATGCGCCGCCGAGGAAGTGAGACCGAAAAAGCGCATCGCCGCGCGCTCGAGGTGAAACAGGACGGCTGCGCCATCATTCGCGCGGATCGCATAGGTTTCGCCGCGCCAGCCTTGGATGGCGCCATCGCGCGCCAAGCCCTGCGCCACCTCCGCCAGTGCCGCGCTCAAATCGGCTTCAGCCGCCGGCCGCAGACAGACGCTTTTCTCGGAGAATTCATAAACTCCCGGCCAGGCACGCAGTCGGCCCGCCTGCTCGCGGCGGATCCAGCCGATCGCCTGCGTCCCGCATTCGAAGCGCACGAAGCCCTGCGGCCGGAATTCGCGCGCGGCTCGCAACGAGCGCAGCAAGCCTTCAATCAACGAAGCGCACCCCTTTGCGCTGCGCGCGCAGGCGCGGATCGCGGGATTTCACCGTCACTGGCTGACCCTCGAGCACTTCGCGGCAGCGCTCGAGCGTTTCGGCCTCGAGGCGCGCCATCGCCTCGTGCGTGTAGAACGTCAGGTGCGGCGACAGGATCACGTTGTCCATGGCGTAGAGCGCGCTCAAGGGATGCCCCGCTTTGGCCAGCGGTTCCCGCGCATAGACGTCGAGCGCCGCTCCCGCGATGCGCCGTTCCTGGAGCGTGCGCAGCAGCGCCGCCTCGTCCACGATCGCGCCGCGCCGATGCCCACGCCGTACTTGACGATGCCCCTGAGCCGCGGCGCCGAGCCGATGACGCGCGCCGTGACCGGCGTGTAGCACATGAGAAGCAACTCCACGTCGCCCAGAGCGCGCGCGAGCTCGTCCTCGCTGACGCCGTCGGGCAGCAGCACCAGCCCGTGTCCCGCCGTTCGCAGCGCCGCATCCAGGCGCGGCATCTCCAGCTCGCGGTCGGTGCGGACTATTTTGGCCATGGCGCTGTCACGCTCGCACGCGCGGCGACCCGCGCGCCCGAAACTTCGATCTCGTAGTTGCTCGCGAGCAGCTGTTCGACCCGCTCCGGTTGCGCGCCATGGACAAAACCCATGCCGATCATCTCCCCCAGCGCGGCGCTGTAGCCGACCGAGGTCAGCTCGCCCACCGGCTCGCCCTCCCTCAAGATCGGCTCGCCGCCCCAGGCGAAGAGTGGTGTCGCGGGGAAGGTGAAAATCAGCAGCCGCTTGACGAGTTCGCCCCGGGGCGCGCGGCGCAACGCTTCGCGGCCGATGAACTCGATCGGCTTGTCCATCTTCACGGCGAACCCCAGGCCTGCCTCGTAGGGCGTGCAATCCGGCGACAGTTCGGCGCCGAAGGCGCGCCGGCCGGCTTCGATGCGCAGCGCATCGAGCGCGTAATAGCCGCAGTCCACGAGCCCGAATTCGCGCCCGGCCTGCCACAGGCGGTCGTAGAGCGCGCCGGCATCCTCCATCGGCACATAGAGCTCCGCGCCCGGGCCGCCGACGTAGGAGGCGGGTACCGCGCGGGTTCCCCGCGCGAGGGAAATCCTTGCCAGTACCGCGCCGGCCTTCGGTCCAAGCAGCGATATCACCGACCAGCGATCGGTCACGTCCTCGACGCGTACATCATCGCCTTGCGCAACGTGGCGGCGCAGCCAGGCCAGATCGCGCACGGGCTGCGCGGACCCCGTGACCAGGAAGAATTTGTCGACCGCCAGGCGCTGCACGGTTAGATCGCTCTCGAAGCCACCTTTCCGGTTGAGCATGGCCGAATAAACCACCTGCCCCGCCGCGACGTCGATGCGGTTGGCGCAGACCCGCTCGAGCAGCGCGAGCGCATCGCGCCCGCGCACGAGGATCTTGCCGAAGGAGGTCTGGTCGAACACGCCCACCGCGTTGCGCACTGCCCTTTGCTCTGTCACGACCGAATCCAGCCAGTTCGGCCTGCCGAGGGTGTACTGCACTTCGGGACCGAACCAGTTCGACCGTTCCCAGCCCATCTTGCTGCCGAAGCGGGCGCCGCGCGCCTTGAGGCGATCGTAGAGCGGCGAGGTGCGAAGGGGCCGGCCCGATTCCAGTTCCTGCCGCGGCCAGCGCATGGCGTAGTGCAGGCCGAGGGACTCTACCGTGCGTTGCCGCAGCCAGTCCGTGTCGGCGGCGTAGGCGCCGAAGCGCCGGATGTCCACTTCGAACAGATCCATCGGTGCCTCGCCACCCACGATCCATTCGGCGAGCAGCTTGCCGGCGCCGCCGCCATTGGCGATGCCCGCGGAATTGAATCCTGCGGCAACGAAATAATTGCGCAGCTCGGGTGCCTCGCCAAGGATGAAATTGCCGTCCGGTGTGAAGCTCTCCGGGCCGTTGAGCAGCGTCTTCACGCCCGTCGTCTCCAGCGCCGGCACGCGGTGGATCGCGTTTTTCATCAGGATCTCGAACTGGTCCCAGTCCTCGGGCAGCAGCTGGAACTCGAACTTCTCCGGAATGCCCTGCATGCCCCAGGGCTTGGCCTGCGGCTCGAAGCCGCCCATGACGAGGCCGCCGACTTCCTCCTTGAAGTAGATGAAGCCGTCCGGGTCGCGCATCACCGGCAGCATCGGGTGCACGCCGGCGATGCGCTCGGTGACGATGTAGAAATGCTCCGCCGAATGCAGCGGCACGTTGACCCCCGCCATGGCGCCGAACGCGCGCGCCCATTGGCCGGTGCAATTCACGAGGATCGAACAGGCGATCGGCCCGGCGCTGGTGGCGACTCCAGCGACGGTGCTGTTGATCACTGAAACACCCGTCACTTTCACGCCCTGCACGATCTGCACGCCCTGGTTGCGCGCGCCCTTGGCGAGCGACTGCGTGAGATCGGCCGGATTCGCCTTGCCATCCTGCGGAAACCATAGCGCGCCCTGCAGGTCGTCGGCACGCAGCAGCGGCCACCTGTCCGCCGCTTCGCTCGGCGTGATGAGGTGCACCTCGATGCCGAAGCTGCGCGCCATCGCCGCCTGGCGCTGGTAGACGATCCAGCGCTCGGGGGTGCGCGCCACGTTCACGCTGCCGCACTGCTTCCAGCCGGTGGCAAGCCCGGTCTCGGCTTCGAGCGAGGCGTAAAGCTGGATGCCGTACTGGCTCATGCGCGTCATCGAGCGGTTGGGCCGCATCTGGCCGACCAGCCCGGCCGCGTGCCAGGTAGTGCCGCAGGTGAGGCTGCCCTGCTCAAGCAGCAGCACGTCCTTCCTGCCCAGCTTGGCGAGGTGGTAGGCCACGCTCACCCCGGCGATACCGCCGCCGACGATGACGATTTCTGCATTTTTGGGGATTGCAGTCATAACTTCAAGGCGATGACGCCTGCGGCCACCGCCGCGGCACCGGCGAGGCGCGCGCGGCCAAAAGGCTCCTGCAGCAGCCAGGCACCCAGAATCGCGGCGAAGATCACCGAGGTTTCGCGCAGCGCCGCGACCGCGGCGATCGGTGCGCGCGTCATGGCCCACAGCGCGATGGCGTAGGCCGCCACCGAGAACGCGCCGCCCGCCAGCCCGCGGTGCCAGTTGCGCCGCGCGTAGGGCAGCAGTTCGCCGCGGCGCAGCCAGGCGATGATCAGGACGTAGGGAAAGCCGTCGAGAAAGAACATCCACACCGCGTAACTCGTGGCGGAGCCCGCCAGCCGCACGCCGCTGCCGTCCACCAGCGTATACGACGCGATCAGCGCGGCATTGGTCAGCGCCCAGGCGGTCGCGCGCCGGTTGTGCAGGAACGAGGCGCCGCCGACGAAGGCGATGCCGATCACGCCCCCGGAAATGAACAGGATGCCGAGCCACATCCAAACGCCGGGCAGCTCGCCCAGCACCGCCGCTCCGAACCCGGCGACCAGCAGCGGTGCCATGCCGCGCATCAGCGGGTAGCCATGCGACAGATCTCCCGCTCGGTAGGTGCCGACCAGCGCGGTGTAGTAGCCGATGTGGATCACGACCGACGCCCCGATATAAGGCCAGCTCTCTGGCGCCGGTAGCGGCACGAACGGCAACAACGGCACCACGACGAGGGCGCTGCCAGCCACCACGAGCGCCATGTCGAGGGTCGTGTCGCGGCCGCCCTTGAGCATCGCGTTCCAGGCCGCGTGCAGCAGCGCTGCACCAAGGACGGCCAGCGTGACGCCGGGGCTCAGCTCATGCATTCGTCCGCATCCGCATAGGCATGGCCGAGCGCCTCGGCCACCTCGCGGCACGTCACCTTGCCACCACACACATTCAAGCCGTTCTTCAGATGCGGATCGGCGCGCAATGCCTCTTTCCAGCCCCGGTCCGCGATCCTGAGCGCGAACGGCAGCGTGGCGTTGTTCAGCGCGTAGGTGGAAGTGCGCGGTACCGCGCCAGGCATGTTGGCGACGCAGTAGTGCACGACGTCATCGATGATGTAGGTCGGATCCGCGTGCGTGGTCGGGCGCGCGGTTTCGCAGCAGCCGCCCTGGTCGATCGCCACGTCGACGATCACGGATCCCGGCTTCATGCCGGCCACCATGGCGCGCGTGACGAGCTTGGGCGCCGCGGCGCCAGGAATCAGCACCCCGCCGATGACGAGGTCGGCAGAAAGCACGTTCGATTCGACGTTGTCGGTGTTGGAAAACACCGTGACCACTCTCGCGCCGAGCAGCCGGTCCATGCGCCGCAAGGCGTCGATGCTGTGGTCGATCACCACCACACGCGCCCCGCTGCCGACGGCGATCTGCGCCGCGTTGGAACCGACAACGCCGGCGCCGAGGATGACAACCTTCGCGGGCGGAACGCCCGCCACACCGCCCAGCAGGATTCCCATCCCTCCCGCCTCCTTCTCCAGGCACCCTGCGCCCGCCTGCACCGACATGCGGCCGGCGACTTCGGACATAGGCGCGAGCAACGGCAGCCCGCCGCCTTGCTGCGTCACCGTCTCGTAGGCAATGCACACCGCGCCCGAGGCGATCAGGTCCGCCGTCTGGTCCGGGTCCGGGGCGAGGTGGAGGTAGGTGAAGAGGATCTGCCCGGCGCGCAGCATTCTGCGCTCGGCGGCCTGCGGCTCCTTCACCTTGACGATCATGTCGGCACGCGCGAACACTTCCGCCGCGCCGGCGACGATCTTCGCGCCGGCCTTCTCGTACGCCGCGTCGGCTGCGCCGATGCCGCGGCCGGCCTCGCGCTCGACGATGACCTGGTGGCCGTGCACCACCATCTCCCGCACGGAGGACGGCGTCAGCCCGACGCGGTACTCGTGAACCTTGATTTCCTTCGGTACGCCGATCAGCATTTCGTGGCCTCTTGAATGGATTCTTCGACAATGGCAAGCGCGCGATCGAGGTCGGATTCATCGATGACCAGCGGCGGCGACAGGTTGATCACGCTGCCTTGTCCGACCTTGAAGGACAGCCCCTTCGCCAGCGCGCGGTAGAGCATGTCCTCCGCGACGGAGAGGTTGACGTCGCCCTCGGCGGCAAGATTCTTAGGCGTTGCGCGCTTGCGTGCCGTTGGTCCGCCCCGACCCGTTGCCGGCTTCCTCGCGCAGCCGCGTCGGGGCGAGCACGCCCGCCTCCTCGAGAATCGGGTAGGCGATGGCGCAGAAATGCGAATTGATGCGCTTGAAATCGTTGATGATGTCCAGGTGCAGCGAACTGGTCTCGATCGACTGCGCGGTCTGCCCGGCAAGCCGGTCGAGGTGCGAGCTGCGGTAGCTGCGCTCCAGGTCGCGGAATTCGACCTTCTGCGCGAGCAGCATCTGCGCCGTCTTCAGATCGCCGTCCAGGAACACGTTCAGGCCGAGGCGCAGCGTGCCCATCAGGCGGCCATGCAGCTCCTCGATCTCCTTCAGCCCCGCCTCGGAGAACGAGCGCCCCTTGGAGATCTTCTTTTCCTCCAGGTCGTCGATGATGTGCTCGACGATGTCGCCGACGTGCTCCAGGTTGATGGTGAAGGACATGATCTCGGCCCAGCGGCGGCTTTCTCGCCCGTCGAGCGCTTCGCGGCTGATCTGCGTGAGGTAGAACTTGATCGAGGTGTACAGCGCGTCCACCTTGTCGTCCATGCGCTTGATCTCGCGCGCCAGCTTGCCGTCGTTGTCGCGGATCACGCCGACCAGGCCGCCGAGCATCGCATCCACGATGTCACCGATGCGCAGCGCCTCGCGCGCAGCGTTGGCGAGCGCCAGCGGCGGGGTTTCGAGCGCCGCCGGGTCGAGGTTGTCCGGCCGCGCCGCGCCCGCCTTTTGCGCGTCGTCCGGCAACAGGCGCATCATCAATCGCGCCGCCGGCTCGGTGAAGAAGATCAGCGTCGCGGCGAGCAGCACATTGAACGCGGTGTGGAAATTCACCACCAGCCTTTGAGGTTCCGGGTCGAACTGCGCAAGCAGGCCCTCGACGCCCGACATCAGCGGCACCATCAGCAGGCAGCCGATGGCGCGGAAGAACAGATTGCCGAACACCACGCGGCGCCCGGCCGTGTTCGTGCCGGTGGTCGCCAGGATGCCGAGAATGCCGCTGCCCAGATTGGCGCCCAGCACCAGAAACAGCGCTACCTTGATGCCGATCAGGCCGCTGGCGGCGAACGCCGCGGTGAGCAGCACCACCGCGAGGCTCGACCACGCCAGCACCGCGAACAGCGCGCCGACCAGCATGTCGAGCATCGGTTCGCCGGTGAGCGAGCCGAAGATCACCCGCACGCCGGCGGCCTGCGTGAAGGGCTTGGCCGCGGCGAGGATGGTCTGCAGCGCCACGATGATCAGGCCGACGCCGATGGCGACGCGGCCGATCTGCCCGGCGCGCGTCGCCTTGCGCGACAGGTGCAGGATCACGCCGCCGGCGATCGCGAGCGGCGCCAGCCACGACAGGTCGAAGGAAAACAGCTGCACCACCAGGCTGGTGCCGACGTCCGCCCCGAGCATGATGGCGAGCGCCGGGGCGAGTCCCATCAGGTTCTGGCCGACGAAGGAGCTCGCGATCAGAGCCGTGGCGCTCGAGGACTGCACCAGCGCGGTGACGCCCAGGCCGGCAAGGAAGGCGTGGAAGCGGTTGGCGACGCTCTCGGCAAGCACCGTGCGCAGGTTGCCGCCGAAGATGCGCAGTACCCCGGAGCGCACGATGTGCGTGCCCCAGACCAGGAGCGCGACGCCGGAAACGATGCTCAGGAGCGTCTGCATGCGGCTACCAGGGCAGCGAGTAGGTCTTCAGGTTGGTGAAGCTCTTGCATGCTTCCTGCACGCCTTCCTTGTAACCGAGGCCGGAATCCTTGATGCCGCCGAAGGGCGTCACCTCGAGCCGGTAGCCCGGCACCTCCCAGATATTCACGCTGCCAACCTGCAATTCGCGCACGAAGCGCATGATGTCATCCATGCGGTTGGTGCAAACGCCGGAGGACAGGCCGTACGCCGTCGAGTTCACCAGCCGGATCGCCTCGTCGACGTCCTTGAAGGTCATCACCGGCGACACCGGGCCGAAGGTCTCGTGCTTCACCACCTCCATCCCGGCGCCAACGCGATCGATCACCGTAGGCGAATACTGCGCCCCGTTGCGCTTGTTTCCCGCGAGCAGGCGCGCGCCCTGCGCGAGCGCATCATTCACCAGTTTCTCGAAGCGCAGCGCCGCGGCTTCGTCGATTACCGTGCCCATCTCGATCTTGGGGTCGAGCGGATCGCCGCAGGTCCAGGCCTTGGTCCTGGCGACCAGGATTTCGGTGAACGCCTCGGCCACCTTCTCGTGCACCAGGATGCGCTTCACCGAAGTGCAGCGCTGCCCCGAATTCTTGTAGGAGCCGTTCGCCGCCAGGTCCGCCGCCTTCGCCACGTCGGCGTCGTCCATTACCACCAGCGGGTCGTTGCCCCCCAGCTCCAGGATCTGGCGCTTGTAGACCGCCTTTGCGGCGATGTACTTGCCGATCGCGACGCCGCCGGTGAACGTCACCATGTCGGCGTCCGGGTTGGTGAGCATCTCGTCGGCAATCTCTTTCGGGTCGCCGGTGATCACTGAGAGCATTTCGGGCGGCAGGCCGGCCTCGTAGAGCACATCCGCAAGCAGCAGCGCCGCGAGCGGCGTCTTCTCCGAGGGCTTGAGCACCATGCGGTTGTTGGTGGCCACCGAAGGCGCGACCTTGTGGATCACCTGATTGAGCGGATGGTTGAAGGGCGTGATCGCCGAGATCGCGCCCTGCAGCGGCTCGCGCATGGTATAGACGCGGCGGCTCTTGCCATGGTGCGTGAGGTCGCAGGAAAAGATCTGCCCGTCGTCGATGAGCGCCTGCTGCGCGGCGAACAGCAGCACGTCGGAAGCGCGCCCCACTTCGTAGAGCGTGTCCTTGAGGCAGAGGCCCGATTCCAGGGTGATCAGGCGCGCGATGTCGTCCCGCCGCGAAGCGATGATGTCGCCCGCGCGCATCAGGATCCTGTAGCGCTCGTAGCGCGTGAGGCTTGGCTTGTACTGCTTCGCAATGCGGAAGGCGCGGCGCACCTCCTCCACAGTCGCCTTGGGCACGGTGGCGACCAGCTCCCCGGTGTAGGGGTAGCGGATTTCGATCACGCGCTCGGAGAGCACCTTCTCTCCGGCGATGCGCATCGCCTCGCGGCGCGGCGAATCCACAGTCTTGGCGCGGACTTGCATGATCAGTGCAGCGCGCCGTTGAGAGCGAAGTCGAAAATCTGGTAGCTCTTCAACGTGCTGACGCCAGCCTTCAACTTGTACTCGTCGTTCAGCGGCACGCTCAGGATGAAAGGGACCTTCGCCTCGGAGACGCCGCCATGGGTGCGCAGGCGATGGCCCTCCAGTCCGGACAGGTCGTGGTCCTTCACCGAAGCGCCGATGCAGACGCTGGCCGTCGCGATCACCACCACATCGGCTTCCCGGTCGGCGGGCAATTCGTGCACCTCGCAGGCAGTGCGCTTGTCGAGCACCGATTCCAGGCCCTCCAGCCCCTTGATGGCGTCGATCACCTGACCGGGCGTCGCTTTGCCGGTGCACCAGACGCGCACGAAACCGCCCAGCGCGCCATGGTGCGCGACGAAGGCATCGGTGATGGGGCAGATCACCCTGGTGTCGCCTTTGCCGAACTTCGCGTCCAGGATGTCCTGCAGCCAGATCACGTTGGGCTTGCCCGCCGCATCGGATTTGTCGTTCATGCCGTGATCGGCCGTGAGCGCGACCACCGCGCCCAGGCCGGCCAGGCGGCCGAAGCAATCGTCGAGCGCCCGGTAGAAGCGCTTCGCCTCGGCTTCCTGCGGCGCATATTTGTGCTGGATATAGTCGGTGAGCGAAAGATAGAGCAGGTCCGGCCGGCGCCTTTCCAGCAAGCGGATCCCCGCCTCGAGCACGAACAGCGACAGTTCCATCGAATACATGTCCGGCTGCGGCATGCCGACCAGCTCGAGCACGTTCTCGATGCCATTCTCCTGCATCGTGCATTTGCCCGCGAACTCGGACGAGAAACTGATGTTGCCGCGCGAGACGTCCAGGTTCTTGCCGAGTTGTTTTCTCAGCTTGTCCTTGGCCGTGATTGAGACCACTTTCGCGCCCGCGTTGGCGAACTTGGACAGGATGGTGTCGCCGCGCAGCAACTCCGGGCCGGTCATCACCACGGCCTGGCCGGTCTTCACGTCGAGGTAGTAGTTGCCGGAGATGCCGTGCCTGGAGGCCGGAGTGCCCGTGATGATCGACATGTTGTTCGGACAGGTGAAGCTGGGCACCGTACCGTCGGCCACCACGCTGAAGCCCTGCGTCATGAAGCGGGCGATGTTGGGAACTGCTCCGTCCGCCAGGAACTGCCGCAGGTAGGCCGGGTCCCCGCCGTCGATGCACACCACTGCCACCGGCCGCGCCGGCCAGCGGTACTTCACACCATTGACCTCCACCAGCGCTTTGACAGGGTTCACGCCGCGCGCGCCGCCTTGGCGAGCGCGCGGTGCAGGCGCTCGCGGCTTTCGATCACGTGCTCGACCAGCAGCCGCTCGGCAAGCTTCTCGTCCGCCTTCGCCACCGCGTTCACGATCGCCTCGTGCTCGCGGGTCGAACGAGGGATGTTCTCGGCGCTGCGCAAGATCGTCTCGCGCCGGTACAGGTCGAGCTCGTTCACGATGCGGCGGTAGTTCGCCTGCAGCGCCCGATTGCCGGCGGCCTCGACGAGCAGTGCGTGGAACTCGACATTCAGCGGGTAGTAGGCCACGGCGTCGCGCGCACGGCCCACCGCGTGCATGTTCTTCACCACCGCGCGAATTCTCTCCACCTGCGCAGGCCGGATGCGGCGCGCCGCGAGCTTGCCGACGAGGCCTTCCAGCGCGGCCCGCACCTCGTAGATCTCGTTGGCCTCCTCGAGCGACACCTGGCGCACGAACACGCCGCGGTTCTTCTCGGTGCGCACCAGGCCCGATTGCTCGAGCGCGCGAAAAGCCTCGCGCACGGGGCCCCGGGAGACACCCAGTTCGGCCGCAATGTCGGCTTCGTTCAGCTTGGCCCCAGGGGCCAGTTCGCCGGAGAGAATGCGCCGCTCAAGCTCGCGCCGCACCAGCGTCGTCAGGGAGGTCTGCTGCAGCAGTTCTATGGTCGGCTGGGTGGCCATATAGGGGCTTGCCATTAAAGTCCGTTGACTGTAGATTGTCAACAATCTACCGCTACTGTAGCGAAACCGTCCGTCACCGCAGCGCCACAAAACTGCCATAAGCTTCCAGCTTCAAACCAGGGAGAACCCGATGAACACGCCGATTCGCTGCGCCGCGATCCTCGCCGCGCTGTTCGCCAGCGCACCCGTCTTCGCCCAGGGCAAGACGCAGTTGCTCGTCTACACCGCGCTCGAGACCGACCAGCTCAAGGCCTACGAGCAGGGCTTCTACCGTGAAGTGCCCGACGTCGAGATCCGCTGGGTGCGCGACTCGACCGGCGTGATCACCGCGAAACTTCTGGCCGAAAAAGGCAATCCGCAGGCCGACGCCGTGATGGGTGTCGCCGCCTCCAGCCTCGCGCTGCTCGACTCGCAGGGCATGCTGATTCCCTACGCGCCGCTCAACCTCGACGCCATCATGCTGAAGTACCGCGACTCGAAGAACCCGCCGGCCTGGTTCGGCATGGACGTGTGGGGCGCGACCGTGTGCTTCAACACGGTGGAGGCGAAGAAGCGCAACATCCCGAAGCCGGAAACCTGGAAGGACCTGACCAAGCCGGCCTTCAAGGGCCAGGTGGTGATGCCCAGCCCCGCTTCCTCGGGCACCGGCTTTTTCGACGTCATCGCGTGGCTCACGCTGTGGGGCGAGAAAGGCGGCTGGGACTACATGGACAAGCTGCACGAGAACATCGCGCAGTACACCCATTCTGGCTCCAAGCCCTGCAACCAGGCCGCCGCGGGCGAGTTCGTGGCCGGCATCTCGTTCGAGTACCGCGGCAACTCCAACAAGGCCAAGGGCGCGCCCATCGACCTGGTGTTCCCGAAGGAAGGCCTTGGCTGGGACCTCGAGGCATTCGCGATTCACAAGGGCACCAAGAAGCTCGACGCGGCGAAAAAGCTCGCCGACTGGGCCTCCAGCAAGAACGCGATGATCCTCTATGGCAAGAACTTCGCCATCACGGCGCAGCCAGGCGTGGCGCAGCCGCTGCCCAACATCCCGAAGGACTACGAGGAGCGCCTGGTGAAGATGGACTTCAAGAAAGCGGCCGAATCGCGCGAGCGCATCCTCGCGGAGTGGACCAAGCGCTACAACGGAAAAGTCGAGAAACGCTGACGCCCGACGGGATGGCGCAGGCACGGGCGGACAAAGAACCCTTCCTGCGCCTGGAGGGGATTCGCAAGGAATTCGGCTCGTTCACCGCACTGCGCGACATCCGGCTGGATGTGTCGCAGGGCGAATTCGTCTGCTTCCTCGGGCCCTCGGGCTGCGGCAAGACCACGCTGCTGAGGATCATCGCCGGGCTCGAGGCGCAGAGCGCGGGCACGATCCTGCAGGGCGGGCGCGACATTTCCGCGCTGCCGCCGGCGCAGCGCGACTACGGCATCGTGTTCCAGTCCTACGCGCTGTTTCCCAACCTTTCGGTCGATGACAACGTCGCCTACGGCCTGGTAAACCGGCGCGCCGGGCGCGCTGCCATCGCCGCGCGCGTCGCCGAACTGCTGAAACTCGTCGGGCTGCCGGACGCCGGCGCGAAATTTCCGGCCCAGCTCTCCGGCGGGCAGCAGCAGCGCATCGCGCTGGCGCGCGCGCTCGCCACCTCGCCCGGCCTGTTGCTGCTCGATGAGCCGCTGTCGGCGCTTGATGCGATCGTGCGTGTGCGCCTGCGGCAGGAGATCCGCGCGCTGCAGCAGCGCCTGGGTGTCACCACCATCATGGTGACGCACGACCAGGAGGAGGCGCTCACCATGGCCGACCGCATCGTGGTGATGAACCAGGGCGTAATCGACCAGGTGGGAACGCCGCTCGAGGTGTACCGCGAGCCCGCCACGCCCTTCGTCGCGGACTTCGTCGGCAAGGTGAACATGCTCGCCGGCACCGTCGAGGCGCCGGGGCGGGTACGGATTGGCGCGCGCAGCTTCGCTTGCGACTCGTACAACGGTTCGGCCGGCACGCGCGTGCGCGCCTACCTGCGGCCCGAGGACATCGTCGCCCGCCCGATCCTCGAGGGCGACGCCAACGTCATCGACGCGCGCATCGAGAAAATCGAATTCCTCGGCTCGTATTGCCTGGTACGGGTGGCGGCCGAAGGGCTCGAGGGTCAGCCGCTCACGGTGTACCTGTCGCTCAATTACCTCTCCGAGATGGCGCTCGCGGATGGCAGCCCGATGAAGCTGCGCATCCTCGCCGAGCGCATGCGCGTGTTCGAGGCCTGATGTCGGCGGTCCTGCATCAGCCGGTGTCGCTGCGCCAGCGCGTGCACTGGACCGACCGTATCGCGCACCTGCTGCTCGCGGCCATCGCGGCCGCGCTCGCCGCTTTCCTCGCCGGCCCGCTCGCCGCGATCCTCGCGAAGAGCGTGCAGGGAAAGCAAGGCGAGTTCGTCGCGCTGGACAACTTCTTCGCCTATTTCGGCACCCCGGCGCTGGCCGATTCGTTGTGGAACAGTGTCTGGACCTCAGTCGTAGTCACTGCCGTCGTGGTACCGGCGGCGTTCGCCTTCGCCTACGCGCTGACGCGCAGCCGCATGCCTTGGAAAGGCGTGTTCCGCACCGTCGCGCTGACGCCGCTGCTGGCGCCTTCGCTGCTGGCGGCGATCTCGTTCATTTACTGGTTCGGCAACCAGGGCGTGCTGCGGCATTGGATGCACGCGCTCGGCATCGAGCAGATCTACGGCGCGCCGGGGATCATCCTGTCGCAGCTGTTCAGCGTGTTTCCGCACGCGCTGATGATCCTCGTTACCGCGCTGTCGCTGGCGGATGCGCGCCTGTACGAGGCCGCGGACGCGCTCGGCACCGGCGCCGCGCGCAAATTCTTCACCATCACGCTGCCTGGCGCGAAGTACGGCATCGCGAGCGCCGCCATGGTGTCCTTCACCCTGGTGATCACCGACTTCGGCATCCCCAAGGTGATCGGCGGCAACTTCAACGTGCTCTCGACCGATGTGTTCAAGCTGGTGATCGGGCAGCAGGATTTTCCCAAGGGCGCGGTGGTGGCCCTGTTCCTGCTCGCGCCGGCGCTGCTCACTTTCGTCGTCGACCGCTTCGTGCAGAAAAAGCAGACCTCGATGCTGAGCGCGCGCGCCGTGCCCTACGCGCCAAAACCCAGCCGCGGCTTCGACATCGCGATGACGGGCTACTGCGCCATCGTCGTTCTGCTGATGCTTGCGGTGGCCGGCATGGCGCTGTTTGCCTCGTGCGTGAAGTTCTGGCCCTACGATCTCTCGTTCAGCCTGCGCCATTACCTGCTGGGCATCGTCGATCACGAGGTCAATGTGGCGATGAAGAACAGCGTAGTGCTTGCGCTGTGGACCGCCCTCGCCGGCACCGCCCTCGTCTTCTGCGGCGCCTACCTGATGGAGAAAACGCGCGGCGCGGACTGGCTGCGTGCGCCCGTGCAACTGCTGGCGCTGATCCCCATGGCGGTGCCGGGCCTGGTGCTGGGCCTCGCCTACATTTTCTTTTTCAACGCGCCGCAGAACCCGCTCAACTTCCTCTATCACACGATGGCGATCCTGGTTCTGTGCACCATCGTCCATTTCTATACCACCGGCCACCTGACCGCAGTCACGGCGCTGAAGGCACTGGACGCGGAGTTCGAGTCTGTGTCGGCCTCGCTCAAAGTGCCATTCTGGAAGACCTTCTGGCGCGTGACGCTGCCGATCTGCACGCCGGCGCTGATCGACATCAGCCGCTACTTCTTCATCAACGCCATGACCACCATTTCGGCGGTGGTGTTCCTCTACTCGCCGGAGACACGCCTGGCGTCGGTCGCCATCCTGAACCTCGACGAAGCGGGCGAGCCCGGCGCCGCCGCCGCCATGGCGGTGCTGATCGCCGCAACCTCGCTCGCTGTCTGTATCCTGTACCTTGGCATCGGCCGGCTGGCCGAGCGCCGCACGCAAGCATGGAGATTGATCAAATGACGACCCGCGATCCAATCCTGCTCACCCCCGGCCCGCTCACCACCTCGCGCAGGACCAAGGAAGCGATGCTGCGCGACTGGGGATCGTGGGACGTCGAATTCAACCGCATCACCGCACGCATCCGCGAAAGCCTGCTGAAGATCATTCACGCCGAAAGCACACACGACTGCGTTCCGCTGCAGGGCAGTGGAACGTTCGCGGTCGAGGCCGCAATTGGCAGCGTGGTGCCGAAGAACGGCCACCTGCTGGTGCCGGTGAACGGCGCCTACTGCCAGCGCATCGCGAGAATCTGCAACACCATCGGCCGCCGGCTGAGCACGATCGACTACGCCGAAAGCGCGCAAGTCCGCGCCGAGGACATCGACCGGCGGCTTGCCGAGGATCCCTCGATCACGCACCTTGCGCTGGTGCATTGCGAGACCGGCACCGGGATCCTCAATCCGCTCGAGGACGTCGCCAGGGTCGCGGCGAAACACGGCAGAGGACTGATCGTCGACGCCATGAGCTCCTTCGGCGCGATCGACATCGACCTGCGCAGGCAGCCCATCGACGCGGTGATCGGCGCCTCAGGCAAGTGCCTCGAGGGCGTTCCCGGCATGGGCTTCGTCCTCCTGCGCCGCACAGTGCTGGAGAAGTGCGAGGGAAACGCACATTCGCTCGCCATGGACCTGTACGACCAGTGGGTGTACATGGGCAAGACGACGCAGTGGCGCTTCACGCCGCCGACGCACGTGGTGGCCGCGCTCGACGAGGCGATCCGCCAGTTCGAGGAGGAAGGCGGCCAGCGCGCGCGCGGCGCGCGCTATACGAAGAACTGCGAGCAGCTCGTCTCCGGCATGCAGGCGCTCGGCTTCCAGACTTTCCTGCCGCGCGCGCTGCAGGCGCCGATCATCGTCACCTTCCACGCGCCCGCCGACCCGGCCTACGACTTCAAGCGCTTCTACAACGAAGTGAAGCAGCGCGGCTACATCCTGTATCCGGGCAAGCTCACGCAGGTGGAAACCTTCCGTGTCGGCTGCATGGGGCACTTCGGCCCCGAGGGCATGCACGGCGCGGTCGCGGCTATCGCCGACACCGTCAAGGCGATGGGCATCAAGCGCATTGCCGCAGCGGCGTGAACAAGGAACAGCTGGCCCTCTTCGATCTCGACAACACGCTGCTCACCGGCGACAGCGACGACCAATGGTTCCACTTCCTCGTCGAGCGCGGAGTCGTCGACCGCGCAACCGAGGCTGCCGCGCACGCGGACCTCGCGCGCCGCTACCGCGAAGGGCGCGCCGGGACGCTGGAATTCTGCGAATTCTTCCTGCGCTTGTTCGTGCCGCATGAGCGCTCGACGCTTCTCGCCTGGCGCGAGAGCTACCTGCGCGAGCGCATCCTGCCGCGCATCCCGGATGCGGCGCGCGAACTGCTCGCCAAGCACCGCGACGACCTGGTGGTGATCGCCACTGCCACCAACCGCTTTCTTACCGAGCCGATCGCGGCGGAACTGGGCGTCGCGCACCTGATCGCGACGGAACCCGAAATGCGGGACGGCCGCTTTACGGGCAGGGTCTGCGGCACGCCCAGCTTCCGCGAAGGCAAGGCACTGCGCATCGAGCAGTGGCTCGCCGCGCGCGGGCAATCGCTGGGCGATTTTGGCGCCAGCTGGTTCTATTCGGATTCGATCAACGACCGGCCATTGCTCGAGCGCGTGACGCACCCCGTGGCGGTGGATCCCGACCCGCAGCTCGAGCGGCTGGCGTGCGAGCGCGGCTGGCCGCTATTGCGGCTGCCGCGAACCGGCCTCCACGCCGGCAACGGCGCTTGCTAGAATCGCAGCACCCCGCCTGGAGATTTCCCGCAATGAGCGAAGTAGTCGGTTATTCCGTCCGCGATGGCATCGCCGTCATCACGATGAACAATCCGCCGGTGAACGGCCTGGGCAACGCCCTGCGCGCCGGCATCGCCGACGGCCTGCAGCAAGCGGCCGCCGACGCCGAAGTCAAGGCCGTGCTGTTCATCGGTTCGAGCAAGGTGTTTTCCGGCGGCGCCGACATCCGCGAGTTCGGCAAGCCGATGACGCCGCCCAACCTGCCGCAAGTGAACGACCTGCAGGACGCGATGCAAAAGCCGCTGGTGGCGGCGATCGGCGGCTTCGCGCTGGGCGGCGGGCTGGAACTGGCGCTCGGCTGCCACTACCGCATCGCACTGCCCAAAGCCCTGCTCGGCCTGCCCGAGGTGAAGCTCGGCATCCTGCCCGGCTCGGGCGGCACGCAGCGCCTGCCGCGGCTGATCCCGGTGCACGAGGCGGCGCGCATGATGATCCTGGGCGACCCGATCCCGGCGGAAAAGGCGAAGGAATTCGGCCTGCTGGACGAGATCGTCACCGGCGACCTGCTGGAAGACGGCATCGCCTACGCGAAGAAGCTCGTCGCCGAGGGCAAGGGGCTGCGGCGTGTGCGCGACCTGCCGCCGCGCGTGGACGGCGACCAGAAAGCGCTGCTCGAAGCGATGCCTGCGGAAGCCGCGCGCACTGCCGCCGGCAACCCGGCGCCCGCGGAAATCGCCAAGTGCATCCAGGCTGCGGTCACTCTGCCCTTCGACGAGGGCCGCAAAGTGGAGCGCGAGCGCTTCGAGTACCTGGTCAACACCGTCGAATCGAAGGCGCTGCGCCACATGTTCTTCGCCGAGCGCCAGACTTCGAAGATCCCCGACGTGCCGGAGGGCACGCCCACGCGCGAGATCCGGAAGGCGGCGATCGTCGGCTCGGGCACCATGGGGGGCGGCATCGCCATGAGCTTCGCCAACGCCGGCATCCCGGTGGTGATCGCCGACGTGTCGCAGGAGGCGCTGGACAAGGGGCTGAAGCGCATCAAGGACAACTACGCCGTCACCGTGCAACGCGGGCGCCTGACGCAGGAGGACATGGACAAGCGCGTGGCGCTGATCCAGGGCACCACCGACCTCGGCACCGCCCGCGACGCCGACATCGTCATCGAGGCGGTTTTCGAGAGGATGGAAGTGAAGCAGGACATCTTCAAGAAGCTCGATGCGGTGATGAAGCCGGGCGCGATCCTCGCCACCAACACCTCGACGCT
>JANNTQ010000239.1:0-13433 GCA_031394435.1 Betaproteobacteria bacterium
CGAGCTGGGACCTTACATGATGCAGTACCTGTACCACGGACTCGACACCCCGGTCTCCTACAAACCGGAGGATCGCAGCAAGGCGGCGGCCGAGTACAACCTTTCGCAGCTCAACCGCTGCCTGGACGCCATGGAGGCGCGGCTTGGGGGCGGCGAATACCTGCTGGGCGGCTTTTCGCTTGTCGACGTCGCGGCCGGCAGCGCGCTGGTCTTGGGAACGATGCTCGGGCTCAAACTCGACCGTCATCCGCGTCTGGCTGCCTGGTGCAAGCGCTGCGCCGAGCGACCGGCGTTCAAGCGCGCCCGCTAGCGCGGCCGCTGCGAAAAGCTCCTCTCGAACACTGCCTCGGCGATGCGGTTCTTGAGGATCTCGATCGAGCCGCCGGCGATCATCCAGCCGCGGCAGCGCCGCACGCAGTACTCGACCAGCGACTCCTGGCTGTAGCCCAGGCCGCCCATCACCTGCAGCGCGTCGTTGGCCACGTCGAAGCCGGCCTGGTTGCAGAACGCCTTCGCGATCGCCGTCTCCTCGGCGGACGGAAAACCGCGATCGGCGTTCACCGCCGCGCGGTACAAGAGTAGCTGGCCCGCATCGAGTTTCATCTTCATGTCGGCGAACTTCCACTGCAGTCCCTGGAACTCGCACAACAGGCGCCCGAACTGCCTGCGCTGCAGGGCCCACCGCCGGGCTTCCTCGTAGGCGTAGCGACCGAGCGCGAGCGAGCGCGCGGTGTTGCCGATCCTCTCGACGTTAAAGCCGGCGATCTGCTTCTTGAAGCCGCCCTCCTTCAGCACGACCATCTCCGGCGGCACGCGCACGTCCTCGAAATACACTTGCGCCCAATCCTCGCCGGACATGAACTTCGAGCGCTGCCCGAAGCGCACGCCCGGCGCCTTGGTGTCAATCAGCACCGAGCCGATGCCGCTCACCCCCGGCCCGAAGCGCACGTAGACCAGGACCACCTCTGCATACGCCGAGTGCGTGGTGAAGACCTTGGAGCCGTTCACGAGGTAGCCGGTGCCATCGGGTTTCGCCGTCGTCACGAGATCGGTCACCGCCGAGCCCGCCTCCGGCTCGGTCATGCCGACCGAGATTACTGCTTCGCCCGACAGCAGGCGCTTGAGGTATTTCTCCTTTTGCAGAGGCGTGCCGTACTCGGCGAGCACGCGGATCGCGCCGAAATTGCCCGCCTGCACCACATCGGCGCTTCGCGGGCACACCGCGGCGACGGTCTCGATCGCGATCACCGCGTCCATCAGCGTGCCGCCCTGCCCGCCGTCGGCCTGCGTGGCAGTGATGCCGAGCAACCCCTGCCCGGCCATCAGTTTCGCCACCTGCCACGGATATTCCGCCGCGTGCGCGCGCTCGAGCGCTCCGGCCTTCAGGTGCTTCCCGGCGAATCGCCGCACCGAGTCCCGGAACTGCTCCTGCTCCGGCGACAAATGGAAATCCATGCTCACTCCTTCAAGACGATCAGGCCGTCCACCGCCACCGCGCCGGAAGCCTTCACGATCACCGGATTGCACTCGGCTTCCGCCACCGGGCGGCCAGGAACCAGCGCGAGCCGCGACATCCCCGACACCGCCTGCGCTAGTGCACGCACGTCGCCCTTCGGCAGGCCGCGGAAGCCGCGGATCACCGCCAATCCCTTCACTTCGCCGATCATTTCTTCGGCCTCCTGGGCGCTCACAGGCGCGACGCGCAGCACATAGTCCTTGTACACCTCGGCGAGCACGCCGCCTGCGCCCACCAGCACCACGGGTCCCACCAACGGGTCGTCGCGGTAGCCGACGATCGCCTCTGCGAGGCCGGACTCCATCTTCTGCACCAGCACCTGCGCGCAGCGCAGGCTCCTCGCCTTCACAAGAAACTCGTCCCGGTCCGGGATGCCGAGGATCACGCCGCCAGCTTCCGTCTTGTGCGCAATGCCGAGCGCATGAATCTTCACGGCCACCGGGTAAGGCACGGTGTGCGCAAAGTCCGGTGCCTGCGCGACCTGTGCTTGCGCCATAGTGATGCCGAGAGAAGTGAAAACATCGAGCGGCGCGCGCGGCAGCGCGACCGGCGGCAACGTCGGCGCCTGCCGCGGCGCACGCCAGGCGAAACAGGCGGCGAACGCATCGGCGCAGGCCTCGGGTGTGCGGAAGGCCGCGATGCCCGCCTTGGCCAGCAACGCGAGCGAGCGCTCGGCATGCGGTGTGAAGAACGCGGCCAGCGGCTTCGCCGTGCGCTTGGCGGCGAGGATCGGCTCGACGGCGAGCTGCGGATGGAATTGCGCCGACGAACCCACCACCGCCAGCACGCCGTCGCATTCCGCCGAATCGATCAATGCGTCGAGCACTGCCGCGTACTTCTGCGGCGTCGCGGCCATGGTGAGGTCGATGATCGGGGCGTCCGATCCGGGCGCCACGGTCTCGATGCCGTACAGCCCCAAGCGGTCCACCACGCTCGCCGCGCCGCCGCCGGTGGTGGTGACCACGGCGACGCGCGGCGCACGCGAGAGCTGCAGCGGCCTGCGCCCGGCCAGCAGCGGCGCGATCTCCACCAGCGTCTCCAGCATGTCCACGCGCACGATGCCGCAATCGCGGAAGAAAGCGTCCATCGCCGCGTCGCTGCCCGCCAGCGCACCGGTATGCGAGCGCGCCAGCGCCTGGCCGAGCGCCGAGCGCCCGAGCTTGTAGGCCACCAACGGCTTGCCCGCGGCGTGCGCAGCGCGCGCTGCAGCGGCAAGCCGGGGCGCGTCGCGCACCGTTTCGAGAAACAGCAGGATCACGCGCGTGTCGGCGTCATGCGCAAGGAGCTCAACGACCTCTCCTGCGCCGAGGTCGGCCTCGTTGCCGAGCGACACCAGCTTGGCGAAGCCCAGGCCGCGCGCCGCGCCGCGCGAGAGCACCGTGCCGAGCATGGTGCCGCTTTGCGAGACGATGCTGGTGGTGCCCGCGGGCGGCGCATCCATCTCGAGCACGGCATTCACCGTGAGGGCCATGCGCCCCGGCAGGTTTACCACGCCCATGCTGTTTGGGCCCAGGACGCGCACCCCAAGCTCTCGCGCGCGCGCCGCGAGGCGCGCCTGGCGCGCCGCGCCCTCGGCGCCCGCGTCGGCGAAGCCATCGCTGTAGACGCTCATCACCAGTACGCCCCGCTTGCCACAGTCCTCGAGCGCCTGCTCCACCGCCTCGCCCGGCGCCATGACGAATACCTGGTCGATCTCGCCGGGCGCGTCGGCCACGCTGGCGTAGGCGCGCTCGCCCAGCACCTCGCCGCGCGTGGGGTTGATCGGCACCACGCGTCCCGTGTAGCCGTGCTTTTTCAGGTAGCGCTGCGGGCGCGCGGTGTTCTTGCCCGCGTCGCCGGAGGCGCCGACCAGCGCCACCGCGCGCGGCGCGAACAGCGCTTGCGCCAGATTCATGCCAGCCTGTGTGCCGCGTCGCCGATGCGCCGGCAGGCTTCCCCAAGGATCGGCAGCGACGCCGCGAACGAGACGCGGAAATACGGCGACAGGCCATAGCCGGCGCCGTTGGGCACTGCGACGCCGGCTTCGAGCAGGTATGCCGTCACGTCGGCGTCGTTCTCGAGCGTGCGCCCCTGCGGCGTGCGCTTGCCGAGCCAGCCGGCGCACGAGACATAGATATAAAAGGCGCCATGCGGCAGGTCGCAGGCAAGCCCCGGAACCACGGCCAGGCGCGGCACCACGGCATCGCGGCGCGCTTCGAACTCGGCGCAGCGCTGCCGCACGATCTCCATCGGGCCGTTCAGCGCAGCGACCGCGGCCGCCTGGCTCACCGACGAGGGGTTGAGCGAGCTCTGCGCCTGCAACCGCGCCATGGCGCGGATCAGCTCAACCGGCCCGGCGGCGTAGCCCAGACGCCAACCGGTCATGGCGAAGGTCTTGGAAACCCCGTTCACGGTGAGCGTGCGCGCGGCGAGCTGCGGCGCCACCACCGCGAGCGTCGCGAAGCCGCGGCCGTCGTACAGCACGTGCTCGTACATGTCGTCGGCGATGGCCCACACCTGAGGATGGCGCTCGAGCACCGCGGCGAGGGCGCGCAGCTCCTCCGCGGTGTACACCGCGCCGCTCGGGTTGGAAGGCGAATTGAGCATCAACCACTTGGTGCGCGGGGTGATCGCGCGCTCGAGCTCTTCCGCGCGCAGCTTGAAGCCGTTCTCGGGCCGCGTCGCCACCCAGACGGGCGCGCCTTCGGCAAAATGCGTGATGTCGGCGTACGCCACCCACGAGGGCGCCGGGATCACCACCTCGTCGCCGGGGTCGAGCGTCGCCATCAGCGCGTTGTACAGCACCTGCTTGCCGCCGGCGCCGGCGGAAATGTTCTCCGGCTTGCAGGCGAGGCTGTTCTCGCGGCGGAATTTCTCCACGATCGCCGCCTTCAGTTCCGGCGTGCCGTCCACTTGCGTGTAATGCGTCTGCCCGGCGCGCATGGCGCGGTGCGCCGCCTCGATCACATGATCGGGCGTGTTGAAGTCGGGCTCGCCCTGGGCGAGCTCGATGATGTCCACGCCCTTCGCGCGCAGCTCGCGCGCGCGCTGCGCCGCCGTGGCCGAGGCCGAGATGCGCGCCCGCGCGATGCGTGTCGAGAGAAACGGCATGCTCAGATGTCCAACGACTCAAGAGCTTCCAAGCACCACAGTCGTCCGAGCAACTCCTTCGCCTTTGCCTGGCCGAGCACCGGCCCGGCGAGCTCGAAGTACTTCGCTTCCAGCTGGGGGTCCGACAGCGGCGCGTCGGGGTCGCCGATGCGCGTAGGTTGCAGGAACTCCTCGCGCCGGCCGTCGCGCGATTCGATCGCCACACGCGCTGCGCGCTGCGCCGGAAAAGCGGCGTCGAGCTGCGGATCCACGGCAACATCCACGCGCCGCATCAGGTCGCGTGTCGCAGAATTGCCGAGGCGCTCCGGCTCGAAGGCCGCCAAGCGCACGCTGCCGTGCGTCAGCGCAGTCGCGACCACGTACTTGAGCGAGAAACGCCCTTCGGCCGCGGTGCGCGGCTCGTCGTAGCCGGCCACGTCGAGCGCCGCCTTGTAGGTGCCGACCGTGACGCGCTGGATGTCGTTCGCGGCGAGGCCCATCCTCGCCTTCAGCGCCAACGCGCCGTCGATGGCGGCGAACGTATGGCCGCAGCAGGTGTGGTTCTTGACGGTCATGCGCGTGATGTGGAATTCGCGCCCCAGCGTGGCGAGCGCCTTATCCCAATCCGGACCATTGCTCATCGCCTTGCCGTAGCCCGTCTCTCCTTCGATCACGTCGAGCGAGCCGGTCACGCCTTCGCGCGCGGCGAGCGCCGCGGTCAGTCCGGCTTCCGCCGCGCGGCCGGCGTGCAGCGGCTTGGACATCGAATCCATGCGGAACGATTGCTGCAGGCCGGCAGAAAACGTGGTGACCGTGGCGAGCGCGTGCGCGAAGCGCGCGGCATCCAGGCCGAGCAGCTCCGCTGCGGCGGCGCAAGCGCCGAAACAGCCGATGGTGCCGGTGTTGTGCCAGTACTTGTAGTGCGCGCGCCCCATCGCGGCGCCGATGCGGGTGGAGATCTCGTAGCCCACCACGACCGCGCGCAGGAACTGCTCGCCCGAGGCGCCGTGCGCCTGCGCAAGCGCGAGCGCGGCGGGGATGGTCGGCGCGCCGGGGTGGTAGATGCCGTCGCGGTAGATGTCGTCCACTTCGTTGGTGTGCGCCGCCGCGCCGTTGATCAGCGCCGCGGCGCGCACCGTAGCCTTGCGCCCAAGCGCGAGGCGCGCTGCACCCTGATCTAGCTCTTCGGCCAGCGCCTTCTCGAGCAGCGTCGCCGGGGCAGCGACCGCGCCCGAGATCATCGCCGCGTGCAGGTCGATCACCGCGCGCTTGGCGTGGTGCAGAACCTCCGGCGTGAGCGGTTGCGCGCGGAACTGTTGCGCCCAGGTGGCGAAGCGCTCGACGACGTGCGCCATCTCTAGAACTGGTACCGGCGCAAGCCGCCATCCACCGGGATCACCGCGCCGGTGATGTAGCGCGCGCGCGGCGAGGCGAGAAAACACACCAGGTTCGCGATGTCCGCCGGCTGGCCGTATTCCCCGACCGGGATTTCGTGCTCCGACTGCCACTTGCGGTGCTCGGGCGTGTAATTGCGCTCGATCTGCTCGCTCATGATGCGCCCGGGCGGGATCGAGTTCACGGTGATGCCGTGCTTGCCCACCTCGCGCGACAGTCCCTTGGCCCAGGCGTGCATCGCCGCCTTGGCGGCGAACGCGCCGTTGATGCCTTCGGGCTCGCTCTTGCCGGTGATGTTGACGATGCGGCCCCACTTGCGCGCCATCATCTGGCCGAGCAGCGCGTGTGCGAGCTGGCGCTGGCGGGTGAAATTGAGGGTCAGCGCCTCTTCCCATTGGGCCTCGCTCGCGTCCAGCTTGAAGGCGCGCGAACCTCCTGCGTTGTTCACCAGGATCTCCACCGCACCCAGGCCCTGCAGCGCCGCCGCTGCAATGCGTTGCGGCGCATCCTCCTGCATGAAGTCGCACTCGATGATCACCAGCTTCGCGCCGCACTCCTGCTCGAGGGACTCCAGCCGCTCGCGCCTACGCGCGGTGACCGCGAGGCGCACGCCCTCCGCCGCGAGGGCCAGCGCGATGCCACGGCCGATGCCGGCAGACGCGCCCGTGACCAGCGCCTTCTTGCCGGAAAGACCCAGGTCCATCAGTTCGCCTTGATGCCGGCCTTGCGCACCACGTCGCCCCAGCGTGCCTGCTCGCTGGCGATGAAGGCGGCGTATTCCTGCGGCGTCGAGCCGATGCCTTCGGCGTCGTCCACCGCGAAACGCTCGGCGACCGAGGGGTGCCGGGCGGCCTTCGCCGCTTCGTCGGCCAGGCGCTTGATGATCGCGGCAGGCGTCTTGCCGGGTGCATTCAAGCCGTACCACTGCGTGGTCTCGAAGCCCGGATAGCCCTGCTCCGCGACCGTCCCCACGTCGGGCAGGACGGAGAGCCGCTGCGGCGAGCCTACGGCAATCACGCGCAGCTTGCCCGCCTTGACGTGCGGCATGAGCGGTGGCGTGCCCGCCGAAGTCGCCTGCGTGCGCGCGGCGAGCAGGTCGATCAGGTTGGGGCCGGTGCCCTTGTAGGGCACGTGCACGATGTCGATGCCCGCCACCAGCTTCAGGTACTCGATCGCCAGGTGCCCGGCGCTGCCGTTGCCCGCCGAGCCGTAGAAGAGTTTGCCGGGCTGCTGCTTCACCAGCGCCACGAACTCGCGCAGGTTTTTGGCCGCCACGTCGGCGTGCACCACGAAGATGTTCGGCACCTTGGCGAGCAGCGACACCGCGGCGAAATCGCGGTTGGTATCGAAGGGGAGCTTCTCGAACATGAACGGGTTGACGGCGAGCGTGCCCAGGTGGCCAATGATCAGCGTGTAACCGTCGGGCTCCGCATTCGCCACTTCCTGCATGGCGACGTTGCCGCCGCCCCCCGGCTTGTTGTCGATGATGATCGGCTGGCCCAGCCCCTTCTCCATTTCGGCGCCTACGGCGCGCGCCACGATCGAGCTGGTGCCGCCGGGAGCGAACGGAACGACGAGGCGGATCGGCTTGGCTGGCCAGGTTTGAGCGACCGCGGCTTGCACCGCGCACAGCGCTGCGACGAGCAGGATGCGCATCAATTCTCTCCGTTTTTAGGCCTAGTTCTTGTACGAAGGATCGAGCCGGTCGGCGAGCCGGCGCATGGCCGGCCATTCGAGGATGCCGTAGGGACGCCGCACGCTGGGCTGGTAGACGTGGTTGGTCTTCTCGATCACCGGCAGCGGCGGCAGCGACACCTCGCCGCCTCCGCTCGCGAGCAGTTGCGCGCGGCAGGCGCGCTCCACGCGGTAGATGTTGTTGAAGGCCTGCGCCACCGTCTCGCCGACTGCCAGCAGACCGTGGTTGCGCAGGAACATGACGTCGCAGTCGCCCAGGTTGGCGACTAGGCGTTGCCGCTCGCCGTCCTCCAGCACCACGCCTTCGTAGTCATGGTACGCCACCCTGGCGAAACGCATCGCCGTCTGCGTCATCGGCAAGAGACCCTGCTTGAGCGAGGCGACGGCCATGCCGGCGATCGAATGCGTGTGGATCACGCAGTGCAGCTTCGGCTTCGCCTCGTGGATCGCGCTGTGGATCACGAAACCCGCGGGGTTAAACCTGTAACCCAGGCCCTTGGGAAATTCCGGCTCCCACTGCACTGCGCCCGCGAGGTTCACCTTGATCAGAGCGGAGGCGCAGATCTCCTCGTACACCAGGCCGAAGGGGTTGAGCAGGAACTCCTCGGTGCCCGCGATGCGCGCCGAGATGTGGTTGTAGACCAGGTCGTGCATGTCGAAGTAGCGCACGAGGCGATATGCGCAGGCGCAATCCACCCGCGCCTGCCACTCGGCGGGACTCACCTTGCCCTTCAGCGAGCGGAACTTGAGCGGCGGATAGTCCCTGTCCGGCGTGAGTTCCGGATAGGCCCTGCGCAGGTCGACGACTTTCCTGGCCATCGAAATCAATCTACCACGCGCATGAAATGGCGGCGTTCATTGCAGCGGATTGTGCCAAACTGCCGCGAATTGGGGACACCAGGTTCATGCCGCGTGGCGTCGTCGATCTAGCAGGACTGAAGAGCCCGGCCGCCGAGGCGCTGCGGCGCATGGCGCCGCCCGCCGGGCTGCCATTCGGCATCGCGAAACTGGGGCACGTGGTACTCAAGGTGCAGGACCTGCAGCGCTCGGTGGCTTTCTACACCGGCGTGCTCGGCTTCCGCGTCTCCGACGTATACCCGGACACCATGATGAAAGGCGGCATGGTGTTCATGCGCTGCAACACCGACCACCATTGCCTCGCGCTGGTGGGCGGCGCGCAGGACGACGCGGCGGCGCGCGAGCTGCACCACCTCGCGTTCGAGGTCGCGACGCTCGAAGAGGTGCTGCGCGCACGCGAGCACCTGCGCAAGCACGGCGTGCAGGTCGACTACCACGGCCGCCGCCGCGCCGGATGCCAGGTGGCGGTGGAATTCCGCGACCCGGACAACCACTTCCTGGAGATTTTCTGGGGCCTCGACCAGGTCGGCAGCGATGGCCGCGTGCGGCCGCCCGAGGAGTGGCGCGAGGAGGCTTCCCTCGAAGAGGCGATCGCCAACCCGCCGCCCGGACAGGACACGACGCTGCACGGCAAATGAAGGCGCTCCTCGGGGATTACCCGGTCACGGCGGCGTTGAAGGCGGGCGAGGTCCGATCGGATCGCGTGCGCCTGGAATTCGCCGACATCCGCCCGCCGAGCGCCGCCTTCAAGCGCGTGGTACGGAACCTTGAGTTCGATGTCGCCGAGCTGGCGATCACCACCTTCCTCATGGCCAAGGCATTCGGCAAGCCGCTGCGTCTGCTGCCCGCGGTGGTGGTGGGCCGGCTGCAGCACTCGTTCCTCGTGCATGACGCCGAGCGCGGCCCGCTCGCGCCGCGCGACCTCGCAGGGCGCCGCGTGGGCGTGCGCTCCTACTCGGTGACCACCGGCATGTGGATCCGCGGCATCCTTGCCGAGGACCACGGCGTGGATCCAGACCGCGTCACCTGGGTCACTTTCGAGGAAGCGCACGTGGCCGAAATCCGCGACCCGCCGAACGTCGAGCGCGCGGCGCCCGGCAAGGACGCCCTGGAGATGCTGCTCGCCGGCGAGATCGACGCCGCGGTGGTGGGCGACGGCAAGCCGTCGGATCCCCGCATCCGGCCGCTGATCCCGGATGCCGACGCGGCTGCCCGCGCCTGGCAGAGGCGCACCGGGGCGATCCAGATCAACCACATGGTGGTGGTGAAGGACTCCGTGCCCCGGTCCGCTGCCGGTGAAGTCACGCGCATGCTGGAGGAAAGCATCAAGGCGGCGGGCAGCCCCGAGATGAACCCCTGCGGCATGGAGGCGAATCGGCGCAATCTCGAGGTCGCCATCGATTACGTCTACCGCCAGCGGCTGATCCCGCGGCGTTTTACGGTGCAGGAGCTGTTCGCATGATCATCGACTGCCACGGCCACTACACCACCGCGCCCAAGGCGCTGGAGCAGTACCGCGAGCAGCAGCTCGCCGACCCGGGCCATGTGCAGAACAAAGCCATCGCCATCTCGGACGACGCGATCCGCGACAGCCTGGAAAAAGCGCAGCTCAGGATCCAGCGCGAGCGCGGCACCGATCTCACCATCTTCTCGCCGCGCGCGGTGGGCATGGGCCACCACCTGGGCAACGAGACCACCAGCCGGCACTGGGCCGAACACTGCAACGATCTGATCCACCGCGTCTGCGCGCTGTATCCGGAGAACTTCGCGCGCGTGTGCCAGCTGCCGCAATCCCCCGGCGTGGCGCCGAAGAATTGCGTCCCGGAGCTCGAGCGCTGCGTCACGCAGCTGGGCTTCATCGGCTGCAACCTCAATCCCGACCCCTCCGGCGGCCACTGGAGCGACCCACCGCTGACCGACCGGTGGTGGTACCCGCTGTACGAGAAGATGGTCGAGCTGGAGGTGCCCGCGATGGTGCACGTCAGCGGCTCGTGCAACCCCAACTTCCACGCCACGGGCGCACACTACATCAACGGCGATACGACCGCGTTCATGCAGTTCCTCACTTCGGACTTGTTCAGGGACTTCCCGACACTGAAATTCATCATCCCGCACGGCGGCGGCGCGGTGCCCTACCACTGGGGCCGCTACCGCGGCCTGGCGCAGGACATGGGCAGACCGCCGCTGAAGGAACTGTTGCTGAACAACGTGTACTTCGACACCTGCGTCTACCACCAGGCGGGGATCGAACTCCTGCTCAAGGTCATCCCGGCGGACAACATCCTGTTCGCCTCCGAAATCGTGGGCGCGGTGCGCGGCATCGACCCGGAGACCGGCCACTACTACGACGACACCAGGCGCTACATCGACGCCGTCGGCTGGCTCAGCGCCGCGGAGCGCGAGAAAATCTACTCGGGCAACGTCAGCCGCGTTTATCCGCGCTTCAGTGCTGGCGCTGGGCAATGAGCTTCGCGAGCTGCTCCTGCTCCTCCGGTTTCATGCCATAGGAGTGATCGGCGTCGGGAAATTTTCCCTCGCGCACTTCGGCCGCGTAGCGCCGCAACGCGTCCACCGCGATCTCCGAGATCTGGGCATAGCGCTTGGTGAATTTCGGCTTGAACTGGTCGAATACACCGAGGAGGTCGAACGCGAGCAGCAACTGGCCGCAGCTTGCGCTGCCGGCGCCGATGCCGAAGGTGAAGATCTTCACCGCATCGTCGACCGCCTTGGCCACCGGCGCGGGCACCGCCTCGATCTCAAAGCCGATCGCCCCGGCTTCCTCGATGGCGATGCCGTCCTCGATGATGCGCATCGCCTCGGTCGCGGTGCGGCCCTGCAGCTTGAAACCGCCGTACTGGTGCACGAAATGGGGACACATGCCGACATGGCTCATGACCGGCACACCAGCGTCGGCGATGGCGCGGATGACATGCGCCTTCTGTTTTCCGCCCTGCATCTTCACGATGTCGGCGCCGCCCTCCTTCATCAGGCGCAGCGCGTTCGCCACACCGGATTCGGGCGTGGCGTAACTGCCGTAGGTCATCGCGACCAAAATCATGCAATTTGGCGCGCCGCGGCGCACCGCCTGTGCATGCGCAATCATCATGTCGATCGTCACCGGCAGCGTGTTGGCAAATCCGTAGCTGACCATGCCGAGGCTGTCGCCCACGGCCGCGATATCGATACCCGCCCGCTCTGCCCAGACCGCCGAGGGATAGTCCGGAATCGAGGCCATGACCACCTTGTCGCCCGCCTTCTTGCGCAGCGCCAGGTCGGGCACGGTGAGTTTCTTGCGTTCTTCGGCCATCATCCTCTCCCCGGGTGCAGCGCCACGCTCAGGCGCGGAAAGCGGACTTGTCCGTGCCCTGATAGAGCGCCTTCACCTGGCGCGCAACTGCATCGGCATGCGCGGCGAGCGCAGCCGGGTCGAGATCCGCCTGTGGCCGTGGCTCGTAGTCGAAATGGCGGTGCTGGTCGGTGCCGCGCACGAGTGTTGCCGAATCACGCACCTTGGTCTGGCGCACGTAGGTCGGGATGTAGCGGATGGAGAAGCCGATGCGGCGGTCATCGGTGCGGTTGGCGTCCGAACCGTGCACCAGCTTGATGTGGTGCAGGGACATTTCCCCGGCGCCCATCGCGAGGCCCACCGCCTTGGTTTTGTCCACTTCGACCGCAATTTCCTGTCCGCGGGAAAGAAGATTGTCCTTGTGAAACGTGTCTACGTGCGGCAACTGGTCGATCTTGTGGCTGCCGGGGATCACCTGCATGTAGCCGTTCTCGCGCGTGACCTCCGTGAACGCAACCCAGGCGGTGACCACGTCGTCGGGTTCCAGTCCCCAGTAGGTGGAGTCCTGGTGCCACGAAACGAACCCGGGGCTGCGCGCCTCCTTGATGAAGAAATTGGTGGTCCAGCACAGGATATCCGGTCCAATGACATCCTCGACCGCGTCGAGGATCCTCGGATGGTGCACCAGCTCGTCCGCCCAGGTAAACAGCAGGTGCATCTTGTGCCGCCAGTTTCCCTGCAGCGGCTGGCCAGTCTTTGCCTCGTGCGCCTCGAGCGCGCTACGGTACCTGCGCGCATCCTCGGCGGACATCACGCGAATCGGGGAGTAGAAGCCGTCGCGCCGGCAGGCAGCGATCGCCTCATTGGATAGCAGTTTTGGCATCGTTCGATCTCCTGCGGATGATATACGGTCGGCGTGCACTGCCACAATTGCCTTGCGACGCTTGATTGCGGGCGAGGGCTTGACTGCCGCACCCCAACGGGACGAGGATTCCCTCAGGGGAGCGTTCCCCAGGGGAGACAGGCAATGACGACATCCAGAAGGAAGTTTCTGAGAACGGCTGCCCTCGTGGGCGCGGGCGGAGCGATTGCCGGCGCGCCTGCGATCGTGAGGGCGCAGCAGGTCACGACCTGGCGCGCGCAGACGCTATGGAGCGCCGCGGAACTGACCCATAAGTGCTTCGTGGATTTCTGCGACCGCGTCAAGGCCGCTTCGAACGGCCGGCTGGTGATTCAGCCCTTTGCCGCGGGCGCGGTGACCGGCGCATTCGAGACGCTCGATGCGGTCACCGCCGGGGTGTTGCAGGCGCAGGCATCCTGGCCGGGCTACTGGACCGGCAAGGACGCCGGTCTCGCCGTTATCAGCGACTTCGTGTTCGGCTACCAGCATCCCTGGCAGGCGGAAGCGTGGTTCTACCACCGTGGCGGCCTGCAGTTGCTGCGCGAGGCCTATGCCAAGTACAACGTCTATCCAGTCGGCGCGAGCTGGTGGGGCGTGGAGTCCATCGTTTCGAAGAAACCGATCAACAGGATGGAGGACTTCAAAGGCGTCAAGTTCCGCTCGCCGCAGGGCATGACCGCCGAGATTCTCACCAAGCTGGGCGCCTCGATCGT
>JANNTQ010000235.1:0-18165 GCA_031394435.1 Betaproteobacteria bacterium
CTCGACAATACGCAGTTCCTTGGAAACATTCTCGCGGGATCGGCCGTCACCTTTACCGGCACAAGTTCGAGCCTGGTCGGTCGAGCGTTGGCGAAGACCGCCGTTACGGCGACTGGAGCCAGCATCAGCGGCGACAGCGCATCGCAGTCCGCACCAGGGCTGGCACCGTTTGCGTCAAAGTAAGCTGAGACAGCTGCTTTCGTAAAATTGCTGTCGAGTGAGAAATGAGAAAGGACCCGCGAGGGTCCTTTTTCTTTTGTGGGCCAGCGCACAGAGTGCGTCCCGGCCAAATAACTATTGCAAATGTACGACAGCACACAGTGCGGACTGAGCAAAGGGAAGATAACTGTTATCCGAACGATGGCCCCCTGGCCGTAGGTTCGAATCGAAACAAAAGGAGAAGCAAATGACCAAGTACTCAAGCGATTCCAATTTGCTGATGTGGGTGATGGTGTTGGTCCTTACCGGTTTCATGCTCGGATGCGGTGGCGGAAATGATGGTGGCGGCGGCGTTGGCGGAGTCGGAGGCGTAGGCGGCGCTGGTACAGGCCCAGCGCCTGTGACTATGGGAACAGCCGGCACTTTCGTCATTCTGACAAAATCAGGGATCACGAACGTCCCCACTTCTGCCATCACCGGGAACATTGGCTCCAGTCCGATCACTGCTGCTGCGATGAATAACGTGTCCTGTTCAGAAGTAAGCGGAACGATATACGGTGTTGATGCGGCATATACGGGTGATGGGATCGATGTAACATGTTTTGCGGGTACCGCGCCTGACAAAACCTTGGTGGACAACGCGGTACTCGACATGGAAACCGCGTACAACGACGCCGCCGCAAGGACTAACCCTGCTCCTGTTACCGAACTGGGCGCGGGAGACATTAGCGGGCTGACCATCGCGCCTGGCCTCTACAAATGGGGCACCGGCGTTCTGATAAGCACGAATGTCACTCTCTCGGGTGGCCCAAACGATGTCTGGATCTTCCAGATAGCGCAAGGTCTTACCCTGGCCAACACTGCGACTGTGACCCTGACAGGCGGCGCACTGGCCAGGAACGTCTTCTGGCAGAGCTTCGGCGTTGTGAGCATTGGAACGGGCGCGCACTTCGAGGGAATCGTACTGGCTAAAACAGCGATCAACCTCACGACTGGCGCATCGGTGCTCGGCAGGCTGCTGGCACAGACTGACGTCACTCTTCAATCGAATGCGATTACACAACCGTAAGGCACAGCAAGGCAAGGAAGGCCGTCGCGAGACGGCCTTTTTTTGTGTGCGCGTCAGCGCAAGGTGGTCTTCGTTGTGACGCTTCGAATCAATGACCGCTGCCTCTGTGCGCTCGCGCACAGAGCCCGCTGCGGGAAAGATGAATGATGGCGACGGGTGTGTGTTTCCTTCTCCTGGTTAACACCTAAGCACCCGACCCGGCAACGGCCCCCCCCGTTCCGGGTTTTTTTTCTTGAAGGAGAACGGGCATGACATTGGGAGCGGTACTGTTGATCGTGATCGTCCTGGCGCTACTGGGAGTGATTCCCACCTGGCCGCACAGCCGTGGTTGGGGTTACGGGCCGGGCGGTGTGTTCGGCCTGGTGGCAGTCGTGGTGCTCGT
This sequence comes from Betaproteobacteria bacterium, assembly GCA_031394435.1. Taxonomy (GTDB): domain Bacteria; phylum Pseudomonadota; class Gammaproteobacteria; order Burkholderiales; family SG8-39; genus JAABQT01. Next base: position 1,611 of record JANNTQ010000235.1, read on the forward strand.
CCTGTTGCTCACGGGCAACCTTTGAACTTGACGCACCGATTGCGCTTCCATCGCTTTTTTTCCGCGCCGTTCCTCGTGGTGCTCTTCGGCACGGCCGGCATTGCGTTCGGCGTGGCCTTGCTTCCTGGCTGGACCAGCATCGATGCGCGAGCGGATGCGCCGCCGGCGCAAGTCGAGCCCACGGTCCGCGCCGAGCGGCGTTGCCCGCATTGCGGCTGGATCGAGTCGAAGCGGGAGATCCTGGCGGGCGTCGCGGATCCTCGCGCCCTCATGGTCTACGGATACACAGTGCGCATGGCCGACGGCTCGAGTGGCGTATTCCGCGAAGAGCTCCCCGTCCTCTGGCGCCTGGGAGAGCAGCTGATATTCATCGGCGGCGCGGGCCCGCTCGCAGCGCCGGCAGCGCCCGGCAACCAGAGGAACTGAGCCCGGGAAAGAAAAAGCCCGGGACGGGATCGCCGTCGCCGGGCTGGGTGTTGCAGGCATTCGGCCTAGGAGGGAGAGGTGCCGAATACCCGAACCTATCCTCGTCCCCCGCCGCCGCTCGGTCTGTTCGATAGCGAACACCAGCGAACGGCTGGTGCAGTCTTCATCTCAGGCGGATGTCGCCGAACAGCCCGAGAATGCCGGCGACGATGAGGTAGGCCGCGACGATGTAGTTCAGCAGGCGCGGCACGATCAGGACGAGGATCCCGGCAGCAAGCGATACCAGGGGCGCAAGGCTTAATGTGATGTTCATGGGGTCTCCTTTGCGCAGTGAGATCCGCGCTCGGGCGAGGTTCTTCCTGACCGGGCCTGCCGTCGGTTCGCTGGCGCACAGAAGGCCCTTGGCCGACGCCGGGCCTGGCGGCGCGCGTCTGATTGCATTGGCGTCCCCACGGGGAACCGTTCTTGACGCGCTCCAGCTGCCGTGGGAATGGAAAGTAGCGGCGTAGACACCATGCAGGTCTGGTCTCCGCCCCCTCGTCCTCCTGCTTTCAGGTAACTGCGCCTAAGCCCGTCGAACGTCCGTTATCGGCGGCGGGTCACTCTCAGTGGTCGGCTAGGGTACGTGTCGTTAACGTTATCGCCAGCTTAGATTCCTGTCATTCAGTGCCGCAAGTACTCGCGCGTGGCGGCAGGCGCGCGTCGCACCTACCCCCGCCCCGCGAGCGCTCGGTTCTCGAGCCGGCTCAGCAGCCGCACCAGTGGCCAGAGCATCAAGAAGTAGATGAGGGCGGCGAGCACGATTGGCGTGGGGTTGTAGGTCAAGCTCTGCGCCTGCCGCGCCTGGAACAGCAGCTCAGGCATGGCAACGACGCTGCCGAGCGAAGTGAGCTTCACCACCTCGAGCGTGTTGGAGAGCAGGTCTGGCAGCACATTGCGCACGGCCTGCGGCAGGACCACGAACAGCATGGTCTGCAGGCGGCCGAGGCCCGTGCTGCGCGCGGCCTCGGTCTGGCCCGTCGGAACGGATTCGATGCCGGCGCGCAGGATCTCGCCGTAGTAGGCGCCGGTGTTGAGGAAGAAGGCGATGCAGACACAAGCGAAGCCGCTCAACTCCACACCGGCGAACGGCAGGCCGGCAAAGAGGAAGATCAGCAGTACCAGCGGCGGAAAGGCGCGGAAGAAATCGACCCAGGCCATCAGCGGCCAGCGCACCCAAGGCGTGCGCACGCCGGCCATGATCGCGAGCCCCAGCCCGCCGAGCAGACCGAGCGGCACCACCACCAGCGACAGCAGCACGGTATTGCCGAGCCCCGCTAGGATGATGCGCCAGGCAGCGCCGATGATCTCGAAGTTGAGAAAGGTCTGCAGCATGGCTAGCGCTTCCAGGCCATCCGAGTCTCCAGCCAGCGGCCGAAGACCACCATGGGGAAAAACAGGATCAGGTACGCGATCGCCCCCAACGTGAGCGGCGACGGGTTATAGCTGTTGGACACCGCCGAGGAGGCCATGCCCAGGATCTCGCTCACGGCTACGACGGTGCCGAGCGCGGTGCCCTTGGTAATGGCGATGGTGCGGTTGGTGAGCGGCGGGATGGTGAGACGGAGCGCCTGCGGCAGGACCACGTTCATCAGGGTCTGGCCATAGGAAAGGCCGGTCGAGCGCGCCGCCTCCCACTGCCCCTTGGCGATCGAGGTGATGCCGGCCCAGTAGATCTCCTCCGAGAAGGCCATCAACACCAGCGTGAGCGACAGCCAGGTCGAGACGAAGCCCGAGGGCGAAACGTCGACGGCCGGCAGGCCGAAATAGATGAAGACGATGATCACCAGCGGCGGCAGGGCGCGGAAAAGATCGACGATGAAGACGATCAGCAGATTGACGGGCCGCAAGCCCAGGCTGCGCAGCAGCGCGAGCGCCAGTCCCGTGACGAGACCGCTGACGATGACGAGCGCCGCCAGTTCGACGGTGACCAACATGCCGTAGGCGATGTCCGGCAAGTACTTGGCCATCACCTTGGCGTTGAAGAAGGCGTCGAGGAAGCGGTTCCAGTCGGACATTGCGTGCCGGCGTTCAGTGCCGCTGGATCTGGCCTATGAAAGCGCGCGTGCGCTCGTGACCAGGCGACTCGAAGATCTCGGCTGGCGTGCCCTGCTCGACGATCGCGCCCTCGTCCATGAACACCACGCGGTCGGCAGCGTTGCGCGCGAAGCCCATCTCGTGGCTGACCACGATCATGGCCATGCCGCTCGCGCGCAGGTCGCGCATCACGCCCAGCACTGAGCCGACCAGCTCGGGATCGAGCGCGCTGGTGGGCTCGTCGAACAGCATGACCCGCGGCTCAAGCGCGATCGCGCGGGCGATGGCAACGCGCTGCTGCTGGCCACCCGAAAGCTGGCCGGGCGTGTGGTCGGCGCGATCGGCGAGCCCCACCCGTGCCAGCGCCGCGTGGCCGAGCGCGTCCGCTTCGCTACGCGACTTGCCGGCCACCTTGCGCAGCGCCAGCGTGACGTTGCCGAGCGCCGTCATGTGCGGATAGAGGTTGAACGACTGGAACACCATGCCAATGCGCTGACGCGCATGGTTGATGTCGGTGCGCGGATCGAGCAGGTCGACGCCGTCGACCAGCACGCTGCCCGAGGACGGCTCCTCGAGCCGGTTGAGACAGCGCAGCAACGTCGACTTGCCCGAACCCGACGGTCCGATGACGAACACCAGCTCGCGCTCGGCCAGCACGAGATCGACGCCCTTTAGGACATGATGGGCGCCGAAATGCTTGTGGACGCCGCGCGCCTCGACGATGGGCTTACCGGGCATCCCTGGTAATCAACCGCACTTCTGTTCGTGCGGAGTCGGGTCGTAGCCCGGCATGCCGGGCACGCCGTAGCCAGGCGTGATCACCCGCTCGAGGGCGTCGGGACCCGGGACGCGCCCAAACCATTTCTCCGACAGCTTGGCGATGGTGCCGTCCTTTTTCATGCAATCGAGCACGTCCTGCATTTGGTTGCGCAGCGCCACGCTACCCTTGGGGAACGGCGCCGCCCAGTGCGCGCGCGTGTTGCTGAGTTCGAGGTCGGCGGCGAACTGCGGGTTCTTGCTCGCGGCGTACACGATGGTCGTGTTGCCGCCGAGGGTCGCGTAGGCACGGCCCGAGAGCACGGCCTGCGTCGCGTCAGGCTGGGTGTCGTAGGCCTGGACGGTGAAGCCGTGCTTTGCGCCTTCAGCCTTGCTCAGGTTCTCGTAGGGCGTGCCCTTGTTGACGGCGACGACCTTGCCCTTGAGGTCGGACCAGTCCTTGATCGGTGCGGAGCCCTTCTTGATGCCGAACTGGTACGCGGTCCACAGATAGCCGGCGGTGAACAGCATGCTTTCGGCACGCTCCTTGGTCACCGTGGTTGGCGCCGCAATGAAGTCGTAGCGGCCCGAGAGCATGCCCGGGATCAGGGTGGAAAAACTAACGCTGTCGATCGTGATCTCGCGCTTCATGCGCCTGGCAGCCTCGGTGAACAGGTCGATCTGGAAGCCTTCGGTGCCGCCGCCCAGTTTGGGCATGGCATGCGGGGCGAAAGTGCCGTCGACGCCGGTGCGCAGCGGCGGCAGGTTGGTTTGAGCCAGCGCGGAACCCGTCAGTAACAGCGCGGCGGCCACGATCGCAGCAAGGCGGCGATGCATCATCAGAGGCGCTCCCATGTTTGATTTCATTGTGTCGGAGGTTGGAGCGGGCATTGTCCGATAAAATTCTGCAAACCGATAGGGTCCGGACCTGGATCATCGTCGCAGGTATCATCTGACATGACCGAACGCGTCCTCGTCATCAACCCCAACTCGACCGAGGCCGTGACGCGTGGCATCGACGAAGCCTGCGCGCCGCTGCGCATGCCGGGCGGCCCCGCCATCGACTGCGTGACACTGAAGGAAGGCCCGCCCGGGATCGAGACGCAGCAGCATGTGGATGGGGTCGTCGGTCCCCTGCTGGGTTTGCTTCGGGACAAGGAGAAGGACTATGCGGCGTTCGTGATCGCGTGCTACAGCGACCCGGGGCTGCATGCGCTGCGCGAGGCGACGAAGAAGCCGGTGCTCGGCATCTCCGAGTGCGGAATCCTCACCGCGCTGACGCTGGGCCAGAAATTTGGCGTCATCGCCATCCTCAAGCAATCCATCCCGCGACATCTGCGTTACGTCGGCGCGCTCGGCGTCACCGAGCGGCTGGCGGGCGAACTGCCGGTGGGTCTGGGCGTCACCGAGCTGTCGGACGAAACAAAGACCTTCGGCCGCATGGTCGAGGTCGGCAAGGCGCTGCGCGACCAGCACGGCGCGGACGTGGTCGTGCTGGGCTGCGCCGGCATGGCGCGCTACCGCAAACCGCTGCAGGACGAGATCGGCATCCCGGTGGTCGAGCCGACGCAGGCGGCGGTCGCGATGGCGATCGGGCGCATGCGGCTGAACTGGGCAGGAAACTAGGACAAATCCTCGGGCAACTCTCCGGGCAGATTGAAGCGCTGGCGCGTGGTGCAGTAGCGGTTGGCGAACAGGCGGCCGACCGGGCGGTAGTGTTCTTCCGAGATGCGCTTGGTCACCGGGTCGATGATGCCCTCGCGTGCATGAATGAACAGGATTTCGCCGATCACCAATTCGCGCTCGGGGCCGAATGAAATCCGGCGTTCGACCTTGCATTCGAATGAAGCCGCGGCTTCGCCGATCCGTGGATGCTTCACCATCACCGCTGGCACCGGCGTCAGGCCGGTCTTCGCGAACTCGCTTTCGGTTTCTGGAATTTCGTAGCTCGACACGTGCATCGCGTTGGCGGTCGACTCGTCGACGAGGTTGACGACGTACTCGCCGGTGCGCCGGATGTTCTTGAGGCTGTGCTTCATCGCGCCGTCGGAGCGCAGGTTGAAGCTCAGGATGCACAGCGGCGGGTCTTCCGAGATCGCGTTGAAGAAGGAGAACGGCGCGCAGTTGGCGACGCCGTTCTCGTTCCATGTGGACACCCAGCCGATCGGCCGTGGGATCACCAGGCCGATGATCAGCTTGTAACGCTCGATTCGGGGCAGGCTCGCGAGCTCGATGTCCATCAGTCGTTGGCCGGCGTGACTTCCGCCCCCACGCGATCGACGATCAGGCGGTAATGCTCGGGGCGGCGGTGGGCGGCGAAATTGAACATCGTTTTCTTCAGGTTGGCGGCGAGGTCAATGTCGCAGTTGTAGCAGATCACCTCGTCCTCCTCGGACTGGCTCTTGACCGCGATCTCCCCGCTTGGCGCGACGATCAGCGAGTGGCCGAACATGCGGAAGCCGTCCTCGGCACCGGCCTTCGCGGTCTCGATGAGCCAGGTGGCGTTCTGGAATGCCATCGATTGCGCCATGATCAGGTGGTGATGCACGCGCAGCGCCGGCGGCTCGCCGTAGTGCAGGTTCTCGGTCGGCGTGTTGAAGCCAAGGGCTACGATCTCGGCACCCTGCAGTGCCAGCACGCGAAACGCTTCGGGCCAGCGCCGGTCGTTGCAGATCAGCATGCCGGTAATGGTGTCGAGGTAGCGCCAGACGCGAAAGCCGAGGTCGCCGACCTCGAAGTATTTCTTCTCCAGGTGCTGAAACGCCGCCTTCGGCTTGTGCTCGGCATGGCCGGGCAGATGCACCTTGCGGTACTTGCCCACAATGGAGCCATCGGGGCCGACGAGGATCGCGCTATTGAAGCGCCGTCCTTCGGGCGTCAACTCCGCGTAGCCGATGTAGAAACCGATGCCGAGCTTCTTCGCTTCATCGAACAGCGGCCGGGTTTCCCGGGATGGCATGCTTTTCTCGAAGTACTTCGCATCGACCTCGGCCTGGCGCTCCATCCACCAGCGCGGAAAGAACGTGGTGAAAGCGAGTTCGGGAAAGACGACGAACTTCGCTCCCATGCTGTGCGCTTCTGTCAGCAAATTCTTCAATCTGGAAACTGCGACGGCACGGGAGTCCGCCTTGTGAAGCGGCCCGAGCTGCGCGGCGGCGATCCTGAGGTGTCTGGCCATGGCGTTATCCGATGAGTTTTCTGAGTTGGCGGGCGGGACCGTCGATCTTTACTGCGGCGGCTGCGGCCACCGGTCCGGGCCGGCCGCGCGCAAGATACTGCCCCGAACCACGTGCCGCTTTCAATTCGCCGTTCTCGACGACGATGCGCCCACGGCTTAGCACGATCTCCGGCCAGCCCTTGTAGACATGTCCCTCGTAGGGCGTGTAGCCGACCGCATCGTGCAGCATCGAATAGTCGATGCGTTTTTCGATTTCCGGATTCCAGATCGCGATGTCGGCATCGGAGCCGACCCCGATCGTGCCCTTGCGGGGGTACAGGCCGTAGATGCGCGCATGATTGGTCGCGGTGAGCGCGACGAACTGATTGATGCCGAGCCGTCCCTTCAGCACGCCTTCGGAAAAGAGAATCGGCAGGCGCATCTCGATGCCGGGCACGCCGTTGGCCATCTCCTTGAACGTGGTTTGATCGCCGTGCGGAATCTTCGCGGTCTCATCAAACCGGTACGGCGCGTGATCGGAGGAATAGACCTGGAAAGTGCCGTTGCCAAGTCCGGCCCAGATCGCCTCCTGCGCCGCCTTGTCGCGCAGCGGCGGACTGCAGCACCACTTGGCTCCTTCGACGCCGGGGCGATCCATGTCGTCGGCGGTGAGCACGAGGTACTGGGGGCAGGTCTCCGCGTAGATTCTCGCGCCCAGGGTTTGTGCGGCGCGAATCGTGTTCGTCGCCTCCGGGCTCGACACATGGACAATCAACACCGGCACGCTCAGCAATCGTGACAGCGCAATGATGCGATGGGTCGCCTCGGCCTCGGCGAGCGCGTGATGTGCGACACCGTGAAACTTCGGCGCCCCATGCCCGCGCTCGATCAGGCGCTTGGCGATCCAGCGGATCATGTCGTCGTTCTCGGCATGCACCATCACCAGCGCGCCTTCGCGATCGGCGACGCTCAGGACCTCGAGCAGCTGGTAGTCCTCGAGCCGCCACTTCGGATAGGTCATGTAGACCTTGAATGAGGTGATGCCGCCTTTGATCGCGGCCGGAAGCTCTTCGTGCAGCACCTTGTCAGTTGGTTCGCCAATGATCAGGTGGAACCCGTAGTCGATGACGGCCTTGCTGCGCGCGCGTTCGTGGTAGTCGGCAACGGTTGTCGTGACGGAGGTGCCGCGATGCTGCGCGGCGAACGGGATGATGGTGGTCGTGCCCCCGAACGCAGCGGACACCGTGCCGCTGTAGAAGTCGTCCGCGGACATGATGCCCATGCCGGAGAGCTGCTCGATATGGCAATGGCTATCGATGCCGCCCGGAAGGACATAACGGCCCCCGGCATCGATGTCGCGGGCACCTGCTGCAAGGTGATCCGCGATCGCGACGACCTTCTCGCCGACGATGCCGATGTCGCAACGCGTCGTCTCGGCGGCAGTCGCCACGCTGCCGTTGCGGATGGTGAGGTCGAGCTTGTCCATTGAAGGATCCTGTCGTCGATTGGAGCGCAGCATACTTGCGGACGTCCCGGGCGGGAAACTAAACCTTGCATGTCCGCTTGCCACCACCGTCGGGGGGGTACGGTAGGCCTGCGGTTCGCGCCTTTGTCGCGTCGCGAGCGATTATTGGCGAAAATTAGCTGCGCGGCTCCGTTACGCAGCCAGGATCCGGTCCACGTCCAGCTTGCCGGCCTGGATGCCGGCCCGCAGCGTGGCGATCGTCTGCCGCACGCCTTCGTGCAGCGCAATCCACTGAACTTTGCCGATGGCCCTCTCCAGTTCGCTGCTGTCAATCTCCGGCGTGACGCCGATCTGCACCGGGTTCACCGTAATCATGCCCTTTGCCTCCGGCGCGGCGGTTTCGATGGCCCGCACTACTTCGGCCACTGAGGCTGACGTACCGCCCAGGTTGTAGACCGACGCCCGTTGATTGCCAGTGCGCGCGGCCCGAATGAAGGCGCGGGCGGCGTCATCGGCGTACTGGTAAACCAGGGTATCGCTGAACGAGATGCGGTAGCTGCGCCCGGCCGCAGCCGCCAGCATGGCCTTGGTCGGGGTGGAGGTCATGCCTTGATCGCGTCCCGGACCGTACACCACGCACGGCCGCAGACCGATGCTGCCGACGCCGTAATCCTGCCAATAGATGCGGGCCATGCCTTCACCGGCCTGCTTGTGCACGCCATAGAGGTTCATCGGAATCGGCGGCGCATCGTGCGCTAGCGATCCGGGCGGGTATAGGTTCGGCGGCCCGTATACCGCAGTCGAACTGGCGTACACGTAGCCCTTGATCTGGTCCTTGTGCTTGCGCAACGTCTCCAGCACGACCGCGCTGCCAAGCATGTTCACCTTGAGGCCTTGCAAGGGATCGGCCTTGACGAACGGCACCTGGAACGCGGCCAGGTGCACGACATGGGTGATGCCATGGTCGGCGACGGTCCTATCGAACGTACTAAAGTCGGTGATATCGCCGTCTACGAAGCGGACCTTGGCCAGCGCGTCGTCGCCCATGATGAGCCGCAACCGCCGCGGTTCGCCGGGCAGATCGTAAGTCCACACCGGCACGCCTTCATCCACCAGCCGTTTGACCGTCCATGCACCGATGCAGCCCAGCGCGCCGGTGACCAAGAAATGTTCCGCCATGTTGGGTCAGTGCTCCGCAGACTTCGATCGTGGACGTTTACGCCCATGAGCGTATCACCAGGCGGCTGCCGCCTGCCGCGTCAGCTTCTCGCTTCATGGCGTCCCCACATGGAACCGATGCATTCGCGGCATCGGTAGAGATACCCTTCGGCGAGATCAAAAAAGCGGCCTAGTTACCCGGCCCTAGGGCCCTTGCTGGTGTCCTAGGCGCGATCTCGGGGGGTAGTTCTGTCGCGCGGCTTAGCCGGGGCATTTTCGACCTCCAAGGACACCGCTTTTTGAGGCGTTCGGGCCATGCGGGGGCGGGCATGCGCCGAACGGAGCTACCCGCCAAGTGCTACGACAGCCTGGTGTCGGCAACCAGGCTGGGGTTGGTTTTCTGTGTTCTGCGGCGCCGCCTAGCGGAGTAGATTCAGCGGAGTAGGCTGCGCCATGGTCCAGCGGCCGCGGGGGAAAATAATTCGCTTCGGTTGCCGCGACACAGCGGACCTGAGCTTTCCACAATGGCGTCTCTGGGTGCAGGGGAACGAAACCTATCTAGCGGGTCGGACTTGGACGGGCGTCTCGAAAGCAAGCCTCCATAGCAGCGGCAACTGGGGCTTTACCGTAGGCCATACTCGGGTTCCAGTCCAAGGGCCTCGGGTCATCAACAGAAATTTGAGCCTTGGTCCAAGGGTGTGCTTCGCCGGTGTTGCACCGCCGAAACCGCTGAGGCTGGCAGAGGACCACAGCTCCAGCGAGACGTTTCTATTCGACAGTCTTGCCCCTGGGTTGTGGCGAGATTTCGCGCTACTGTTTTCTGGCTCGGCAAAGGCTGATGAGCTACTCAAGCATATGCCGCCGGGCACTCGCCTAGTTGGCCCGATGCTGCACCGAAATGGCAATCAAGTTTGGCTCGCGACATTCACCATACCGATGACAGCAGCAGACATCGAGCGAATTCGATCAGAAGCCGCAAAGGTCCGCATCCACATCAAAGGAGAGTTCGATCCGCGCCATTTTCGAATACCCTCAATGCTTCTGCTGGAGACGTCCAATGACGGCGATACCATGTTCACTAACATTTGCCTTGGGTGGGAAAACTTCGTGCCGGATACGACGTCGAGCTAGACTGCCACCATTGTCCATGCCGCCTTCTCAAAATCACCTCTGGCAATAGCGATACTCCAGCGCATTCGTAAAGCGACGGGGCCGCATGCGACTCACCGGAGTAGATTTCGTCCGGAACGCCTGACGCCGATTGCCAAGTGAAAACGGGAGCCGAAGCCCCCGTCGTGAAGTCTCTGTCAGCCTAGGTCAGGCAGCAGTCAGTTTCTGCTTCCTGCGGCGCCCCCAGAAAACCATCAGGCCAAGACCAGCAAGCATCATGGCGTAGGTTTTGGGTTCGGGGATTGGCGTGACGGAGGAGAAAGGGGGGTAACTGGGGAAACTGGAGAGGTCTCCCGTGACGTGAACCCATCCGGAAACTGCTGTTCTGGCAAAACTACAGGACCAGCACTCCCGCGTCTGAGGAGGGTCGCCACTAACTGCTGATTGTATTGTCTGTAATGGAATCAAGACATCACCGCTAAACGGACTTGGAGTCGCGAGACCAAGCACAAGTGTGCGGGTTCTCACCGGTACTCCAAATTCAGAGGATAGTGGGCCATCCATCGTCCCCACGGGGATCTGGGACCTATATATACCAGCTCCGCCGGCCGATTGCCGGGGTCGCATTGGGGAGCTAGGGTCCGCCTTCATCCGGGGAGCCGCGCCGTTCACCCAGCAACAGACGTTTAAGTGTACGCAGGTCGTTTAGGAGCCGGCGGCTCCCATCGAAGTGCCAGGCGAGTCGATCCAGCTTGTAGGCGACAAGTTGCAACGCTTCGAGCCGCCGCGCCGCGCCTTCGGCACTCGCGAGCATAGCCTCCGCCTCCGCGGCTTTCTTGGCTTTCTGGATTGCCTCGCGCAGCAGGCCAACGTACTCGAGAGTTCCTTCAATGCTGTCGAACGGTGTGCGCTGATTGGCCATGGCGGGCTCGATGCGGGAAGATTGTCGCAAACCGTAAGGTCTCTTGCAGCCGCCAAAGACCTGGCGTCCCCACGGGGATTCGAACCCCGGTTACCGCCGTGAAAGGGCGATGTCCTAGGCCTCTAGACGATGGGGACTCGGAACACGTTTCGAGTCGGGTCTGGTGGAGGTAACCGGGATCGAACCGGTGACCTCTTGCATGCCATGCAAGCGCTCTCCCAGCTGAGCTATACCCCCGACCGAGGGCGCGGATTATAGCCCACCGCTAAGGGTTGCAGGGGCCGAGGCGTCGGCCGGAAGTCTTCATGCGCAGATCGACGCCGCCGACCGGCGAACCCAGCCGCACTTCGCTCTCCATGCTGCCGCGGCCAAGGCGCGCCTTGCCCGCGCCGCGCATTCCAGAACCCGGGCACTCCATCTCCCAGGACAAGGAATCCGGGCCGAGCTTCAGCGTCGTCACGCGGCAGTCCGCAGGCTGCTGCGGATTGCTGCCCCAACGTGTCGGGTCCCTGGACTGCTCTTTCGTGATGCAGGTGCGGCTGCCGGTGGAGGTCGGCCTGGGCAGGCCGGGTGCAGTCACGGTGGTGGCGAAATCCCATTCGCCCGGCTCGAGCTGTTGCGCCAGCGTGCTGCAACAGGCCAGGCTCAATGCCAAGGCAACGAGCGCTTTCATTGCAGCGACCTCGACAGCCGCGCGAGCACCGTTTCGCGCCCCAGTAATTCAAGCACGGCGTCAATCGACGGCGTCTGCTCGCGGCCGGTGAGGACGCGCCGCAGCGGCATGGCGAGCTGAGGCATCTTGAGATTGTGCGCCTTCGCCGCCGCCTGCACCGCCGCGCCGAGCGCCTTGCGCTCCCAGGCGAGCGCCTCCAGCGCGCGCTTGAGCGCCGCGAGCGCCGGCATCACCTCGGCCGGCGCCGGCTGCACGCCCGGGTCGGCGTAGAACATCGCCGCCTGCGCGGCAAGATCGTTGACCGAGGTGGCGCGCTCCTTGAGCAGCGCGACCACGCGCTCGAGCGGCGGGCCGTCGCCATCCATCAGCAGCGGTGTCACCAGGCGCGCGAGGCGCTGGTCATCGGCCGCCTTGAGGTACTGCTGGTTGAGCCAAGCGAGCTTCTCGACGTCGAACCTGGCCGGCGAGCGGCTGACATGGCGCAGGTCGAACCACTCGACGAACTGCGCCATGGAGAATATCTCCGCGTCCCCGTGCGACCAGCCCAGGCGCGCAAGGTAGTTCACCAGCGCCTCCGGCAGGAAGCCCTCGTCGCGGTACTGCGTCACGCTCACCGCGCCGTGGCGCTTGGAGAGCCGCTCGCCGTCCGCACCGAGGATCATCGGCAGGTGGGCGAACTCGGGGAGCTTTTCCCCCAGGGCGCGAAAGATGTGGATCTGTCGCGGCGTGTTGCTCACATGGTCGTCGCCGCGGATCACGTGCGTAATGTCCATGTCCAGGTCGTCCACCACCACGCCGAAGTTGTAGGTGGGCACGCCGTCTGCGCGCAGCAGCACCAAGTCATCGAGTTCCGCGTTGGGAAACTCGATCGGGCCCTTCACCAGGTCGTTCCAGCCAACCGAGCCCTCCTCGGGCGTACGGAAACGGATCACCGGCGGCCGGTCAGCGGGCGGCACGAGTCCGGCGGCTTTCGCGCGCACGGGCCACCAGCGCCCGTCGTAGCGCGGCTTCTCGCCGCGTGCGCGCTGCGACTCGCGCATGACGTCGAGCTCTTCCTTCGTCGCCCAGCAGCGGTAAGCGTGGCCCGACGCAATGAGCTTCTCGGCAACTTCCAGGTAGCGCGCGAGGCGCTGCATCTGGAACAACGGTCCCTCGTCCCAGTCGATGCCGAGCCACTTCATGCTGTCGAGGATTGAGCCGACCGAGTCTTGCGTCGAACGATCCAGGTCCGTGTCCTCGACGCGCAGGACGAACTTGCCGCCGTGGCGGCGCGCATAGGCCCAGGAAAAAAGCGCGGTGCGCGCGCCGCCGATGTGCAGGAAACCCGTGGGACTGGGAGCGAAGCGCGTGCGCACGGTCATTGGAAAATGGGGTCTGAGCCTACTTATTCCATGCCGCCCTCGACGGGCAGGCGCTGGGCGCGCCAGCGCATCATGCCGCCGGAGAGGTTGGCGACCTTGGCGAAGCCGGCCTTGCGCAGCAGCACGGTAGCCTGCGCCGAGCGCGCGCCCGAGCGGCACACGGTGACGATCGGCTGCGCGGCGTCCAATTCCTTTGCGCGCGCGGTGAGCGTGCCTAGCGGCACCAGGCGCGCGCCTTCGATGTGGCCGAGCGGCCCGATGTACTCCTCCGGCTCGCGCACGTCCACCACCTGCACTTCGCGGCGGTGCTCCTCCAGCCAGTCGGGCTGCAGTTCCCAGATCCCGGCGAAGGTGTAGGTGAGCGGCGCCCAAACCGGTTCGTCCGCGAATGCATGCTCCACCGCCGGCTTGCCGCACTTCAGGTTGGCCGGCACCGCCGCATCCATCTGTTTGGGATGCGAGAGGCCGAGGTTCTCCATGTAGCCGATGAAGTCCTGCTCGCCCACGCTTTCAGCCAGGCGCGGGTTGTAGAGCTTCTCCTCGCCCACGCTGGAAGCCGTAAGCCCGCGGTAGTCGTGCGCCGGGTAGATCAGGCAGTGCTCGGGCAGCGAGAAAACCTGCTCGCGTACTGAGCGAAACAAGGTGCTTGCGCTGCCTTGCTGGAAATCGGTGCGGCCGCAACCGCGGATCAGCACGGCGTCGCCGGTGAAAGCCATCGAGCGGTCGTCGAGCACGAAAGTGAGGCAGCCGTTGGTGTGCCCCGGCGTGGCGCGCACCTCCAGGTGGCGCTTGCCGAATTCGAGGCGCTCGCCGGCCTTGAGATACCGGTCCGCGCCGACTGCGCCGCTCTGCGCCGCCAGCGCGATGCGGCTGCCCAGGCGCTCCTTCAGCAGCCAAGCGCCGGTGACGTGGTCGGCGTGCACGTGCGTCTCGAGCGTGCATAGCAGCTTCAGCCCCAATTCCTCGACCAGCGCCACGTCGCGCCTTGCCTGCTCGAACACCGTGTCGATGAGCAGGGCCTGCCGTGAAGCGGCATCTCCCAGGAGATAGGTATAGGTGGACGATTGCGGGTCGAACAACTGGCGGAACTGGAGCATGGCCGTATAGTAGCGGCTGCGAACGATGGAAAACTTTACTCCTGTCTCTGCCCTTGCTGGCGGCCTGCTGATCGGCGTGGCGAGCGTGTGGCTGCTCGCGGCGAACGGCCGCATTGCCGGGATCGCCGGCATCCTGCACGGCCTCGCCGCGCGCTTGCCGGGCGACGCCGCCTGGCGCGCCTGGTTCATCGCCGGGCTCGTCGCTGCCGGCCTTCTCTGGCACGCGCTGGGCCTCGCGCCCGCGCCCCGCGAAGGCTTCGGCCTCGGTTGGGTGATCGCCTCAGGCCTGCTGGTCGGCTACGGCACGCGCATGGGCAACGGCTGCACCAGCGGGCATGGCGTGTGCGGTCTGGGCAGGCTCTCGCTGCGCGCGCTGCTGGCGGTCGTCACGTTCATGCTGACGGGCGCGATCGCAGTCTATGTCGTGCGCCACGTCCTCGGAGTCGCATCGTGATCGGCCACCTCTCTGTTTTCGGCGCCGGCCTCCTTTTCGGCGCCGGCCTGTGGCTCTCGGGCATGGCAAACCCGCGCAAAGTGCTCGACTTCCTCGATGTCACCGGCAATTGGGACCCGAGCCTGCTGCTGGTGATGGGCGGCGCGGTGGCGGTGACCGCGGCGTTTTTCCATCCGGTGGTGCTCAAGCGGCCGGCGCCGCTGCTGGGCGGGCGCTTCGTCGTGCCGGAGCGCAAGGCCATCGACCAGCCGCTGGTGCTCGGTGCGGCGATCTTCGGCATCGGCTGGGGAATCGGCGGCTACTGCCCGGGCCCCGCGCTCACGGCGCTGTCCAATCTGAACCTCGAGGCCTTTGCGTTCGTCGAGGCGATGATCGCAGGAGGCCTGCTGCACGGGTTTTTCGAGCGCGGCGGGTTGCCCGCAGCGCACGAGAACACGTAGAATCCGGCCCTCTCCGGCAGGGTCGTTAGCTCAGCGGTAGAGCACTGCTCTCACACAGCAGGGGCCACTGGTTCGATCCCAGTACGACCCACCAGATTTCCTCGCTGTTCTGCACCCGAGCAAGCATCGGGTGACGCAGTTCACGGAACGAAACACACCGCGCGCGCCGCCGTCGCCCATGCACGACAGTGACTGCGTTTTTTCGGTGAAACAGTGTGAGATGTTCGGCGGCCAAATTTGCCATGGCCACATAGCATCCACCTATGGCGAGAGGACAGAGACTGCATCAGGACGCGGCCGGCCACGGCGAGCGGGATCACGGACTGTTGCTTGGCCTGCTGATCGCGATCCCGCTCTGGTCATGCATCGGCATCGCCGTAGTGCTGCTGTTCCTGGAGCGACCGCTCTCCGAAGCCGAAAGCGCCGTGCTGATGATCGCCGCCGTTTGCGAGTTCATCCTCCTGCGCCACTCGCTGCGCACTTTCGATGCCAGGCCACGCTACCGCGCGCTGCTCGCGCGCTACGCATCCACCGCCCGGCGCGCGGGTGCACGGCCTCCGCTCGCGAAGCAGGCATTGGCGCTGAGCGCGCTGGTGGGCGCCTATCTGCACTACTACTTCTGGGACGTCCATTTGCAGATCGCAGCGCTGCCCTCGGTCACGGTGTTCGTCCCGGTGCAGGCGCTCGGCTGAGCGCGCGCGCTCAGCGGCAGTCCGCGGCGAAGGGCTTGCGGCGGTAGTTGCCGCCGCCATCCTGCAGGCTGTCGAGGAACGCCACCAGGTCCTGCGTCTCCTGCTCCGATAGCTGCAGCGGCCTGAGGATCGCCTCGCCGTCCGAGTGCAGCCGGTCCGCGCTGATGTTCGAGTAGTGGTTCACCACGTCGCGCAGCGTCGCAAGCCTGCCGTTGTGCATGTAAGGCGCCGTCAGCGCGAGGTTCCTCAACGAGGGCGTCTTGAATTCCCCGAAATTTCGATGCTCGAGCACAATGTGCCGCGTGCCGGTCGCGCTCGCGCGCATGGGATCGTCGTTGTGGGGCCCGAGCAGGTTGTAGCGGCTCGAGAGCAGCTTCTTGATCCCCTCGTGCCGCCCCGGGTCCACCCTGCCCGGCTCGATGAAGAACGGAATCCCCGTGTCGTGGAACTCGCCGTTGGTGAACGCCGCTCCCGCGTGGCAGGTGTTGCAAGAGCCCCTGCCGATGAAAATGTGCAGGCCGCGCTTCGCCGGCTCAGGGTACTTTGCGATGCCGGCTGCGTCCTGGCGCAGCAGCGCGTCGCGGAACTCATCGAACGCCGTGCGACCGCTCACGAGCGTCTCCTGGAATGCCGCCAGCGCCTTGGCCACGTCCACCAGCAGCCTGTCGTCGTCCGGCAACGGCGCGCCGAACACCTTCCGATAGCGGCACGCTAGATCCGTGTCCGCGCGCATCAGCTTGGCCACCTGCGCCGCGCTCGAACCCATTT